>CAZXQI010000099.1:0-13564 GCA_964643005.1 uncultured Saprospiraceae bacterium | reverse complement strand
AAGCGAAAGAGAAAGCCGTACCTGTTGGCCTTTTTAGGATCCCTCAAAAATTCGGAGTGTGCGATGAAAGAATCATCTGAGGATTTATACCTGCGGAAGCAGGATTTAATGATGTTTCCAAATTCGTCGTAATCGTCGTCCTCCCTGCTGTAAGATTTTCCGGTCCAGTCATTTCCGCATTTGATTCCAAAGTGGTTATTAGCCTTGCGCGCCAGTTCGCTTTTTCCGGCGTTGGATTCGAGTAGAGCCTGCGCCAGTTTGATGCTGGCGGGGATTCCTGCCCGGCTCATCTCGCTGACAGCAATCTTTTTATATTTTTCAATATAGTCTAAGTATTCGCTATTTTGGGCGCGAAGGCCTGCGAATGCGATTAAAAAGAGGAAGAGCAAGGCTGTTTTTCTGAACATGAGTTTAGTTATTTGTAGCATTGAAATCCTGCGCTAAAAAGCCGTCATGGAGCGAGGCGTTCAAGCTTAGGCAGGTGAAATCTGCCGGAAAAGCTTCGATTCTAAGAATATTTCGGAAGCGTCTAAATTTTCTAAGCAATTGTTTTAATAGACCTGAGCGCAGCCGCCTGCGGTTGGCAAAGATATAAATTGAAGGAAATGTTTTTATCAAATAAATATGGTTAAAACTGTTTTATCTTGGCCGAAAAACATACTTTGGCCGCCAAAATCTTCCAACTTAATACTTGAGAAACAAAAAACATGAACCCACTTGCTCGTCGGTACATTTTCATTGATTACGAGAATCTTTTGCTCATCAATTTTAAAAAACTTGAAAAGGTAGCTTCAAGGGTTTTCGTCTTCGTAGATACCGCTATAGAAAAAATACCGCTGAGCTTAGTCGCCCAGACTCAAGCTGCCGGAAAGAACCTTCGCTGGATAATCGTCAAAGGAGCAACGCCAGGAAATCTCGATTTATACATTGCTTTTATCATGGGCAAGTTGCACGAAAAATTGGAAAAGGACGTCGAATTCGCTATCGTATCCAATAACTCCGAATTAGATCCGCTGGTCGAATTCATCAATGCGGAGGAGAGAAGTTGCATCCGCGTAAAGCGCAAAAAAGACGTGGATATCGATCACCTCGAATCGAATATCAATTTTGAGGGAGAGCGCCGGCATAACGGCAATAGCCATATCTCTTCTTTCTCCGACGACAATGCCGAAATTTCTGTGATGGAAGACGACGCTATCCTCGCGATGGTCGCCGAAGAGACGATCAAACGCATGATACGTTCGGGCAATCGCCCTGCGGATGTCTCCACTCTAAAAAGCTATATCCTCCTGCACAATCAAGAACTCTCCTTTAATGGGGACGCAGAATCCATTATCCAAAAAATGCTGGAGTCTAAGAATATCGAAATCAATAAAGAAGAGGTGACTTACAATTTCTGAGCGGTCAAATCCTACGCTTAGTCATCGCTGCGCGATAAATTTTCCGTTTTTTAAATTTTGCCGTAAAGTTCCTCTCTCCCCTTCGGGACAAAGCCGCAGAGGCTGAGTTTTTAAAACGCCCGAAGATTTTTACTTTTGCCGGCGACTTTCGACTCCGGCTCTCCGGATTTTGTAAACAAATTCAACAACTATGCAAGCCGAAGAAATGAACCTACTGACAGAGGCGGCAAAGGAAGCCATGCAGTCAGCTGTCAATCACCTGCAAAACGAACTCACAAAGGTCAGGACGGGAAAAGCTTCCCCTGCCATTCTGGACAGCCTGAGTGTTTCTTACTATGGCGCCCTGACGCCCATTAATCAGGTAGCAAGCGTTTCCACAGCCGACGCCCGGACGATCATCATCCAGCCTTGGGAAAAAAATATGCTGGCGCCTATTGAGCGCTCCATTTTTGAAGCAAACATTGGCGTCACGCCGATGAACGACGGAGAGGTCATCAGACTGAGCATTCCTCCGCTCACGGAGGAGCGCCGCCGCGATCTTGCGAAACAGGCTAAACAACTTGGCGAAGAAGCCAAAATCAGTCTGCGCAGCGCCAGGCAGAAAGCCATTGACGGCATCAGGAAGGCGGTGAAGGACGGCTTCTCTGAGGACAGCGGCAAGCACAGAGAATCAGACATTCAAAACATGATCAATGATTTTGTGAAAAAAGTGGACAACCTCATCGAGGCAAAAGAGAAAGATTTGATGCAGGTATAATACTCAATTTTGAAAATGAAAAAGCCTTCCGGAACATGAGCCTTCGGAAGGCTTTTTATTTTTTTGGCCAATAAAAAAATTCCTACCTTGCCCGTCTTCATCTAAATTTTTGTGTTATGAAAAATCAACTTTTTACGCTGCTAATTACTGCATTAATCATCTTTTCCTGCCAATCCGGTCAGCAACAGGAAGCGACAACCGACAACTCCGGAGAAGCGCCAACAGGCGCCAATGTCCTGACGGAACAGGAAGCAGCCGACGGCTGGACGCTGCTCTTCGACGGCAGGACGCTCGACCAGTGGCGCGGCTACGACCGCCCCGATC
Source organism: uncultured Saprospiraceae bacterium (assembly GCA_964643005.1). Lineage (GTDB taxonomy): Bacteria > Bacteroidota > Bacteroidia > Chitinophagales > Saprospiraceae > UBA6168. The sequence continues at coordinate 11,083 of CAZXQI010000099.1, read as the reverse complement.
TGCCTTCTGCCGGCTGGATTGCAAAGGACGGCGCCCTCGTCATCGAAAAGACGCCCAGTCCGAAGCCGGATGATTTCGGCGGCGACATCATCACCAAAGAACAGTTTGAAAATTTTGAATTGAGCATAGATTTCATGGTCGCTGAAAAGGCCAATAGCGGCATCCTGTACTTAGTCCACGAAGAAGAAAACAGCGCTATCTGGCATAATGCGCCTGAATTTCAGGTCATTGATAACGCCGGCTGGGCGGAGTTGGAGCCGGGCTTTGAAACGAGTACCCACCGCGTCGGCGACAACTACGACATGGAGGGATGCGCCGGCAATTACGGCAAGCCCGCCGGCGAGTGGAATACGGCGCGCATCATCTTCAACAAGGGCCATGTAGAGCACTGGCTCAACGGCAACAAATGCTTAGAATATGAAATAGGCTCCCCGAAATGGAGGGAGCAATTGGCCAATTCCAAATTCAGAGAATATCCCATGTACGGAATGGCTGTGACAGGTAACATAGGCCTACAGGATCACGGCGACGAGGTGTGGTTTAGGAATATCAAAATCAGGAGGCTTTGATAGCCAGCGAGAGGGGGGAGTAACTGAAAGGACTGGAGCTGCCAGAGGGACTGGTACGACCTTTCCCGGAGATTGTGAGGATGGTTTTCTCTGAGGTTCAAAGAGCATTATGTGGTTATTTTTTTAAAATAAAAAGGTATTGGGAATCAACAGCTTATAGTCCTATTACCGACTTTTGTTCATTGGAAAATTCTCCATTGGGAGTTTCAACTGAATAGCAATGAAAAGAAAAATTAGAATGGGAATGATAGGGGGTGGCAGGGGCGCCTTTATCGGCGGGGTGCATCGCATGGCCGCCGCCCTCGATGGAGAAATTGAGTTAGTGTGCGGGGCCTTCAGTTCCAATCCGGAAAGGTCGAAGCTCTCGGGTGAAGATCTCTTCATCCCTTCCGATCGCGTGTATGGCAGCTATCAGGAGATGATTGAAAAGGAGGCGCGCCTGCCGGAGGACAAACGCATGGACTTCGTCTCTATCGTCACGCCCAACCACGTTCACTACGGCCCTGCTCGAATGGCATTGGAAAACGGCTTCCACGTTGTCTGCGACAAGCCCCTGTGCTTCAATATGGAAGAGGCGCTCCGCTTAGAAACCCTCGTCAGGCGCACGGGTCTCCTCTTTGCGCTGACGCACAACTACACGGGCTATCCGATGGTAAAGCAGGCCAGGGCGATGGTGAAAAATGGCGACATCGGCCAGATTCGCAAAGTCGTCGTAGAATATCCGCAGGGCTGGCTTTCCACCAAAGTGGAGGAATCGGGCAACAAGCAGGCTGGCTGGCGGACAGATCCCAGTCGCTCCGGAGCCGCCGGCGCCATGGGAGATATCGGCACCCACGCCGAGAATCTGGCAGAATACATTTCCGGGTTGAAAATCAAAGAATTGTGCGCCGATATCAGCACATTCGTGGAGGGTCGCCTGTTGGACGACGACGGGAGCGCGCTGCTCCGCTTTGACAATGGCGCCAAAGGCATCCTGCACGCCAGCCAGATTGCAGCAGGGGAAGAGAACAACCTCAACATCCGCGTTTATGGCGCCAAGGCGGGCTTACAGTGGTTCCAGATGGAGCCAAATTCCCTCTACGTCAAATGGCTAGACCAGCCGATGGAGGTACTCCGCACCGGTGTCGGGAATCTGTATCCGGCTGCAACCGCCCATACCCGAATCCCAGCCGGCCACCCCGAGGGCTACTTAGAGGCCTTCGCCAATATCTACCGCAATTTTGCCATCTGCCTCCGAGCCAGATTAGAAGGCAAAGAGGCGCCCGAAGTATATCAGGACTTTCCTGGCATCATGGACGGCGTCAGGGGAATGCAATTCATTGATAAAGTCATTGCCTCAGGCAGGAGCGACGAAAAATGGGTTGAGTTTTGAGGGTCGCTTTGACCGGTTGGATGAATGAGAATGCCTGAAGCTGTAAACCGCAGTTTCAGGCTTCTGTATTTTTGAGACCTGTATCCGAGAAAAAGGAGTTGGAAAACAAGGAAATGCAAAAAGCGTAAAATCAGCTATCTATGAAAAAATTGTTTCTCCGCGACAATTTCATACTGCTGCTCATCATCCTGAATGCAGCGACCATTTTCTTTGGCGGCTTTGACTTGGGGAATACTTTCAACTTTATCGTTTCTCTTTTAGACAACCTTTTCACGATTCTTTTTATAGCAGAGTTAGTCATAAAGCTCAGAGAATACGGCAGGGAATATTTCAAATCCAATTGGAACAGACTGGACTTTACCGTCATATTGTTATCCATTCCGGCGCTCCTTGCATTTGTATTAAACATTGATACTGAGAGCTTTAATTTATTCCTTGTGCTCAGGGTACTGCGGGTTTTTAAATCTCTTAGATTTCTAAAATTCTTCCCCGGCATTGAAAGCCTGATCGAAGGCATGAACAGAGCCTTAAAAGCCTCGGTCATCGTACTGCTCGGGTTTGCTATCTACCTGTTTATCGTCGGCATTTTCTCATTTTATTTATATCAGGGAATTTCACCGGAGCATTACGGCAACCCAATCATCTCGCTCTATTCTACTTTTAAAATATTCACCATTGAAGGCTGGTTTGATATCCCCGAGGAAATCGTACAATCAAACGGCTCCTCTACCTTGTCCTTCCTGGTCTATCTCTATTTTGTCTTCATCGTACTGACCGGTGGAATGCTGGGGCTGTCCTTGGTCAACTCCGTTTTTGTGGATGCCATGGTCAGCGACAACACCGACGAATTAGAAAAAAAGGTCGAAAGATTAGAAATGAAAATAGACCGCTTATTAGAAAAGAGCGAGGAGAAGAACCGCCCTGAGTAGCCCGTTTTTTAAAAAAATAAATCCTGCCCGTTCGCCTCATTCACTCTTTAAAAATGCCCCTGAGCAAAGCCTCGCATTTTGTCCCCGTCTTTTCGTTAAGTTTTAAATTGGAGCAAACATTTACTGGTTTTAAAGGTTTTTAGGCCGAAAGCGCGGATGGTTTGAAAGTTATTTTTTTGCCAATCCGGGTGTTTGAAATTTTATTTGAAATCTACATTTTATTAACATCAGGGAGCTGTGCTCTCCTGCAAAAATCTTTTCATCATGAAAGTCACTAAGTTTTTGATCGGAGCATTTGCGCTCATTTTCTCTTTATCAGTTCAGGCGCAGACCCAGTTGATCGGTCTGGATCAGACGCCCGCACAAATTCAGGATTACGTCAGACAGCATTTCCCTCAACAGCAAATAATTAAGTTGGAAAAAGAGGTGGATTTGTCGGGCGTCGAGTACGAAGTAAAATTGGACAACCGCGTAAAATTGGAATTCGACGGGCAATTTGGAATAAAAGAAATTGAGTCCAAAATGGCGCTCCCCGAAAGCGTTATCCCAGAAGCTGTCAGAACCTATGTAGGCGCCAATTATCCCAACAGTCTCATCGTCGAATGGAAGAAAAAGCGCAATGGCCAAAAAATCGAACTGAGCAACGACATAGAGCTTTATTTTGATTCTAACGGCCAGTTCCTCAGAGCAGACCGATAAAAGCGGCGGCTCTTTTTTGCTGCGGAGGGGAGCGGAATACCGGGGATATTTATTTCCTTCGCACCCTCCGCAGTGAATCCTTAAAAGATGAGCCTGAAAAAGACAGACCGCTTTATCCTCGCCACCATCCTCACCGTCCTGACCGCCTGGCTCTTTCCTCAATGGGGCGGCAAAAACAGCCATATTCCCTTAGACAGCATCGGCAGCATAGGCATTTCCCTCATCTTCTTTTTTTACGGATTAAAACTCAGTTTTGAAAAAATAAAAACCGGTCTGCGCAACTGGAAGCTGCATTTGGTAGTCCAGCTTTCCACCTTCCTGCTCTTTCCGCTCATCGTTCTTTTCTTTTTTCCTTTTTTAAAAACGGAACACAGTCGCTTGATATGGCTGGCGTTTTTATTCTTAGCCGCTCTGCCTTCTACCGTTTCTTCTTCTGTAGTGATGGTCTCCATCGCCAAAGGCAATCTGCCGGCGGCCATTTTCAATGCGAGCATTTCGGGTCTAATCGGAATTGCGGTAACTCCCCTTTGGACAGGCTTTTTTCTCAGTCACAGCGCCGGCGGCTTTGACCTGAGCGCGATATATCTCAAACTCCTGACGGAAATTTTTCTACCCATCAGCGCAGGTCTGGCGCTGTATCCGCTTTTTGGAAAATACGTCCAGCGGCACAGCAGCTCCCTCGTCCTCTTCGACAAGTCCGTCATCCTGCTGATTATCTACAAGAGCTTTGCGGCCTCTTTTGAAGACCAGGTATTCAGCTCCGTGGGAATAAAAGACCTGCTGTTCATTTTTGCAGCGGTGGCCGCTTTGTTTTACATCGTCTATCACCTCACGGGATACGGCGCCCAACTATTGAAATTCAATCGGGAAGACCGCATCACGGCTCAGTTTTGCGGCACCAAAAAATCATTGGTCCACGGAACCGTCTTTTCCAGTATCCTCTTTCCCGCCTCTATCCCTGCGGGTATCATCCTGCTTCCCCTGATGGTTTTCCACGCCCTACAGATTTTCATCATCACCATCGTCGCCACCAAATTGGGGAAACAGGCGGCGGAGGAAGCATAGAGTGGGTTCCCGCAGATTCTTTTCGCTATTGAGCAGTGTAGCCTCCATCTACGGGGAAATAGGCGCCGGTGACAAAGCCGGCCTCTTCGCTGCACAGCCAGAAGACCATATTGGCAATTTCTTCCGGTCTGGCGAGTCTTCCCATGGGGTGGCGTCGGATAACGGATTGCCGCTTCTCTTCGCTGTACTTACTCAACAGGGGCGTTTCCGTGTATCCCGGACCGACGGAATTGATGCGGATATTTTGCTGAGCGTATTCCAATGCGGCAGTTTTGGTGAGGCCGACGACGCCGTGCTTGGCGGCGATATAGGCTACCGACAGGGGCGTGGCCACGCTACCCAGCACGGAGGAGATATTGACGATGGCGCCGCCGCCGGCTCTCAGCATTTCGGGAATCTGGTAGCGCATGCCATAAAAGACTCCGCTCAGGTTGGTGGCAATTTCTTTTTCCCAGCGGTCGGTCGGGTATTCGCCAGTTTTGAGGCCGGCGCTGCCTATGCCCGCATTGTTGACCGCAAAATGGAGCTGCCCGAATTCCTCCACCGCTCTTTTGACTAAGCGCTCACATTCCTCTACCTGAGAAATATCGGCTTTGATAAAGATGGCTGTACCCTGCCCGTCCCTGATTTCCCGCAGCGTATTATTCCCCGCCTCTTCATTGATATCCGAGACGACGACATTGGCCTGATGCCCGGCGAATTTATGCGCTATAGCTCTGCCGATGCCCGATCCGGCGCCAGTGACGATTACTGTTTTATTTTTCATGAATTTGAAATTTTCGGCAAAACTCGGATGAAACAGACTCAGACAGGTGAGATTGAAAATAATTTTAAAGTAAAATTGTAAGCTATGTGCGCCTTTTGGCAGGGTCGAAGATTTTTCAGGACTATATCTCTGACGGACGTCGCCCCGATGAGCGCCCGCAGCGTCCGTCAATCAGGGCAGGGGTGTTCGGACAAAAATGTATCGCCTGTTTTTTTTCAAAATACCCGACTACTCAGGTCGGGTTAATCAACAATCAGAGGACAGGCTGGAAACGCCGGCATTAGTCTAAGGCATTGGCAGAAGAATTCTCCCCTTATTTATTTAAAAAAAATGGGCGGTATCGGCGCCTCACTTTCCTTTGATTTGCCGAATCAGCTCCTCTGTGGAGGAATAGTCCTCGCCGGTAGCCTGGGCGATTTTGATGGCTTTTTCAGCGTATTTCAGCGCCTTGCTCTTTTTGCCCAATTTGGAATATAGAGCGGCCATCGTATCCACATTGAAATAGTTCTCTCCCAATTTGACAGACTGCTTTGCCCATTTAACGGCAGTTTTGAGATTCTTTTTTCCCTCGACGGATTCGTAGAAAATCCAAGCTAATTCGTTCAGCTCGTCTCCATCCTGAGCCGGAAATTTTTTATAAAATGAATTGGTCGCTTTGGCAAAATTGCTCCAATCCTCTCGTTGGGCGTAGAAGCCCATTTTCAGGCGAGCCGCCATTTCTGCCGCCCTGTCGGGGTAAAGTCGGGCGTACAACTGTTCGACGCTTTTCAGGTCGGCTTCTGCGCTCGCTCTCGAAATGGAAGTCTGCACCAATTCATTGACCTTCCCGGCCACCGGCTGCTCTCCAAAACCGGCCTCGAAATCTTTCTGGTGTTCCAAAAAGTAATCGGCCATTTTAGAATCCAAATCATTCGTCATTCGGTAGATGAATTCCATGTTCTCTTCCGTTCCCCAGTCTTCCTGGGTAGCGAGGTATTCCTCGGCAATCTGGACGTAAGAGCCATCCATCGCCTCGAATTTTGCCAGGGCTAAGCTGCGAAGCAATTCCGGAGAGCGGTCGCCCTGTTCATACTGCTGAGAGATGCCGCTGATATTCCGCCTGGGATCGAGGGCGGCCTCGCCGAGTTCGAGCAATTGATCTGCGTTGTGGTAGCCGACCGCCCTGTGGACTATTTTACCTTTTTCATCAATAAAAAGCAGGGTGGGATAGGCCATGATACCGAAGTCGCGGGAGAGTCCAATCCCCTCCCCTTTTTCCATATCCATCCTGATATTGATAAATCTGGCATTGAAAAAGTCGCCGATTTCTTTTTGTGAAAAGATATTTCTGTCCATCATTTTACAGGGGCCGCACCACTCGGCATAGGCGTCCATGAAGATGAGTTTGTCTTCCCTGTCCGCTCTGGCCAACAGTTCCTTCCAGGTTTCCTGGCCGAACTGAATACCGGATTGGGCAAAGGCGTTGCTTCCCATCAGGAAGGCGAAGGAGATGATGATGAACCACTTTTTCATTGCACTAAAATTTATATGGTTGAAGTAGAAAATCGGGGCCCGATTATTTTATTCGAAATTAAAATATACGGGACATTCAAAAATAGTTCCCCTAAACTCATTCAGGAGTCTTTTTATTGGAATGTGATTCTATTGCGTTATTTTTTTTCGCTGATTTTTCAGTTTCAGGCAAGGTTAGGAGTATTTCGGGAGTCACCAGGTTCGCTTTAGCGGATGAGCCTCGGTGTTAAAGACGGTGTTTTTAAAATCCCAGTCTTCTGCGCTGAATAGCAGCCAGGCGTATTTCAGGGTTTCCGCAAAGAAAAAGCTCTCCATCTCGTCGGCCTGTTCTTTGGTTCTGACGTCCTTCAGCGCGGCAAAGCCCGCCTCCGTTTTGCAATACTCCAGGATGCTGTCAAACATGGTTTTTCCCATTTCCAAGTAGCGCTCGTCCTTGGTGAACTGATAGAGATAAAACGCCGATTCCAAATTCTCCGGTCGAAGGGCATAAAAGGGGTTGAGGATTTCCATACTGCTATAATCGAGCATTTCGGGTTCGAGACCCGCCAGCGTCCACATTTTGAAACAGCTCTCCTGGAGAGCTTTTGCGCGCTCTAAGTCGCCGCCCAGAGCGAGTGTGGCGGGCATGAAAGCGTCGAGCGCCCCGAAATAGGTTCCCGTCTTCTCGCCCGTGTTCATGTCTCCATGAGCGTACCAGAATCCGGTATCAGTCGTGTCGGCCAGGTGGGTATTCAGCGCAGCGATGGACGTCTCCCACATATCTTTAAAATCCACGTCGCCAAACAGCAGCCAGGCTTTGAGCATGTATTCGTAATAGGAGTCAATACGTCCGCTGATATGGGTTTCCGTATCCACCCATTCGCCGGTGATGGCGTTGATAACCGTTCCGGGCAGACCCGTTTCGCCGCGGCGCTCGTACACGGCCATCATGGCCCGCTTCGCCTTTTCGTAGTAAATGGGGCTGCCGGTGAGTTTGCTCAGGGCGCCGAATTCGAGCATGAGCGTACCGGCTTCTGCGGGGTTGTTCAGCGAATCCCGCAGGGCGCCGGTTCGCAGGTTGACGTATCGCCAGGGGATTCCCGTCGGCGTGTCGAATGCGGGTAGCAGCCGGTTGGCGAGGTCGGTGGCCTTGAACAAAAACTGTTCATCCCCGTCCATTTGATAGGCGCTCAGCAATCCTCCCAGCAGGCGAATGGTGATCTCAAATACCTGCACCTCGAAGTCCCTGTTGAAATTCAATTGCTGCCGGATAATCGTCCTGACCTCTTTCGCCTGCTCTTCTAAGTCCATCATCCGCAGCAGGCCGTAAGCCTCGACGGGACTCAACAGCAGCGACTCCTCGTGCCAGTCCTGGTAGTACCGGCTGAGTGGAGTGAGGGCGTCGTGCCCCCAGGCGTATTCCTTGTACCCATACCAGGCGTGCTGAAAGGCGTCTTTGACCTGCTGCGCCATGGCAGCCTTATCTATGCCGGTCTTATTTCCCTCGTTTAGACAGGAAGCCATCAGCAGTAATAGCAGGAGGAATCGAAGGTATCTCATCTTTTCAGGTTTTTGACAGGAGTTCTGGGGATTGGGCGATAAAGGTATTAGATTTTGAAAGCCCGTAATTGTCGTCTTCTATAGAAATGGCGGGGCAAAGTAAAACGTATCTTCTTATCTGAACGCAATGAAGGGACTTGCCGAAATCTACAAATCGTCGAAATAGCATCTAACATACAACAGTCGTCATTCTTCCACTAAGTTTTCGCTTCTGTCGGCTCGCTTCTCAGTAAAATTTAATACGTTTGGGACGTATTATGAGAAAATTTCCGGGGTCTGACAGAGTTTCCCCTGACGAAAAGTAGAAACTGCTTATGGATTCAAAAGACAAAGCTTTCAGAGTGCTTCGCCTCATAGGTCTCCTAAAGGATCCCATCCCCCGAACGGTCAGGCAATTGTCTAAGCTGTTGGAATGTAACGAGCGGACGACCTATCGGTATCGGAATGCGCTCAGCGACTTAGGCTATGAAATAGAAACCGACGAACAGAATCGCTGGGTTTTGCCCGATCTGAAACAACGCAATGTCTCCGATCTGACTACCGAAGAATTTGCTCTTCTCCAGGCTACTCTCTCTGTGATACCTGGCACGAATCCACTCAAACAGAGTATTTATCGGAAATTGTTCAAACAGTCGGAGCTGGTTCCCCTGGCGGACGAGCTGGTCGAAGTGCGCAGAGCCAAAATCCTAAGCTTGTTGCAGACAGCTATCAGCCGCAACCGGGTAGTGAAATTAGTCAATTATTTTTCTGCCAACTCCAACACCATTTCCGACAGAATTGTGGAGCCAAATGAATTTGACAAAGACTTTCAGCAACTGACTGCCTGGGAACCTGCCGCGGATGGTTTTCGCATTTTCAAGACAACCCGCATTGAGCAGGTGGAGTTTTTGCCGGACAACCGAACTTATGAGGGCAGCGCCCCACCCTGCGATATTTTCGGCATGTCGGGAGAACCTTTTATCGTCAAACTGCTCCTGAACATTCGAGCCTACAGCCTCCTCGTAGAGGAGTTTTCCGCCGCCAAACCTTATATACAGCCTTCCGGCAATACCGCCTATCCCTATCGCCTGGTCGTGGAAGTGCGCTCGCAGGATGGCGTCGGCCGCTTCATACTGAGCCTCCCCGGCGAAATTCAGGTGCTGGAACCGCCGCACCTCGCCGCCTATCTGCGGGAGCGGGCAGGGAAGGGAATGTGGATGAAATAAAAAATAGTTTGAGGGTCTGACAGTAGTTGTCAGAGGGGGGAGGGTAGATTGCAAATGAATTGAAAAAACATAAAATTTCAGCTTATGCTCAGAACACTTATTGCCATAGGTAACCAGCGAGGTAAAAATATGGATGAATGGGACGACCTCATAGATTTTGTAGAGGCTCCCATCCCAGAAGGAAAGGACAAAACTCCCTTCAACAACTATGTAGCAGAAATGGTATTCGACATAGATGCACAGGATGTTTATATAAGTCCTGAATTATCAGCCTTTGACGACCGATCTTCTAAAAAGTGGAGGAATTTCAAGATTAAACCTGGGAATAACAAAGCAGTCTATTCTTGTGTACAAATCTCTTCAAAACTCTATCAATTCCAAAAGACTTTTTTTGGTAAAGAAGAAAAAGTTGAGAAGGGCGAATGGATGCAGGAAATAGAAGGGAAAAAAACCAATCTAATAGGTTCAAAACTTTATTTGGCACTTGCAGAGATAGTAAAACTGTGGCAGATATTTGAAGATAAATACTGCGAAGCTGGTGGGAAATCAGAGAATCCTGGAGAGGCGGGGAAAAAGACAGTGACAGCCAAATTATTATTAGATGATTTGAAACTTTCCATGAATGATAAGATTGTCTTGCTTTCAGCGAGCATCAAGTCTGAGACACTTGAGCTATCTAAACCCACACCCATCAAAGACTTAGAAGGTTTTGAAGAGTTTTTTATCCCACCTAAAAAAGAGAAGGAAACTTCGACCATTCCAAAGCTGTGTTATGCAACCGGAGTTACATTTCCAGACGTAGCTATACCTGAGTTTGGAGGACGTTACAGTCTCAATAAGATGTTTGTTACAACTACTTTTAATTATGCTGCTCACCTAAATTCAAAGTTATTTCAAGTGAATTACCAGGTCTCCAGTGGGGTACAGACTGCCCTTGATCGTGGTTCTGATTATGTGCTAGAAAACCTGAAAACTAAAATTGCGGGAGTCAACCACTGCATTATCCCTGAGTTTTTATCTATTGATGAAGTGCCAAAGCTGACAGAATTTACAAAACTTCAACGACGCTGTGATCTACTTTTTCAAAGTGAAGACTGGGAGAATCTTACGGAGGACATAGAAGACGATATTGATTCAAATTACTGGATTACATTTCAGGGCTATCAATCTGATGGCAACTATTTCAAAACTACTGATGTAATCAAAAGCGTCAGTAAACACTACCTTGCCCGACTCATAGAGGCATTCAGGGCGCTCAACAATGACTGGAAAACTCAGGAGTATTTACCGTGGAAGGAAGTGGTTGCAAAAAGCAAAGGGTTCAACCTTCGTTCAATTTACGGCATTATTCCGGTTAGGAAAGACCTGGTAAAAAATCAGGCTCTCCTATTTTTTAAGGCTCTTCTGGAAAAAAGGATTATTTCAAA
>CAZXQI010000098.1:0-13606 GCA_964643005.1 uncultured Saprospiraceae bacterium | reverse complement strand
GGCAGATTAGAAGCACTTTTGGTTTTCCGGTTTTGCTCAATCTGATAGATGTGGAAGTGGAGGAAGGCGAAGATTACCCCGTCTATCGCGCCAAAGCTATTGTCGTAGAGCCTGATTTCCTGTTGGATGTCACCGCCATAGCCAATTGCTTTCAGGGTAGGGGAGCGGAGCCGGTTCTTTTTCTACTTCAAAAATTTCTTCCACAAGAGCCAAATCTTCCAATGACACTGGGAAACATCGCCAACTTTTTCTTAGATGAATTGATGAATAATGCGCAGGCGACTTTCAAAGAGACCTTTCCCAAAGTCTTCAAAACCAATCCCCTGACCTTTGCCCTGCTGTCGGATGCGGAGGTGAAAGAACTCAATCAAAACTCTCAAAAACACTGGACAACGCTGAAATTGATGGTGCAGACGGATATGAGAAAATACGAAATAGAGCCGTCTGAATGTTATTTGGAGCCGGGTTTTTACGATGAGGCGCATGGCCTTCAGGGTCGCTTGGATGTTTTTTACAAAAATGAAAATCGCAGCGCAATCGTCGAATTGAAAAGCGGCCAGCCTTTTAACCCCAATCGCTTTGGTCTTAGTGCGAGCCATTTTATCCAGACGCTGATGTACGACCTGATGGTGCGTTCGGTGTTTGGTGGAGCGACCGACCCCGCCTGCTACATATTATATTCGGGGATGGAACAGGGGCCTTTGAGATTTGCTCCGGTAGTAAAGGCAGAGCAAAACGAAGCTTTGCAGGTCAGAAACCAACTGATGGCCATAGAGCGGTTGCTGGCCAATAGCCGAGAGCCGGAAAAGAACGCCTCCATTTTTGATAAAATCAGGGCAGACAGATATCCGCAGATCAAAGGATTCGCGCGACGAAACATCGAGTGCTTTGAAAAGACCTATTCTTCCTTAGGGGCGCTGGAGCGGAGATACTTTGGCGTTTTTGCGGGCTTTATTGCCAGGGAGCATCTGCTGGCAAAGACGGGTCTTCAGGGCGTGGAAAGGGCGAACGGGCAGGCTTCCCTTTGGCTCGATTCCTTTGAAGAAAAAGAAGATGGTTTTCAGATTATCAGATCCCTGAGCATCAAAGAAAATCGTTCGAGCGACGACGATCCAGTCATCGTTTTTAAAAAAACTTTGGCGACGAACCCCTTAGCCAATTTCAGAACGGGCGATATCGCCGCCCTTTATCCGGTAAAAAAAGAACCTGAAAGCGGGGACTTGGCGAGAAAATCGCCTGTCACGACGCAAATTTTCAAAGTGACCATTCTCAGCATCAGCCAGGAAGAGGTGAGGGTCAGCCTGCGATATAAGCAGTTTAATTCCCGGATTTTTGAAGAATATGATGAGTGGAATATTGAGCACGACCAAATGGATATCGGCTTTTTGAGTATGTACCAGGGCTTGTTTCAATGGGCGGAATGTTTGCCTCAAAAGCAGAGTTTGTTGCTGACGGGGACGGCGCCCGCCAGGCCGGCTTCTAACGAATCGGAGCTTAGACAGGAAACGCCTTCCTTCTCCGGCGCCCCGTTGACGGAAGAGCAGTGCCGCATTTTGGAGAAGATGCTTTCGGCTCGGGATTATTTTCTGCTTTGGGGGCCGCCCGGTACCGGCAAGACCAGTCAGATGCTCCGCAATTACGCCGGATGGATTTTTGAAAATACCGATGAGAACCTGTTGCTACTGGCCTATACCAATCGGGCAGTGGATGAAATTTGCGAGGCATTAGAGAGCTTAGGCGAGAAGGTTCAAAACGCCTACCTGCGCATAGGCTCTCCGTACGCCACAGGAGAGGACTTCCAAAGGCGATTGCTTTCGAGCAAAATCAAAGATATTTCCACGCGCAGGGAGTTGCGCCATCTTCTCGACCGCCACCGCATCTTCGTCAGCACCCTTGCCTCCTTATCCAGCAGCCGGCAACTGCTCAAATTGAAAAAATTCAAACGGGTGGTCGTGGACGAGGCGTCCCAGATATTGGAGCCTGTATTAGTCGGCCTGCTGCCGCAGTTTGAGCAGTTTATCCTCGTCGGCGATCACAAGCAATTGCCGGCTGTGGTGGTTCAGGATGAATTGCAGTCGGCTGTTTCCGATGAGGGCCTCCGCCAGATTGGCCTGCGAAATCTCCGCAATTCGCTGTTCGAGCGCCTGTATTTGCGCTGCGTGGAACAGGGCTGGACCTGGGCCTACGATCATCTGAGCCACCAGGGACGCATGCACCAGGAGATTATGCGATTTCCGGCAGACCATTTTTACGAGGGAAAACTCAGAATACTACCGGAGCATATAGCCTTCTCCCAAAAGCAGACGGCTCCGCTTGTGGCGCCCAAACTCAGTTTGCAACGCGATTGGGAAAAAGTGGTGGCAAGCCAGCGATTAGCTTTCCTTTCTACGCCCGTGGACAGAGACAGCCCCTCCAGAAAAACGAACCGCTACGAAGCCGCGCTCGTCGCAGAGTTGGTGAAGTTCTTTCGCTCTGGCGTTTTTGGGTCTGCCGAAGAAGGCAAAGCGGACAGCATCGGCATCATCACCCCATATCGGGCGCAAATCGCCCAGATTCAGGAGGTTTTGCAAAATCAAAACATTGGGCTACAGGATTTGACGGTGGACACGGTAGAGCGCTACCAGGGCGGGGCGAGAGATATCGTTATTATTTCCCTTTGTACCAATTTTGCTTCGCAAATGGAGACGCTCGTTTCTCTCAGCCATGAAGGGGTGGATAGAAAACTAAATGTGGCCCTGACCCGCGCAAGAGATCGCATCGTCGTGATTGGAAATGAACAATTGTTGATGGAAAATGAAGTCTATCGAAAACTCATTTCCTGGTGTCGAAATGGCTGCGATTAATCCCCTTTTTTTAAACCCTTCTCCCTCGGACTTTTCCATAGGGCGCTAAAGGCTTTCTTTTCCTTTCCATGCCCTTTTGTCAGACAAAGTTTCGCTCAAAATGACTGGATTCAGGCATGACAATTTTTCATGTTTCTAAGCTTCTGCACCAGCTTGCGCCTGTTAGCCGGTCATTTCCGCTTGGAAAGAGCATTTTGAGCCTGACAGAACTGGAATGGCTTATTGTTTGTTAGAGTAGCAGGATTTTATTTTGTATGAAAAGGAGATTTTGTACTTATTTAGAATCTTATTTTGAATCCGAAAAAATACTAAACCTAATTTAGCGTTTGATAAACGGAAATTTTCGCAGATTTATCTATAAAATTTGGCGACTCATTTTTTTGATTTCACTTTTGAACCGATTTACTCCCATGAATTTTAAAAATTTTTCATTGACCACCCAACCAAAACACACCTGGATGACAACTAAAACAATCGCTTTATTTCTGGCGCTGACTATTAACTTTCTATTGCCTTCCGGCGGACAGGCGCTGACGCATCCGATTCCACAGGTGGGCGAGAGCATTTTTGACCAGATAAGCCAACAGGAAGTAGTACAAATCCACCTGACGCTTGAGCTGGACACCCTGCTTCAAAAAGATGTGAACGTTGATTATCGCCCCGCCAACTTTACCTTTAAGGATAAAGACGGGCAGAGCCACAGCTACGATATCAGAATCAGACCGCGTGGAAAATTCCGCAGGAAGGTTTGCGATTTTCCTCCCTTGAAGCTGAAATTCAAGAAGAACCAATTGGCAATGGCCGGTCTGTCCGATCTGAATGATTTGAAGTTGGTGACGCATTGCTTAGACGGCTCTGACAGAAGCAGGGATTTGGTGCTGAGGGAATACCTCGTTTACAAACTGTATAATGAGTTGACGCCCAATAGCTTCCGGGTACAGTTGGCCAAGATAACTTACCAGGACAGCAATAATCCGAAATACAAAACGATCCAATGGGGGATACTTTTGGAGGACAAGGATGAATTGAGCATGCGGAGAGGAAACCCTATTTGCGATACGATGGGGCAGCCTGCGGCTTCATTTATTCCCGCCCAGGAACGCATCAATTCCGTATTTCAATACATGGTTGGCAACACGGACTGGAGCTATGACGTCTTGCGGAATGTCGTTTTGCTGCGGCAGGAGGACGGCATGCTCGTTCCGGTACCCTACGATTTTGACTTTTCGGCCTTTGTGAGCGCGCCTTATGCCCGTCCCAATTCTGACGTAGGCCAAAAGAGTATGCGGGATCGCATCTTCATGGGGTACAGTACGTCTGCAGATGAATTGTATTCCACCTTTAGCTACTTCCGCTCTAAGAAGCGGGCGCTCTTAAACGTGGTGGACAACTTCAGATATTTAGACATAGAGTTGAGGGACGCACTGCATGAATATTTAGATAGTTTTTTCAGAACTATCGAAAGGGAGGAAAAGGCGCAGGAGGCTATGTTCTCTAAGTCTTTCTAAAGGTAACGGCATAATTTTTTATTAGCCTGTTACTCTGCTTAATCGCACTTAAACGAACAGTTTTTTCATACTAATTCAATTTTTATAAAGGAGTCTTTTTTTGAAGGCTCCTTTTTTTGTGCCCAGATTAAACGGACTCTTTAACTTCTCCAAAGCTGAATATCCACTGACTTGGGCAGTTGTCAAAAATAAATGGGCGCAGGTGGCAGCGTTTACAAAATGCTGTTCGTATTAAGGGTGGTTTAAAGAAATAGGCGTTTCGTGTAGGCGATTCCTGATTTACTCTCACTAATTTTAGTAAAAAAACAGGAGTTGCCTTCATTTTTTTAAACCCTGCATTTTTGATTCCCGCCATCTTTTTCCCCCATTTAGAAAAATCTGATATTTGCGCCCCGACAAGAGATTCTTTTTCTAAAACCTTTCCATTGGAAATCACTTTTCTCGGTACTGGGACTTCGCAGGGCGTGCCGGTTATTGGTTGCGATTGTGAAGTGTGCAGGTCGGAAGACCCTAAAGACAAGCGCCTTAGGTCTTCGGTTTTGATATCAGAGGGAGCCGTCAATGTGGTGATAGACGTCGGCCCCGACTTCCGGCAGCAGATGCTTCGGGAGGGAACGAGGAGCTTGCAGGCTGTACTGCTGACCCACGAACACAATGACCACACCGCCGGCCTGGACGACCTTCGACCCTTCAATTTCATTCAGCGGGAGGACATGCCTTTGTACGCAAGCCGGCGCGTTTTGGACGACATAGTGCGTCGCTTCACCTATGTTTTTGAAGAAAATCCTTACCCCGGCGCGCCTATGATTGACCTTCGCCCCATTTCAAAAGAGAAAAACTTTGCGGTGGGCGGTATGGAGTTTATCCCGATTGAAGTCATGCATGGAACCCTGCCGATACTCGGTTTTCGCACCGGCGACTTCACCTATCTGACAGACGTGAAAACCGTAGAAGATACGGAAATGGAGAAAATCATTGGGACTAAAATATTGGTACTGAACGCCCTGCACCACCAACGGCACTTCTCTCACCTCAATCTGGAGGAGGCTCTGGAGTTTATTCAAATCGTACAGCCGGAGCAGGCCTATCTGACCCATCTCAGCCATCGGATGGGACTCCACGTCGAAGTTTCCAAAAAACTACCTTCCGGGGTGGCGCTCGCTTTCGACGGACTGAAAATTTACTGCTCCTGAATCTATTCCTTTTGGCTTTACAGGTTTTGATTATTTTCACCCCTCTTTTTTCTTTTTTTTAAAAATAAAAATTATGAAACTGTTAGAAGGAAAATCGGCCCTCGTTACGGGAGGTTCAAGGGGTATCGGGGCTGCGATAGTTAGAAAGTTTGCACAGGAAGGCGCCAATGTGGCCTTTACTTTCCTCTCCTCTGAGGTAAAAGCTAGGGAGCTTGCGGCTGAACTGAGCGAAGAATATGGCGTAAAGGTTCAGGCTTATCGCTCAGATGCTGCGGATTATGCACAGGCGGAAGCGCTGGTCGGTCAGGTGTTGCAGGATTTTGGCCAGGTGGACGCGCTCGTCAATAATGCCGGAATTACCCGCGATAACCTGATGCTGCGCATGAGCGAAGCGCAATGGGACGAAGTCATCAATACAAATCTCAAATCCATTTTCAATCTGACCAAACACATCCTGAAGCCCATGCTGAAAGCCCGGGGCGGCTCTGTCATCAACATGAGTTCCATTGTGGGCGAGACGGGGAATGCGGGGCAGGCCAATTATGCGGCATCCAAGGCCGGGATTTTCGGTTTCACCAAATCCATTGCCAAAGAGGTAGGTTCCAGGGGTATCCGCTGCAATGCCGTGGCGCCCGGCTTTATCGAGACGGAAATGACCGATGCCCTGGATGAAAAAACTAAGGAAAGCTACTTCGCCGGTATCCCGATGAAGCGATTTGGCAGGGCAGAAGAGGTTGCCAATGTCTGTGCGTTTCTGGGATCAGACCTGTCCAGCTATGTTTCCGGTCAGACCATCAGCGTTTGCGGGGCTTTGAATTGTTGAGTGGAGAGGATGCAAAAGAAAGCTCTGTCCCAGGATCAGGTAGTAGCACTCCCAGGCGTAAGTATTAACTGGTGGATTCGAGGGTAAAATTTCTCACGATTTCCCTAATCTGAAGCAGGCGGGCTTCATTGGCAGAAAAGATCATGCTGCCATCTGAGTAAATGGCAGAGACTAAGTCGTTGTCGCAAAGAATTTCCAATTGTTCGGAGATGTAAAGCTCTTCCAGATTTAGGAAGGAAGCGATTTCGCTGCTGGACATTGGGCCATGACCTAATAAACGATCAATGATGTTATAGCGATTTCGATGTTTGTAAACTCTAAGAGTTTGTGTTGCCTGTTCAATCAAATCACTGTTCAGGCAAAGGGCTTTCTTGCTTGTGTTCATTAGCGCAGAAACTGGTTAAAGAGATGTCGGGGTCAAAGATAGACTCAGGCAGTCAGTTCCCAAGCTATCTTTATTTTTTTTTAAAAAAAAACCTAAAGGCGTATCCGCAGAAGGTATAAAATTGAAATAAAGTTGCCGGCCTGATTCCAGAAAGTTCTCATCATCAGGTCTTTACATTATAATACCTTTGTTAAAAACTTTGTCATGGCCATCAAGAAAGCAACGACTTCCTCTGCCCAAAACAGTGTGCTCTCCCGCTCTGTCATCATTTCCTGCATGATGCTGACAGCGATTTTCATCGCCTCTTTGTTCCTTCAGGACAGTTTTGAAAGCTATCTGGGGAAATACGCTGACGAAGCAGTTGTGGGGCTGATGTTGATAGCCTTGTGGCTGGTGGTCAGCAGTGCAGTTCGCAGTGTCAACAGCCTGACTAAGGGAATTCCCTTTCCAAAACTAGTATTGGGCGGCGCTCTTATCGGAATGGTCAGCTCCATTCTGACGGTGGCTTTTCTGATTGTTTTCCCCAACGTAGCCAAATCAAAGCGCATGGAAGAGCTGATCGGCGCCTCGGCTGGCGTCATTTTGATGATGACAGCGCTCTCCTTTTTTATTGCGCTCATTTCCGTCATCAATCTTCGGGTGAAGAATAAGCAGTTGGGCAACTTATTGGAGATTCTGCTGATTGGAGGGAGTATTGCCCTGTTGATTTTCCTCTCAAAAAAGTGATCGCCCGCTTTTTTTAGTTTTAATTTTTCATTTTGCAAATGACTTGAGGCATCTTGCAGACTGTTTGAAAGCCTCAGGAAAGAACTTTGCGCTGATTGGTGAAGTAACTGAAGGGTTGAAAACGATTGAAATCTCGCTGCACTGCGGCAAATAATCCACTGTTTTTATGAAAAAAATTGCACTACACTGGCAAATTCTCATTGGAATTCTTGGAGGGGTTCTGTTTGGGATGTTGGCCGTTTCCCTGGGATGGACAAATTTTGTCTCTGACTGGATAAAGCCTTTTGGGACTATTTTTATCAATCTGCTCAAGCTCATCGCCATTCCCCTAATCATCACTTCTTTGATAAAAGGCATTGCCGGGTTGAAGGACATCACCAAATTGGGAAAGATGGGCGGACGAGCCTTTACCCTTTACATCCTTACCACTGCCTTTGCCATCAGCCTGGGGCTGGCCATTGTCAATGTCGTCAAGCCCGGATTTATAGTGAAGGAGGAGACTCGGACAGGGTTGATGGAAAAATTTGGAGACACCGCCGCTTCCCGCATTGAAGCCGCCGAGCAGGCTAAGGAGTTAGGGCCGTTGCAGCCGCTGATTGACGTCGTTCCGGACAATATTTTCGGAGCGGCCACGAATAACGCCAACATGCTACAGGTGATCTTCTTCGTCATCTTTTTTGGCATCGGTCTCATGCTGATTCCCGAGGAGAGCGCCCGTCCGGTCATTGCCTTTTTCAATGGGGCCAACGACGTCATTATGAAATTGATTGACCTCATCATGCTGAGCGCCCCTTATGGCGTCTTTGCCCTCTTGTCCTCGCTGATTGTCGAGTTGCCGAGCATGGATCTTTTTATGGCTCTGATAGGATATTCCCTGTGCGTGCTGGCGGGTTTCGCTATTCTGATTTTTATTTTTTACCCATCCTTAGTGAAGATTTTTACAAAAAGGAATTTCGGGTTTTTCTTCAAAGGCATTGCGCCGGCGCAGTTGTTGGCCTTTAGCACCAGCTCCAGCGCCGCCACCCTGCCGGTGACGATGGAGCGCGCCCAAAACAATCTTGGCGTGGATGAAGAGGTCGCCAGCTTTGTGCTGCCCATCGGCGCCACGGTGAACATGGACGGAACGGCGCTCTATCAGGGCGTGGCGGCAGTTTTTATTGCTCAGACTTTTGGGATTCACCTCGACCTGATGGCTCAGTTGGGAATTATTCTAACAGCTACCCTGGCCAGTATCGGCGCTGCGGCTGTGCCGGGAGCAGGCATGGTGATGCTGGTCATCGTGCTCGGACAGGCGCAGATTCCCGAAGCCGGCCTGGCTCTGATTTTTGCCGTTGACCGCCCATTGGATATGTGCCGGACCATTGCCAACGTGACCAGCGATATGTCTATTTCCATGCTGATTGCCAAAAGCATCGGCAAACTGAAAGAGCCGGAAGAAATGGCGAAAGTAGGGGGTGATGAATGATGAATGTGGGGCAGTTTGGGAATAAGTATGGATGGACGATAGAAGATGGATGATATTTGATTTTTGATTTATTTCCACAAAAAAATCCCCCCCAGGCCTGAAGTAAATTCGGACTGATTTTATTATCGTCAATAATCATCTGCTGGAAAACCGTATGCCGAACCAAAACCCCACAGCCAGGCCTGAACAGCCAGAATAGAAGAGCTTAGATTTTTGATTTTTTGATAGAAGATAGAACTATCTCAGGCTCTTGGCTTTGTCGCAGGCAGGCGCGTATCCGGCGTCGCAGGATTTTATGTACCATTTGACAGCTTCGGCATTGTCTTGGGAAACTCCCAGACCGTATTGGCACAACAAACCTAAGTTGTATTGAGCCTGCGGGTGATTCTGCGCAGCGGCTTTGCGGTACCAGGCTGCGGCCTGTCCGTAATCTTTAGCGATGCCGTTGCCAGTGTGATACAATACGCCTAAGTTGTTTTGTCCGCCACTGTATCCTTGGTTGGCGGCTTTGCGATACCACTTTTCAGCCTCAGTATAATTTACTGCGGTTCCGTAGCCATTCTCGTACATGATTCCCAAGTTGTTTTGCGCCTCGGGGCTTCCCTGATCGGCGGCTTTGCGATACCATTGGATGGCTTCGACATAATCCTTTTGAACGCCGTAGCCAAATTGATAGGCAAAGCCCAAGCTGTTTTGAGCGGCACTGTTTTGTTTTTCAGCAGCCTTGTGGTACCATTTGATAGCTTCGGAGTCATCCTGAGCGACGCCGAGGCCGTTCCGATACATATAGCCGATGTTGAACAGGGCGTTGATCTGACCCTGGTCTGCCGCTTTGCGGTACCATTTGGCGGCTTCTACATAGTCTTTCTGGACGCCTAAGCCGTTGTTGTACAGGTAGCCCAGATTGTTCTGGCCATTGCTGTTGCCCTGGTCTGCCGCTTTGCGGTACCATTTGGCGGATTCTACAAAGTCTGCCGCTACGCCCTGCCCATAGAAATACATGTCTCCTAAGTAGTTACTGCTCGAACCGGATATATCGGAAGGGGCGCCCTTTAAAAGTATGGGAAGCGCTTCGGAGTATTTTCCTGCTATGTATAAGCTGATGCCTCTCTGGATTTCGGCGGGTGCGTCCTTAGTATCTTTTCCTGAGGCGCTTCCTTCCGGGCAGCCGAAGTTTGTAATAGGCCCGTATTCGTAAGGGCATTGATCCATTTCGTCAACAATGCCATCGCCATCGCTGTCCCTGAGAGCGGAAGCGCTTGGAGGCGTCGCATCATTTTTATTGGAAGACCTGATGAAATAAAAATCTCCCTCGATCTGGTCGTAGGCATTGGGTAACTGAGCGCCATCGCTTTTTTCCCTGACCTCTTTCTTGGTTCTGTCTATGATTTGCTTGAGCGTGAGGTCGGGCAGCGTAATGTTTTTTAACAATGCTCCGGTGAACAGGCCGTTTCGGGTGTCAATGGCATCGCTCGCGACGCTGCCTTCCTGGGTGGCAAATACGATGTAGGTGCCATGAGGATTGAGCGGAGCCACGAGGCCGGCCTGCAAAGTGCTTCTGGAAGAAGGCGGCAGGATAGGCGTATTCCGGCAGGCGTCTAACATGACAATGGTATTCTTGACGCCGCTACCTTCCATTTTGGCGATGAGCTTATTGAGCGAATAGCAGTCATATTCAATCTGTGTCACCGTCCGGATATCGGCGTCAGTAGGCACTAAATAGTTTTGATTCAGATAGGAAACGCCGTGCCCGGAGTAGTGCACTAAGCCGACGTCGTAATTGCTGAGCTGATTGACGAACTTATCAATGTTGACGTTTAGCGAGCGATAGTCCAGATTCTTGTACATGAGGACGTCGAAGCCGATTTTTTCTAATGCAGCTCTCATGTCGTCGGCATCATTGGCTGCATTGGTCAGGGTTAGACTGGGTTTTTCATAATCATTATTTCCAATCACCAGCGCCAGTCTTCGCTCCTGCGAGCCGTCGGGTCTGACAGGCACGAACCCGCGGGTTTGAGCCTGGCAGATGCTGAACAATAATGAAAATAAGAAGAGGTATGCGGTTTTCATGCCTTATTGATTAATTTTTAAGTTGTTCTACTTTTTTACAGGAGGTATCATTTCCGTTGTCGCAGGCCTTTTGATACCATTTCAATGCCTCTGATAAATCCTTTTGAACGCCGTATCCATTTTCATACATGAATCCCAAGTTGTTTTGGCTGTTTTCGTGGCCCTGTACAGCAGCCTTACGATACCATTTTACAGCTTCCTCGTCGTCCTGCGGCACCCCATACCCATTTCTGTATATGATTCCCAGATTATATTGAGAAACGGCGAAGCCCTGTTCGGCTGCGACTCTGTACCACTTAGCTCCTTCTTCGTCGCTTTTTGGAACGCCATATCCGTTTCTGTACATAAAGCCCATGTTGTTCTGCGCTTTGTTAAATCCTAAATCTGCCGATTTGCGATAACATTTGACGGCTTCGGACAGGTCTTTTGATACGTGGCGACCATAGTAATAGAGTTCGCCGATGTAGAAATACGACCTTCCCGAAGTGTCCATATCTTTATACTTGTTGAAGATTTTGTAGGCTGCGGAATAGCTTTCATTCTTATAGAGGCTGAATGCCTTATCTACTTCCGTTTGTACTTCCGACAGGCTGCTTTCGGGACAGCCGTTGTTGCTTATAGGGCCGAATATGTAAGGACATCTATCCATCTCGTCAATAATTCCGTCGCCGTCGCTATCCCGGAGGCTATTTGGATTGTGGTCATCGGTGCTGTTTTCGATAGGCGGAACGAAGTAAAACTGGTTCAGATAGGAGTCGTCGGAGGTAGCTAATTGTTTGTATTCATTCAAAAGATCGAGGCGCACCCTGCGGAACAATTCCCTAATCTCGATGCCAGGCTCTTTCATGTGCCTGATGAGGAGGGTTGTGAAAGGGCTGTTACGGCCGGCGCCATCCGCAGCTTTTTCGGATGAAGAAGTGGAATAGCAGGTGATCAGACTCTGGCACTGGATTTTGGAGGCGCCCCATACTTCCGTGTCGCCTCGAAAACTGCGAAAAGGATTATTCCTGCAAGCGTCTAAGATGACGATGTTGTCCTTGTTGAGGCCTTTGGAATTGTTCATTTTGGTTCTGATCCAGTCCAGGTTGATGCAGTCGTTTCTGAAGTCTTCTATTTTCATATCGGCGGGCACATCCACGGGGACTAAGTAATTCTCGCCGATCTCTAAGCCGTGGCCTGCATAGAAAAACAGGGCGGCATTGTAGTTGACGATTTCATTGCCGAACTCTCGGATGGTTTTATCAAAATCTGCCCTTCCCAGGTTTTTTTTCAAAATGACCTTGTCAAAGCCTAAAGACTTTAAGGTGGCCGCCATATCGTCCGCATCGTTTACAGGATTGGGCAGCGGCGTCACGTGGGCATAAGCGCTGTTGCCAATTACCAGAGCAATCCTCTTCTGAGTAGAAGCCGTATTCCCGTTGTCCGGAGTGAATCCCCTGTCGCCTCCCTTTTGTGCGAAAGAAAAGGAAGTTACGACGAGGCTAAAGAGTACGGGGAGTATGCTGCGTTTAAGATGATGTAATCTCATTTTGCGATGGTATTTATTGAAATTTTTTGTTGAGTCACCAAATTACCGGATTTTTTGCTCAGTGACAAGGCATCGGACAAAGAACCGGCCAACACGTCTATGCCTCCGCTCCTTTTGGTTTTTAAGCTTTCAAAAGGAGTCGCGGAGGCCAGGGCAACGAGGTTTTCTAAGCCAAAGGGGGCGGTACAAATGAAGGCGCCGAGTTCGACTTCTGTGCCAGGGGAGTTGACGTGTTTAGAATCGAGCATGACCATGACGTCTCCATCGGCCATGATGTACAACACGCGTAAATAAGAAGGTTTAGAAGCCTTCACGTACAATTTCATTCTTTCTCCCTCTCTGAATTGCTGGCTGCCTTCGCCCTTATTGGTGTAAACCAGCATCTGCAAACCCGTGCTGCTGTTGTTGGGGCCGATGACTTTGTTTCTGTTCTCGGCTTCGCTCTGATTGTCGGGGACTAATCCGTTGAAGTCGTCCCAGTTGAGGTCTGTTTTGTCAAAGCTATAAACGACGTTCATGTTTTCATCCAAAATTTGAACCGACAATTTCAACTTGTCGCCAGACTTGGCGTAGTTCCCTTTTACGGTGAAAACTTTTGCGGCAAAACTCCTGGTAGCGGCGGTGAGGGTCACTCCTCTTTTTTGCAGATTGCTTTTGAGTATGGTCTTGAAAAGCACCGAGAAATCGTTGACCACGTCCTGATTCTGATAAGTAAAAGGATACAGGATAACTTCTCTGGTAATCACGTCGAGTCCGGCTGTTATTTGTCCTGCCAGTTCATTGGCCAGGTCGCTAAGCGTTTTACTGCTTTCTCTTGCATTGGCGAGATTCTTTACCGGCGTGGCATTTTTGTACTCCTGCCGATCGTCTTTTTTAATAAAGACAATCCT
Organism: uncultured Saprospiraceae bacterium; assembly: GCA_964643005.1. Taxonomy (GTDB): domain Bacteria; phylum Bacteroidota; class Bacteroidia; order Chitinophagales; family Saprospiraceae; genus UBA6168. The sequence goes on along the minus strand of CAZXQI010000098.1, from coordinate 175 downwards.
CGCGTCCTCTTTTGACTTTTGCCATTGAATGGTCACTTTGCACTTGTTGACAATATTGATCTTCTTTTTCTCATCCAAATCGTCATAAGTGGCATTTACCTTTTTGTCGATAAAAATATCGATGGTATTCACATCCACCCTGACCAATTGAGAAGCGGCAATATTATTCCTGTCG
>CAZXQI010000097.1:0-13629 GCA_964643005.1 uncultured Saprospiraceae bacterium | reverse complement strand
GCAGCGCATACCGCTCCGGATTTGCATAAAAATTGGGCAAAAAGGGATTGTCCGTAAACTGCTCGAGGATGAGGCGGCAGTTGTACTCGTCCTCAATCATATTGCACAGGGTCGTTTTCCCCGCGCCGATATTCCCCTCTATCGCAATAAAGCCATGCGGAAAAGGATAGGTCTCCCCCGCCTGTGGATATTGCGCCGATGAATGTGTTGACTCTGGTTTCATTTTTTCTTTTTCAAATTTTTTCCCCTGAAAACACCCCCGCATGTATGCCTGAAAAAATGGCAACTATTTAAGGCGATAAAAAAAATCTGCGTTAAAGTCCGAAGTAAATCCGGCCTGATTTACTCCTTCGTCGCAAATCATCTGGGGGAAACCCCTCCCTAAGAGCCTGCCCTGCGTACTCTCCAAAAAAATCAGACCTTCAAATCCAGTAGAACCACGTCAAGCCCGTCCTCCGACTGATCGTACAATTCTTCAATGGTTTTTTGAAAAACGGGATGCACGAAGTCCGGTGCAATTTCCAGCATGGGGATGAGCGCAAAATTCCGGCGGTGCAGATGCGGATGCGGAAGAATCAGATGCGGCAAATTCAGGACTTCATTTTCATAAAAAAGAATGTCTATGTCAATCGGCCTCGACTCCCACTTACTGCGCCGAACCCGCCCCAATGCCGCTTCGATGCCCAGGATTTTTTCCAAAACTTCCTGCGCCGAAAAGCTGGTCGCCAGCTCTAATGCCTGATTCACGTAGTCGGGCTGGTCGGCGACTCCCCAGGCCTGCGTTTCGTAAATCTCGGAGCGTTTGGTCACCCTGCCTATTTCCCGCGCAATCATTTCCCTGGCCGCCTCCAATGTGCCGATGCGGTCGCCGAGATTGGCGCCGGTGAGGAGATATGTCTTTTTCAGGCTCGTCATAATGTCGGCAAATGTAATTCTCCCCCGATTAAAATTTAAACCAGATTGCATGGCGAGCGGTTTTTTAATGTTTGGGGATTTATGGTCAACAGAAAAAAACTGCGTAATCCGCGGGAAATAAACGCTGCGAGTCTCCCTCAAAATCCCTGCATCAACCAACACAGCCATTTCACAAAAATGATTTCAACAAAAAATATCGAGATACTACCGCCGGCGCCGCCGGAGACGACGGCAGAAACGAGGCAGAAAATCCCTTTCTATTTTAAGCTGTTCCCCCTCGCCTTCGCCAGTCTCGGAAGACTTTTTCCCTCTAAAGCAGCGCAGTTGGCAGAGCGATTATTTTCGACGCCCCACATCCGGGCCGTCCACAAGACCAGCGATGAGTGGATCGAGGGCGCCCGCCGGTCGGAGATGCCCTACGGCGGGATTAGCCTGAAATATTACGAATGGGGCCAGGGCGAAAAGACCATTCTGCTCGTCCACGGCTGGGAATCCAGAGGAACAGCCCTGCGCAGTTTCGTGCCCGGATTGCTGAAGGCGGGATATCGCGTGGTCGCCTTCGACGGCCCCGCCCACGGCGATTCCGGCGGACGCCGCACCAACTGGTTAGACTTTGCCGGCGCCGTAAAAGCCGCCATCGAAAAGGCCGGCTCAGTCAGCGGCATCATCGCCCACTCCTTTGGCGGCGCCACGACAGCCTTTGCCCTGGCTTATTTAGACAATACCATTCAACTCGAAAAATTAGCGCTCGTCGCCGTTCCCGCCAGCAACCGGCGGGTGATCGCCCAGTTTGAAAAGATCATCCGGCTCCCCCTCCGCGCCAGAGCCATTTTCCATCGCAACATGGAAGCGCAATTGGACGGCCTGAGCATCGCCGACACGGACGCAGTGCAGGCCCTTCAAAGAGCGCATGTCGGACGGATACTCATCGTCCACGACAAGTTAGATCGCTCGGTCTCCTTTAAATCCGCCGAAATCTTTTTTGAAAAATGCGAAAACACCGACCTGCTGGTTACGGAAGGCTACGGCCATTTCAAACTGATGAGACAGGCCGAAGTCGTTGAAAAGGTGGTAGCCTTTATCGGGTAGTTTCAAATCAACGATAAAATCGCAGGAACCAAAAACAGAAACGCCCCTCAGGATTTAAGATTGGAAAAGACAAGGCGCTTCAGGCGGGCGGTGTCAGGAGGCGTTGGTTTTGTCTTTTAGCTGTTATCCAAATATTCCAGTCACTCTTTCACACCTTTTGTATATGGATGCTCTGCTCCCAGGCAATCGTGAAATATCTGGCAGGCCTTTACAAAGAGCGCTCTTGCTTCTTCTTTTCGACCCAGATCGAGTAATACAGACGCCAGATTAGAGTATCTTTTTGCGGTATTAGGATGCTGTGTTCCAAACGCGTATTGATTTTTCTCCTTCTGACATCGCCCGTTGCGTAGTTTCAGAAGGCTTTGCCCGGCGTAGCCGCAGTAGTGGAACTGGACAATCTCGTCCTAGTGGCGCTGGAGATGCTCTATTATTTTACCAGGGGAAATGCGTGAATCTCGTATGAGCCGGTAGCGCCCTTTTTTCTCTCTGGGAGAAAGGATGCTGTAGGTTTTGTCGTCTTCCTCCTGTAGCCCGGGCAGGAAGTCTTTCTGAGAATGAGAATTGGCGCAGGTTAGGAAAAGATGCGGCATGGCCTTGGTTTTTTATCTGATTGTTTGATTCGGCAAAATAGTAAATGCCAGGTAAAAGCGCATGTTTTTAATGTGAGCCGCAGTATTTGGTATTGGGGAAACTCCTGCCAAAAAAGTTTGACAAAAAGAATCTGAGGGCTGTTTCTTCTTTTTTGTAAAATTGCCCGACTTTTCAGAACATTCACCAAAATGCAAGACCGCTCCGCGCCAGGAAATTTACAATGCATATATTGGTCGGGATGGTTTAATGGACGGGTGTGATCTGTCTGAAAGTCCGGCGACTGCGAGTGTGCGATGGAGATGAGGATTTTAATTCGTGCAGTCGCTGTAGGTTTACAAAAACACAAATACGCCTCCTTATATGAAAAATGCTCTTTTCCTGCTTGCCCTCGTTTCCCTGCTGACTGCCTGTCGGCGGGATCAATCGCCCAACTACCTCGTTATCCAGGGGGAGACGATGGGAACCTATTACAAGGTCGCTTATCGGGACAGCCTGAACAGGATTTTTAAGGCGGGCATTGATTCCGTTTTTCAGGCTGTGAATAATGAGATTTCCACCTACATTCCCACTTCCACCATTTCCCGGTTCAATCAGGCGGACAGCGCATTCGAATTGGGGATGCGCTTTGGGGCTTATGCCGACTGTGTCGCCGATCTCCGCAAATGCGGGGAGGTACCCAACCGGCATTTTTACGCCAATCTGCTGTCTGCGAAGGTGGCCAATCAACTGACCCGACAGGCATTCGACCCGACAATAATGCCCTTAGTGAATTACTGGGGCTTTGGCTATACGCCCCACGATGCGGTGAAAAAGGTGGACAGCCTGCGGGTGGATTCCCTGATGGCGTATGTGGGATTTGAAAAGGTTCAGGTGCTCGACCATCTGGGCTATGCCGTGTTGAAAAAATCTTCGCCTGGCGTGCAACTCGACTTCGGCGGCATTGGCAAGGGATACGGCGCCGACGCCATTGGCGAATTTCTCGAACTCAACGGGATCGGCGATTACATGGTGGACATCGGCGGGGAAGTGCGCGCCAGGGGGAAAAACCCTTCCGGCGGCTGGTGGACTATCGGGGTTAATACGCCGCGCGCCGACGCCGAACTGACGGACGTGACCCTGAAGGTTCTGCTCGAAAATATGTCGGTGGCGACTTCGGGGAATTACCGCAATTTCCACGAAATAGACGGCGCCAGATACAGCCATATCATTGACCCTCGCAGCGGATTTTCGGAGAAGAGCAGCTTGCTGAGCGTTTCGGTTTTCGGGAAAAATTGCGTCGAGCCAGACGCCTTTGCCACGGGTTTTATGGTGCTGGGATTAGAGGAGGCTTTCGAGCTGGCTCGCCAGCTGGGGCCGCAGGGAATTGAGGCGCTGTTTATCTACAGCGATGAAAAGGGGAATCTGCTGACCAAATACACGGAGGGTGTGGAAAAGATGCTGCTCAAAGACTGAAGACAGAGCCTGCGGAAGCCAATGCCCGAAATTCAACTAATTTTACGCCTCAGTGTCAATGCTTCACAGCGGTGGGAATTGCAGGTAGCGGCCATGAATTTGGAAGGCGATGAGCGGGGGGGACGGAGATTTCCCCAAGAGAAATCGCAAGAGGGGAGGGGGAAATGGAGAGGAAAGACGCAATACAAAAGAAAAGATGCGAACCATCCCTGCGGCTATTTTTAAATAAAAAAATAGAAAGGACGCTGCCGGAAACAGCGGGAACGACCAGGCGCCATTGGGAAAAGAATACGGAGTTTTTTAGAAAAAAAAGACATTGTACACGAACGCACAACTACGGGAAACTGACAACAAGCTTTCACCTTACTCAATTTTTTAAATGAATTTTTTAGAAAAAGACCTTTGTTTTTTTGACATCGAATCCACCGGCCTGAACGTCATTCGGGATCGGATTATCCAGATTGCACTCATTAAATATTTAAAAAATGGCGGAGAGCCGGAAGAGCTGGAACTGATGGTCAATCCGGGCATTCCGATTTCGGCGGAGGCGATGGGCGTCCACGGAATCACGCCGAAGGACGTAGCCAACAAGCCCGTTTTTGCGCAGGTGGCTCAGCAGCTTTTCGACTTCATCGGAGACGCCGACCTGGCGGGCTACAATATCAGTCGCTTCGATTTGCCCCTGCTCATGGAGGAGTTTGCCCGCGCCGGTTTTGAATTCGAGGTCGAGAAGAGAAGGCTGGTGGATGCCCAGCGGATTTTTTACAAAATGGAGCCTCGCAATCTGAAGGCGGCGCTGCGCTTTTACTGCAACAAGGAATTGGAGGACGCCCACGACGCCATGGCGGATATCCGCGCGACGGTGGACGTTTTTCAGGGCCAACTGAAGCGCTATGAAAACGTGGACTACAGGGACGACGACGGCAATGTCACGCCGGAGCCTATCCGCGAGAATGTGCAGGCGCTGCACGACTTCACGCAGGATACGGGAACGATTGACGTGACGAACAGACTGAAGTACAACGAGCATGGGGAAGTGGTCTTTAACTTTGGGAAGTACCTTGGGGAGCCGGTGCTGAAGGTGTTGGACAGGGAGTTCAACTATGGGCACTGGATTCTGAGCAAGGAGTTTTCTGTGCAGGTGAAAAGGATTATCCGCAACCTGATGAAGGAATACGAGCGGAGTAAGAAGCAGGGGACGACATAACTTTGGCGTTTCTGCGGGAGTGCGCGGGGCGCTGTATCCCGCAGGTTGCGCAGATTTTTTTATGAACTTTTAATTTAACGACGATGATAAAACTCTCTGAAATATCGAGCCTCCCACCGGATGGGGCGAAAAAAAGTAAGATTGAAAGGAAGACCAGAAAATATGAGAAGCGGATTGGCGAGCTGAATGAGATTCTCTTAGCGGAGAAAAATCATTCGCTGTTGGTTATATTGCAGGGCATGGACAGCAGCGGGAAGGACGGCGCCATCAGGAATGTCTTTCAGGATTGCACGCCATTTAACCTGAGCGTTTCGGCTTTTAAAACTCCGACAAAAGCGGAACTGGCTCACGACTTTCTTTGGAGGATTCACGAGCAGGCGCCCATGAAGGGGGAAATCAAAATCTTCAATCGCTCGCATTACGAAGATATCCTCATACAGCGCGTGCACCACTGGATTGACGAGGAGCGCGTGGAAAAGCGGATGAAGGCTATCAACGCTTTTGAGGAATTGCTGGCCTTCGACAATGGCACGGTCATCCTGAAATTTTACCTGCATATTTCTTATGAGCAACAGGGAATAGAATTGCAGCAGCGCATTGACGAACCCAAAAAGCACTGGAAGCACAACGAGAGCGACTGGAAAGAGCGGGAACTTTGGGACGAATACATGCAATGCTACGAGTATGCACTCAACAACAGCGCCATCCCCTGGACGATCGTCCCGGTAGATAAGCGCTGGTACAGGGATTATATCATTTCCAAAAAAGTCTGCGAAGCCTTAGAGAAAATGAACCTGAGCTACCCCGTATAAAATAATCCCCGTAATCAACAGGAACCCTCCCCCGCCGGGTAATACACGAAAATGGAAAAAGTAAGAATAGACAAATGGCTGTGGAGCGTGCGCATTTTTAAATCGAGGACGCTTGCGACAGAGTCCATTAAATCCGGGAAAGTAAAAATCGGGGAGCTTCAGGCCAAACCCTCCGACCTCGTCGCCGAGGGGCAAAAGGTTTACGTCAGGAATGGCGGTTTTAATTTAGAATTTTTAATAAAAAAAATAATAGATAAAAGGGTGGGCGCCGCACTGGCCGCCGAATGTTATGAGAACCTGACCCCTGTTGAGGAAATGAATAAGTACCAGGAATGGTTTGTCGGCAAGAGCGGCGCTGAATGGCGGGAAAAAGGCGCCGGACGCCCGACCAAGCGGGAGCGGAGAGATATTGACACCTTCAAAGACGACCGCTTCGATACCGATTTTTGACCGGAGCGCCAAGGGCGTTAAGTGGCGCCGGTACAAATTTTATGCGCTGCTTTTCTTTTAATCCGCATCTGCTTTTATCAATTTTACCCTTCTGAGACGCCGCCGCGGAGGCGGCTTTGCTCACTCTTTCTTTCAAAATCACTTTTTTATGAATCGCTTTTTCCCATATTTTTCGGGGCTTTTCTTTTTGCTTCCCTGGATATCCGGCGCGCAGGTAGTCTGGACGGATCCGGTTTTTCCCACGCCGAATCAGCCGGCGACGATTTATTTTAACGCCCTGGAAGGCTCGGCGGGACTGGCCGGCTGTAACTGCGAGGTCTATCTGCACACGGGTTTGATTACCTCGCTGAGCAGTTCTTCCAGCGACTGGAAGCACGTCTTTACCACCTGGGGAGTCGCCAATGATGAATGGAAAATGACTCCCGTGCCCGGCCAGCCGGAGGTGTACAGTTTTGAGATTCAGCCCAGTATCAGGGAGCGCTACAATGCGACCGACCCCAATGAGGAGATTCAAAAACTGGCTTTTGTTTTTCGCAACGCCTCCGGTTCTCTGACGGGGAAGGACGCCGGCGGAGGAGATATTTTCTACACGGTCTATCCCGATGCCGGCCCGCTGACGGCGAGCCTTGTCTCGCCGACAGAGTCCGTGGTTTTTACGCAAATCGGCGCCGGCATTCAGGTCAAAGGAGCCGCTACGCAGGAGGCGACGCTTTCGCTTTTTGAGGATGGGAACCTGCTGTATTCCACCAACGGCACTGAGTTGGAGTTTGAGATTCAGGTGCAGGAAGATGGGGCGCATTTAGTGGAATTAGTCGCCGATAATGGGCAGGAGCAGGCTGTTGTTAAATTCAATTACGTCGTACCCAAGCCGACCCAGTCGGAGAATATGCCCGCCGGAGCGGAGCTCGGCATCAACTACCTGAGCGATACAGAAGCGCTTTTTGCGCTGTACGCTCCCAACAAGCAGCACGTCTATCTCATCGGCGATTTCAATGCCTGGCAGTTCAGCAACGACTACCAACTCAAGCGCAATTTGGAAGGGACTACCTGGTGGATAAAGGTATCGGGGCTGACGCCCGGCAAGTATTACGCCTTCCAGTACGTCGTGGACGGCGCCATCCGCATCGGCGACCCATACAGCGATTTAGTGCTCGACCCTTCTAATGATTCCTATATTCCGGCGGCTACTTTTCCCGATCTGCCTCCGTATCCTGTTGGAAAAACGACGGGCATTGCGTCGCTGATGCAGCCGGGCGCCGCCGCCTATCCCTGGCAGATTGCTGATTTTCAGCGCCCTCCTCAGGGGAATCTCGTCGTTTACGAATTGCTGATGCGGGATTTTTTAAAAACGCAAAACTATCAGACGCTGTTAGACACCTTAGATTATTTGGAGAGACTTGGGGTGACGGCCATTGAATTTATGCCTGTCAATGAGTTTGACGGGAACCTCAGTTGGGGCTACAATCCCACCTATCACTATGCATTAGATAAATATTACGGTACGCCGGACGCCTTCAGGGCGGTGGTGGACGCCTGCCATCAGCGGGGGATAGCCGTGATTCTCGACGTGGTTTTCAATCACGCCCATGAAAAGAATCCGCTCTGTATGCTGTACTGGGACGCCGCCAATTTCCGACCGGCGCCCGATAATTACTGGCTGAATCCCCTGCCCAAACACGACTTCAACGTCTTTTTTGATTTCAACCACGAGAGCCAGGCCACTAAGACATATATCAGCAAATGCTTAGAGCACTGGCTGAGAGATTACAAAGTAGATGGCTTCCGGTTTGACCTTTCAAAAGGCTTTACCCAAAAAAATACTTTAGGCAATATGGGGGCGTGGGCGGCTTATGACGCCGGGCGCATTGCCATTTTAAAAAATTACGCCGACGCCATCCGGGAGGCCAGTCCGGGCGCTTATGTCATCCTCGAGCACTTCGCCGATAACAGCGAGGAAAAAGAGCTGGCCAATTACGGCATGATGCTCTGGGCGGGAGGCGTCCACGACCAGTACAAGGAAGCGGCGATGGGCTATGCCTCCAACCTGAGCGGCGCTTCGTACAAAAACCGCGGCTGGAACGAGCCGAATCTCGTCGCCTATATGGAGAGCCACGACGAGGAGCGGATGGCTTATAAAAATATTACCTACGGCAATTCTTTCGGCGCCTACAATGTGAAAAACCTGAACACGGCTCTGGACAGGGTAAACCTGGCTTCCACGTTTTTCTATGCCTTGCCCGGCCCGAAGATGCTTTGGCAGTTCGGAGAAACGGGCTACGACTACTCCATCAATCGCTGCACAAATGGAACGATCAACGACAATTGCAGACTCGACCCCAAGCCCCTGCGCTGGGACTACATGGGTCAGGCGGCTCGCTTAGACGTCTATAATAAAGTGCGCGCGCTGCTCTATCTGCGGAATAATTACGAGGCGTTTCAGACGACGGACTTTGAGCAAAATGTGACCGGATTTCAAAAGACCATCCACCTGAATCATCCGGATATGAACGTGGCCGTATTGGGCAACTTCAATGTCGCGGAGGGGTCGGTGACGCCGAATTTTCAACATGCCGGAATTTGGTACGAATACTTTAGCGGCGACAGCCTGAACGTGACCAACGCAACGGCGCCGATCGAGTTTGCGGCGGGGGAGTACCGGCTGTACACCGATATACGGGTCATCCCGCCTGCTTATTACACGGACGCCTGCGAGATTGAGCGCAAAAAACTCCGTTGGACGATCAGCCCCAATTCGACTTCTTCGGAAGTTCAGGTTCGCTTTTCTTTGGAAAAAGGGGAGGAAGTGCAGTTTTTCCTGACGGACTTGCAGGGCCGGCGAATGAGCGCCACGCCTCGGAGCAGGTATGAGGCGGGAGAGCATCAGGCTACCGTTCCGGGCCTTTTTCTGCCCGGAATTTATACCGTGCAGATAGTGGCGGGGGAGGGCGCAGAAAGTAAAATGGTGGTGATTGCCCGCTGAGAATTCCCGCTATTAAAGTTCGCAGCAAAGCCCGACATAGATGAAACTGTGTCGGGCTTCGCCATTTTTATATAAATTTGTGACAGGCAGAAAGGGGAATAATTATTGCTGTTTGCTGCTTAGCTCCAATCTCCTATTCTCTTGAATATTTATAAAAATGGAACTGTCAGGCCTCTTTATTTCCTGCGGATCCGCCCATGAATAGCATGAAAAATCTGATTGAAATTTCCAGGATTATCACCAAAAAAAAGGTGCGGAAAATTGAAATATTTGACAGTTCGACCCTCGAAAATAAGAGCAGTAAATTCAGCGATTTTTATGAAGCCTTGTCTGCGGGGAGGTTTAAAAACGACCGGGACGCCGCCACGCTCCTCTATGGCTGTAGCCCCACTGACGACAAATACCGCCAACTGAAATCCCGCTTTCGCAAGCGCCTGCTCAATACCCTTTTCTTTATAGACATCAACGACCCCGGCACGGCGGGGTACGACAAGGCGTATTTTACCTGCAATAAAGACTGGGCATTGGTCAGGATTCTCATTTCCAACGACGCCCATTCCAGCGCTGAAGACCTCGCTAAGCAAATCCTGACGATAGCTCTGCGCTTTAGATTCTCAGACGTCATCGTGAACTGCTGTCGCATTTTGCGCCGCTATGCCGCCGAGGAGGGGAGAGAGAAAAACTTTGAAGAATACGACCATCTAATCGGGGAGTATTCCAAAATCCTGGAAGCAGAGATGCGCTCCGAAGAATTGTTCCAGCGCATTTTAATAAAATACCTAAGCTCCGGAACGGATAAGGCCGAACTGATGGAGCAGATACGATCCTTCTGCGATATGTTAGTGGAGCTTTCGGAGACCCACCACTCGCCGGTCGTCATTTACAATATGTACTTAGTTTGGGTCTATCGCTATGAGATGATGCGCGACTTTGACGCCGTGTTAGAAGTCTGCTCTAAGGCGGAGCGGTATATCGAAGAGAATCCCGACTATTTACAGGAAGAAAAGGTGATAGCATTTCACCTAAAAAAAATGTCCGCCTATCTGCACAAACAGGATTTCAAAAACGGCCGGGTGAGCGCCGAAAAGAGCCTCCAGATTTTTTCCGAAGGGAGAGAGACCTGGTTTAAGTTCATGGAATACTACCTGTTATTAGCCTTCCACACTGGGAATTACATCAACGCTCTGGCCATTTTTAATCAGGCGAATTCTAATTCCAAAATAAAAAAATTAGACAGTGAAACGAGGGAAAGGTGGAAGATTTACGAGGTGTATTTGAACTATTTCATCGAGAGCGAGGGAGGCGAAACCCCTGCGCTAAATCTACAGGACAGGAAAGGCTTCCGTCTGAAGCGCTTCCTGAGCGACAATATCAGCTATCCCAGAGAGCAGCGAATCTTTGAAGTTCATCTGCTGATTGCCCAGGTTCTGTTTTTGATGGAGGCGAAGAATTTCCACGAGGCGGCGGAGAGGATTGGCCATCTTAGAAACTACGCCACCAAGCAATTGGACAAGCAGGAGCACTTCCGCGCGATTCAGTTTATCCGCCTGTTGCAGCAATTGGCCAAAGTTGATTTCAAGATTTTGGAATTGAGCAACACCGATAAATACTACGACAATTTAGTGGGACAGGCTTTCTTCTTCCGGGGTCATATCAATGAATTGGAAATCATTCCCTACGAAAAGCTGTGGAACTACCTGCTTTCCCATTTATAGTTTTTCTTTTTTGGAAAATTCAAATGGGGAGGGAAAGGCTCCGGTAGAATTTGAGATAAAACCTGCGTCCATCCGGGGGCGCCATCTCTCCAATCGTCGCATCCTACCCGGCGCATGCGATTAAAAAGGCGATTCAGCCGACCATCCAAAGAAACTTTGCGGCCTGGCCGGGAGTTATTTTTCCTGGACATGTAAAGCGTTCCTATGCCTTTTCCGACGGTGGTTTTTGTAACTTCGCCGCCTCATTTTTCAATAGTTATCAAGTTTAAAATGGATAAAACCAAAAAATACTGCGTGACCTCTGCATTGCCTTATGCCAATGGGGAGTTGCACTTAGGGCACTTAGCGGGGGCTTATCTGCCCGCCGATATCTACGTCCGCTATCTGCGGGGGCTTGGCCTCGACGTCGTTTACATCTGCGGCTCTGACGAGCACGGCGCCGCCATCACCATGCGGGCTAAAAAGGAGGGAGTCACTCCTCAGGAAATCATAGACAAATACCATTTTTTAAATAAGCGAACCTTTGAGCGGTTGGGCATTAGCTTCGACTATTACCACCGTACCAGCGCTCCACTGCACCATAAAACTTCTCAGGAGTTTTTTTTAAAACTATATGAAAAGGGGGGAGAGTTTGAGGAAAAAGTCAGCGAGCAGTATTATGACGAAGAGCTCAAGCTGTTCCTCGCCGACCGCTATATCACGGGGGAATGTCCCCGATGCGGCTACCCGGAAGCTTATGGGGATCAGTGCGAGCATTGCGGCGCTTCCCTTTCGCCGACGGAATTGATAAATCCCAGGTCAGTGCTCAGCAATAAGACGCCGGTATTGAAGCCGACTAAGCACTGGTATTTCCGCTTAGACAAACACGCCGACTGGCTGCGGGAGTGGATAAAAAATGGAACCATTGACGGGGAGTTTCACCACGACCCGACTATCTGGAAAAAGCACGTCACCGGACAGTGCCTCTCCTGGCTCGACGAGGGAGAAGGCCTGCGCCCCCGGGCCATCACCCGAGACCTCGACTGGGGGATTGCCGTGCCCTTAGAGGAAGCCAAAGGCAAAGTGCTGTACGTCTGGTTTGATGCGCCCATTGGCTACATCTCAGCCACTAAGCAATGGGCTTCGGAGAACGGAAAAAACTGGGAGGAATACTGGAAGGGCGACCAGGTGCAATTGGTGCATTTTATTGGCAAGGATAATATCGTTTTTCATTGTTTAGTCTTTCCGGCCATGCTCAGGGCGCATGGGGAATTTGCCCTGCCGATAAACGTACCCGCCAATCAATTCCTCAATTTTGAGGGGCAAAAATTCAGCAAGAGCAGGGGCTGGGGCATCGAGCAGCACCAGTACTTAGAAGAGTTTGCCGACTTCCCCAACAAGGAGGATGCGCTGCGCTGGGCGCTCATTCGCAATATGCCCGAAAACAGAGACAGCGATTTCAAATGGGATGAGTTTGTGGATTTCTACGACAAGGATCTGGCCGACAACCTCGGCAACTTCATCAACCGCGTGATCGTGCTGACGAAGAGCTATTTCGATGGCGCGGTTCCCCCGCCGCCGGACGACTGGGCTTCTAAACTGTCGCCGGTGAGGGATTTGGCTAAGGCGCTGGCTGCCGATATTGAAAGCTTTAACTTCCGTCCGGCGGCGGCCTCGCTGATGGAGATTTCTTCCTGGGGCAATCAATACCTCCAGGAAAGCGCCCCTTGGGCCTTGCGCAAGTCGAACCCGGATTCGCCGCTCATCGGCGAGTGCCTGTTTAACTGCCTTCAAGTGGTGCAATTGCTCGGCACGCTCTGCGAGCCATTCATCCCTTTCACTGCATTGAGGATCAGGAGCTTACTGAATCTGCCTCCCGCATCGAAGGGCGGGATCGAATGGGTGCTGAGCCATTTGGAGGAGGGAGAACCGCTGATTGCATCGGGCCACAAAGTGGGCGAGCCTGAAATTCTGTTTGCAAAAATCCACGACCGCAAAGACGACAGCCGCCTGGAAATTGTCGAGCGCCAAAAGGATAAACTGGCCGTCGTGGTTGCCGCAGAAAAGGCTGCTCAGCGTCCGCCGATGAAGCCGGAAATACAGTTCGACGACTTTGCCAAGTTGGATATCCGCACGGGAACTATTATAGCGGCGGAGCGCATTCCCAAGGCGGATAAGCTGCTCAAACTGACCGTGGATATCGGTCTGGAAAAGCGGACGGTGGCTTCTGGCATTGCGGAGCATTTCTCGCCGGAGGAGGTCATAGGCAAAAAGGTGTTGCTGTTGGCCAACCTCGCCCCCCGAAAGTTGAGGGGTGTGGAGTCCCAAGGCATGATCCTCATGGCGGAAGACGCCGGAGGAAAACTCGGTTTTGTCAGCGCCGGAGAGGGGTGGCAGGCAGGCTGGACGGTTCGCTGATTGGGCGGAGGGCAGGATAGG
>CAZXQI010000096.1:0-14026 GCA_964643005.1 uncultured Saprospiraceae bacterium | reverse complement strand
CCTTTCGTCCTGATTTTTTCTTTTCTAATCACCCTGGTCAGAACCTGGCTACGATATTATAATCTGCAATTCTGGCGCACCATACGCGGCTTTAAAATCACCTCCGGCCTATTTACCCGCTATGAAGTTTCGGCCAGTCTGCAAAAGATACAGTTCGTGCGCTGGGACAGCAGCCCCGTCATGCGCTTATTCGGAATGATGATGGTGCGCCTACCACAGGCGGCGAGCGTAAAAATGCATCAAAAAATGATAGCGGGAATGCCGGGTTGTTATCAGGCGCAGTTGGAGGCAGTTCGGGAGGCTTATTTTCCCGAAGAAAAAAACCTACCCCACGAGGAACGCGGAGTGAACCGACGCATCATCCGGAGAAGGTTCCTACTGACAGGAGTACTGCCGGTAGCTGCGCTGATGCTGTTCTCTTATTCCTGGCTGGGCAGCTCCATCTGGATATGGGTATTGTGGCTGGCGCCGGCCTTTTGGCTAAGCGTAAAATTTCATCGAAACTGGCGCTGGCGCATCACCGAAGAGAGCATCCATACTACCGAAGGCGCGCTCCATCGCACCGACGTTCTACTGCAATGGTACAAAGTACAGTCAGTCCAAATCCGACAAAGTATTTTTCTCCGAAAGGCAGGTCTGGCCCACATCATCTTCTTTACCGCCGCCGGCTCAGTCAAGGCGCCCTATATCCCTATCGCCACTGCGCAGGCTTTGCGGGATTTTGTCTTGTATAAAATTGAAACCGACGAGAGAGAATGGATGTGATTCCTGAAAATATTTTTTGAAAAAAAATTAGAAAAACTCCCTGTGGTAATTCAGTAAAATGGCTTTTGAAAAATTCCATTGAGTGATAGAAAATGGCCAAAATGAAGAACAGGAAATATCCAACTACAGGCAGGCAGCCCCGGAGCTCCCAAAAAGGCAGGTTATTTTTCATAGCCCTCCTCCCCGACGAGCCTATTCAGGAGGAAATAACCGCTTTTAAATTGGAGTGCGCCCGCTCTTTTCAATCTATTCACGCCCTGAAGACGCCGCCGCACCTGACCCTGATCCCTCCTTTCTTCTGGCAGGAAGAAAGATTGCCCGAATTGGAAAAGGCATTGCGCCAATTCGCAGCAGAGCAACAGGGGATGGATGTCGAGCTTTCGGGCTTCAACAACTTCCCGCCCAAAGTCATTTTTGTGAATGTCATTGAGAACCAACAGCTAAGGAGTCTTCAGGCGGCGCTCTTCCACTATCTGCAAACGTCCATCGGCTTGACAGACGAGAAAGGCAGGCGCTTTCATCCGCACCTCACCATCGCCCATCGGGATCTGAAGGCGCTAATTTTTCCGCAGGCATGGGCGCATTTTTCAAAAATAGCTTATAGTCAAACTTTCAAAGCAAACCGCATCACCCTGTTGGAGCATCTAAAGGGACGTTGGGAGATTCTGAGCGAACATCATCTATCGGAGCAATGAACAGTCTGCCCTTTGGAACAATAAATCAGAGCCCTCGTGGAGCCATTTTTTTAAAAAAAATAAATGGGAAAGAGGGTGGGTAAAGGAGGCCGGCGGGGCGCCTCAATTTTCCATTGACATTAAGAGAGGAGTCTTTTTGATAAAAGAGTGACAGCTATTTAGAGCAATGCAAATCGCTCCCTGGGCGAGGGCAGGTGGAAAGGCAAAATATTTCGGCTGCAAAAGCGGATTCCATTTCATGCTTAAAAACTGCAAGGGTCATTTTCAAGCCAGTTGCAAAACCATTATTCCTCCGTAAAAATGAGCTTCTCAAAATTTTATCCCAAAACCTAAATCCTTCCCAATGGTGTATTTAAAAATGTCTGTGCTACTTTTGTTCCTCATTAAACAAATGGTATGAAACAACTCTCACTACTCCTCTTCTGTATATTCAGCTTTGGATTTTTACAGGGACAAACTTTAGTTCTCACGGGCACGGTTCAGGATACCGTCTCCGGCAATGTATTGCGAGGCGTCGCCGTCACGGTTTTCAATGCTGAAGCGACGACCGATGACAGTGGTTTTTTCAGTTTGGAAGTATCCACCCGCAGGACGCATATCACTGTAAATTTTTACAGAGAAGGTTATGCGCCTTATCAGAAGGCAGTAGATACCAAAGCCCTGCCGCAGGTAGATATGGGTATCATCCAACTCCTTCCTTCCCTCTCCATCAACGACGCCATCACCGGTGAAGACAGGATTCCGGTAATCACGCTCTCGGAGGGCGAGGAAGAAAGCGAACTGGGGCCGCAAAACATTTCCGGCATTTTGTCGGCATCTCGCGATCCGTTTCTTGCAGCGGCGGCTTTCAACCTGAGCACCGGCGGCTTCAATATACGCGGCTATCGGGCGGAGACCAGCGTATTGTTCAACGGAATGCCCTTCAACAATCTCGAAAACAACTCCGTATTCTGGAGCGCATGGAGCGGGCTGAACGACGTGACCCGCCGCAGCGAATCCGCCGTGGATCTCAGCGCCAACTCCTGGACCTTCGGCGGCATCGGTGGATACACTACCATTGACACCAGAGCCTCCAGCCAGCAAAAGCAGCGCCGCATATCCTATATGTTTTCCAATCGCTCCTATACCAACCGCATCATGGGGACATGGAGTACCGGCATGTTGAAAAACGGCTGGGCCTTTACCTTCTCAGGCTCCAGGCGCTGGGCGGAGGAAGGCTATATCCCGGGTACTTTTTACGACGCATGGTCTTACTTCGCCTCTGTTGATAAAAAGATTGGAAAAAACCATCTGCTCAATCTCACCGCTCTGGGCGCCCCGACAAAGAGAGGTTCGCAGGGCGCCGCCGTGCAGGAACTGAACGATCTGGCGGGCACGAATTTTTACAACCCCAACTGGGGATGGCAGGAGGGCAAAAAGCGCAACGCCAGAGTAGTGGACACGCATCAACCGCTGTTCATCCTGCGGCACGACTGGAAGATGAACGAGCGCTCTACCCTTACCACTGCCGCCGGCTTTCAGACGGGACGCTATGGGCGGAGCAGCCTCGACTGGTTCAAGGCGCCGGATCCCCGCGCTGACTACTACCGCAAGCTCCCTCTCTATGCGCAACTCACCAATCCCGAACTCGCCGATGTGTTGCGCAGCGAATACGAGGCGCACCCCGAACTCATGCAACTCCAGTGGGCGCAGTTTTATCAGGGCAACGTGGAAAACGGAAAATCATGGAATGGCGCCCCCGGCAACTGGTCGCAGATCATCCTGTCTGAGGAGCGCTCCGATGCGACCAAACTCAATGGGAGCTCTACTTATGAAAGCGTCGTCTCCGACCATTTCACTTTTAACCTCGGCGTCATTTACCAACAGGAAAAGACACATTATTTTAAAACAGTTCAGGATTTGCTCGGCGGGGATTACTACGTCAACATTGACCGCTTTGCTCTCTCCGACAACCTGCCTGCCGACGCTACCCGCTACAACTTAGAAGACGACAAGGTCATCCTGCACGAAGGCGACACGCACGGCTGGGATTACGACATCACAGGGCGTCGCTTAGGAACCTGGATGCAGGGACAGTTTACTTTCCGGAGAGTGGATTTCTTCATCGCCGGCAATCTCACCACGACTGAGTTTTGGCGCACGGGCTACTTCCGCAATGGCCGCTTTCCGGACAATTCTTTCGGGAAATCCGAAATCCGGGACTTTTCAAACTACGGCGCCAAAGCGGGCGCTACCTATAAAATTGATGGCCGGAACTATCTCTTTGCCAATGGCGCTCTGCTCAATCGCGCTCCCGACCCCCGCACCGCCTATGCCTCTCCGCGCAATCGGGATCAAATCGTCCCCGGCCTGACCGACGAAAAAGTCTATGCCTGGGAGGCCGGCTATAAGCACCGCTCCCCCAGATTGTCCGCCAACGCCACTTTCTTTTATTCCAAAATCAACGACGGACTGAAGCTCAACCGCTTCTTCCTGCCCGGCGATGTTTCCAATTTTGGAACCTATATTTTGACCAACCTCGACGAGCGCCATGCCGGAATAGAGCTGGCCATTCAGGCGAAAATCCTGCCAGTGCTCAGCTTCACCGGCGCCGCTTCCATCAGCGAGAATATTTACACCTCTCGTCCCAATGGCTATTTCGTTCAGGATGACGACGGGAAAATCAGAGATAGAGGAACCATCTATGCCAAAAACTTTTACGTACCAGGAACACCGCAGACTGTGTACAGCGGTGGATTGGAATATCGCTCTCCCAAATTCTGGTCGGCCAGCGTGACGCTAAACTACTTCGACCGGAACTACATAGATTTCAGTCCCGAACGCCGACGGGAGGAGCACGTCTTCGGGCTTGAGCAGGGATCTGATTTCTATCGCCAGGTCACCGAGCAAATCAATATTTACGACAAAAATGATACGGGCTTTGACGTGGATCATTTTACGGTGGATCTTTTCGCCAACAAATCTTTCCGCATCAATCGCAACACCTTTTTCACCCTGACCGCAGGCGTCACGAATCTGCTCAATGCGACCATCATCCAGGGCGGCTACGAGCAATTGCGATACGAAAGCGCCGACGTCCAACAGACCGGCGTCAACGTATTCCCGCCCAGGTATTTCTATGCCTACGGAACCAACTTCTTTATACTCGGAGCGCTGAGGTTTTAATTAAAAAGTCCAAACTCCCTTAAATTATTTTTTAAAAAAAATTTTCTAAAATATTGAAAATGAAAAACTTATCTAAGTCCCTACTTCTGCTGTTTTTGATCTCTATCAGCTTTGCAAGCTGCTTAGATGAAAAATTCGACCAGCCGCCAACCACCGGCCAGGTACCCGATTTGGAAGTGACGACCACCATCGCCGACCTGAAAGCTATGCACACCATGGGCGCAATTACCAATATCAACGAAGACCTCGTCATCAAGGGAATCGTCGTTGCGGACGACTTCTCCGGCAACTGGCACCTCAGCATGGTCATTCAGGATGAGACCAGCGGCATCACGGTTTTAATCAACCAGGTGGAGGCTTATTTCTCTTATCCGGTGGGCAGGGAAGTTTACATCAAACTGCGCGGTCTGGCCATGAGCGACTATAACAACCTCATTCAACTGGGAGCTTACAATGCCAATACCAAAGCGGTGGAGACCATCTCGGAACTCGCCGACCATATTTATAAAAGTGTAAAAAGATCCGTACCGGAGCCTCAGCTCGTAAAGCTCGGTCAGTTCAAATTAGAGGACGTGAGCACATTGGTCAGAGTAGAAGACGTCATTTTCTCTCAGACGGGCGTCACTTACGCCGACGCTCTGGGTCGGAATTCCGTCAATCTGACCATTGAAGATTGCGATGGGAACTCGACCATCGTGCGCACCAGCGGCTACGCCAATTTTGCCGACTTAGTCGTACCGGAAGGCAGGGGCAGCCTGACAGGTATTTTGAGCATCTACAATTTCAACGCCCTGCAACAGAGCGATTTCCAGTTCCTCATCCGCGATATAGACGACGTCCAACTGTATGGCCCGCGAAGTTGTCCGGCAGAAACTTCTCTGCACGAAGATTTTGAAAGCGGGGTCAACAACGCCGACCTGGTGCTTCCCGGCTGGTCAAACATCGCCGTCAGAGGCGCGCGCGTATGGCGCTTCCAGGTTTTTGACAACAACGTTTACGTTCAGGCTACCGCATTCAACGACACCGCTCCGGAAATGGAAACCTGGCTCATCACCCCGCTCGTCTATCTTGACGGGCCGAAAACGCTCAGCTTTGAAACGGCCAAATCATTCTGGACGCACAATCCTATCAGCCTCTGGATTTCCACCGACTTCACCGGCAACCAGGCCACCGCTACCTGGCAGCCCCTGAGCGCTACTATGGCCAGTCAGTCGAATACCGACAACACCTTTATAGCATCTGGCAATATTGACCTGTCGCCACTCGCGGGAGAAACCATCGCCGTCGCCTTCAAATACGAGGGCAGCAACGCCCAGGGAAAAACTACGACCTACCGCGTTGACAACATTCAGATCAAGTAAACGACTTCCACAGTTAGAGGCGAAGGGTTCCGCTCTTCGCCTCTAATCCCTTTCCCTCCTATTTCTTTTTCTTTTGTTTGAGTTGGCAGACTAAGCCAAAAGTGTATCTTTGCGCCGATTTTCGGGGAGGGTATTTTTTTCTCCGAAAATCACTTACCGGATTAAGCATAAACTCATCAATTTTTTTATGAAAAATAAAGGAAAAATAAAGCAAATCATCGGCGCAGTCGTTGACGTTGCCTTTCAGGACGAGAACAAACTGCCCGAAATTCTGAATGCCCTTGAGCTGACCCGCCCCAACGGGGAGAAGCTGATTCTCGAAGTCCAACAGCATCTTGGCGAAGACAGTGTGCGCACCATTGCCATGGACTCAACCGACGGTCTGACCAGGGGAATGGACGTGGTAGATACGGGTCAACCCATCGCCATGCCGGTAGGCGACATCATTAAAGGCCGCCTGTTCAACGTGGTAGGCGAAGCCATTGACGGTATCGGAAAAGTATCCCGCGACAAAACCTATTCTATCCACCGCAAGCCGCCTACTTACGAGGAACTTTCCGTTGAAAAGGAAGTGCTCTACACCGGTATCAAAGTCATTGACTTAGTGGAGCCTTATATGAAAGGTGGGAAAATTGGCCTCTTCGGCGGCGCAGGCGTGGGTAAGACGGTGATCATCATGGAGTTGATCAACAACATCGCCAAAGCTTACGAGGGCATTTCCGTATTCGCCGGAGTGGGCGAACGCACCCGCGAAGGCAACGACCTGCTGCGGGAGATGATCGAATCAGGCGTTATCAAATACGGTGAAGAATTCAAAGAAAGCATGGAAAAAGGCGGCTGGGATCTGTCAAAAGTGGATCACAAAGCCTTAGGCGATTCACAGGCGACATTGGTATTCGGCCAGATGAACGAACCGCCCGGCGCCCGCGCGCGGGTAGCTCTCTCAGGTCTTACGGTTGCAGAATACTACCGCGATGGCGATTTAGAAGACCCGACAGGCGGACGCGACATCCTTTTCTTTATTGACAATATTTTCCGCTTTACGCAGGCAGGTTCCGAAGTATCCGCTCTGCTCGGTCGTATGCCTTCCGCTGTGGGTTACCAACCTACGCTGGCTACCGAAATGGGTATCATGCAGGAGCGCATTACTTCTACCAAGCGCGGTTCCATTACTTCCGTCCAGGCGGTGTATGTGCCCGCTGACGACTTAACAGACCCGGCGCCCGCTACGACCTTTGCCCACCTCGACGCCACGACGGTGTTGAGCCGGAAAATTGCATCGCTCGGTATCTATCCCGCCGTAGATCCATTGGACTCCACCAGCCGTATCCTCGACCCGAACATCATCGGTGAAGAGCACTACAACTGCGCCCAGCGCGTGAAAGGTATCCTGCAACGCTACAACGAGTTGCTCGACATCATCGCCATTCTCGGTATGGAAGAGCTGTCGGAAGAGGACAAGCTCGTCGTTCACCGCGCCCGTCGCGTACAGCGTTTCCTGTCTCAGCCCTTCCACGTGGCCGAGCAGTTTACAGGTACGCCCGGCGTCTTAGTTCCAATTGAGGAAACCATTCGCGGTTTCAACATGATCATGGACGGCGAGGTGGATGAGTACCCCGAAGCTGCGTTCATGTTGAAAGGCAATATTGACGAGGTTATCGAGGCAGGCAAGAAAATGATGGCAGAAGCCGGTCAGTAATTGGCGTCCAAAGGCGCATCAAAAATGTGCGCCTGCTCAATAGGTTTAAGCAACAGGCAGGGGTAGTTACTCCAATTAGTATCTCCCGCCTAAACAAGAATAACAATGAATATTACCATCTTAACTCCGTCGGAGGAAGTTTTTAGAGGCGCCATTGTTTCGGTCAAAGTGCCGGGGACAATGGGAGAATTTCAGGTGCTAAAAAATCACGCTTCCATCGTCTCTTCTTTGGAAAAAGGTCCTGTCACCCTGGTGACAGACGGCGGCCAATACCAATACTACGATGAAGAAACGGGGACGATAAAGCAAGGCTCGGATGCGGGTAAAACGATTAGCTACAATATCGAAGGCGGGTTTATGGAGGTATTGAACAATCAGGTTTCCCTGCTCGTGCGGGGCCTGAAGGTTCGTAAGAATTAAATTATCCTTTTTTATTTCGCTGTTATTTAAGGGAGAAGCCACCGCTTTTCCCTTTTTCTTTTTTAAAAAAAATATCCCAGTACAGAGAGGCGGGCGGGACATTATTTTTTTTTAAAAATAGTCTATGGAAAAAGGCGAAGCCCCTCAATAGCTCTCACAACTGCTTATCCACTTCAGCCAGATCCTCCAGGTCGTAATCCCCAAACCAGCTTTTCAATCTTTTCCTCGCCTTTTCCCGCACTTCCTGATTGATGTAACAGGCGATGGTCACAATGCCAAAACTCAGCGCGCCCAGGTCGTCCGTGTAGCCGATGACGGGCGTCAGGTCGGGGATGAGGTCAATCGGAGAAATGACATAACCCAGCACGCCGATGATGATATTCTTGGCCCATGCCGGCGTCTCTTTGCGGGTAAAAGCAAAGTAAAGCAGCAATACGCTATACACCGTTTTGAGGCCCATTTGTCGGGCATACTTCCCGATCTTTTTCAAAAGCCGGTTTTCAGAAAACCGATGGGCATATTTTTCAAAAAGATTTTCCATGTATTTGGAAGGTTTTGATTTTCAATTTTTCAGTTTTTCCAACAACTGTTCGTACACCCGAATCCGCTTCTTGTTGAGGCCAAAGGATCCGGTTTTAAAGACGACGTAAGTGAAATAAACCAGACCAATAACAAATATGCCAATTGTCAGTTTACCAAACTTAGTCAGAAACAGAGAAATAGAATAGAGCGCAAACCAAATCAGCCCGACCCACAAATCCTTCTTCATCAATCTGTTGCAACGGGCGATATTTTCCTGTAACCATTCCGGGCTTAGTTCCTGCTCCCGCATTGCTATGCGATCTCTCACCGGCAGTATGCCGATAATGCTCTCAAACTCGTCTTGCCGCAATTTCTTAGGCATTTCCTTTTTTTGTTTAAAAAAAACAGACATAGGTTCGTTCTAAAGGGATAAAAGTACAAAAATTTTAAAGCGAAGCCTTTCTTTCAATAGCGGGGATGGGGCGTTTTCCATTATCGGCTTCAGCATCGCCAGGCGCCCGCATCTCTTGCGGATTTGCATTTCAGAAGGTTTTTAACCTCGTTGAATCCTCAATTGCCGAAACCGGAGGCGCCTGCTTGCGGTAGTTCGAAAATCACAAGGCTGAGTCCGTCTAATTAAAAGGTGGGACTTCCACCGCGCAATCCTTGTCCATCCGAGCTTCCCGACTTTAGTTTTACAATTTTTGTCCTGATAATCAGGGAATTAAAAACAGCTACCCTACCCCGTCAAAAGTTCCTGTTTCCAATTTTCTAACTTTGCCTAAATCATTCTGGCCAATGCCTCTTACAAAAATTATCCGTTGGACTTTTCTCGCTCTGCTCGCTGCCTGGTTATTTTCTTTTTGTAAAAAAAATGAGCGGGCCGATACTATCTCAGCCTTTTTAAATGTCCAGGCTGAAGTGCAATATGTGGGCATGGCAGTCTGCGCCTCCTGCCACCAGGAAGAGCGCGCTACGTTTATTCACACCGGAATGGGTCGCTCCTTCGACCGGGCCAGCTTGCAAAAAACGGCTGCCAAATTCGATGCGCACGCCGTGGTGTACGACTCCATCCTGAACTTTTACTACTTTCCATTTTTCAAAGACAGCGCGCTCTACGTGCTGGAATATCGACTTGAGCGCGGAGATACGGTTCATCAGCGATTAGAAAAAATTAGCTACATCATCGGTTCCGGCCAGCACACCAACTCCCACATTCTCGACATCAACGGCTACGCCTATCAGGCGCCGGTGACTTTTTACACGCAGGAAGAGCGCTGGGATTTGGCGCCCGGTTTTCGCGTCAACAATTCCCGATTTGGCCGCATTCTGACGGACGAGTGCATCACCTGTCACAACAACTACCCGCAGATGCAGCCAGGCTCCATCAACAAATTTGCGGAGATGCCGACTGGAATCGAATGTGAGCGCTGCCACGGCCCCGGCCAACTGCACGTCGAGCGCATGCTCAAAGGAATGACTGTGGACACTGCCAAAAAAGCCGACTACAGCATCGTCAATCCAAAAAGACTGTCGCGCGACCTGCAAATGGATCTCTGTCAGCGCTGCCATCTTCAGGGCGTGGCCGTGCTGAACGAAGGCAAAACTTTCTTCGACTTCAAACCAGGCATGCCCCTGAGCGAGGTGATGAACGTCTTTTTGCCCCGCTACACCGATACGCACGAGCGCTTCATCATGGCCTCGCAGGCCGACCGGCTGCGCATGAGCGAGTGCTTCCAACATTCAGAGGATATCTCCTGCATCACCTGCCACCATCCGCATCGCAGCGTGGAGATCACCCCCATCAGCCAGTACAACAATGCCTGCAAAAAATGCCATAGCCAAAGCCCTCAAACGCTGTGTACCGCTCCCAGTGCAGATCGCTTAGCAGAAGGCGACAATTGCTCAAAATGCCATCTGCCTAAATCGGGGAGCACGGACATCCCTCACGTGCGCATCACCGACCACCGCATCGCCGTCCCGCGATCAAAGGCAGAAGTCAGCGCTGAGGCGCCGGCTTTTCTGGGTATTCGAATTATGACCAAAGAAAATCCAACTCCCCTCGAAATGGCCGAAGGCTATTTGGCCACCCACGACAAATACATCCAGGCGCCAGTCATGCTCGACAGCGCAGCCTATTACTTAGAGCGCAGTCAGGCGGCTTTTGATAAAAAATTCCCTGCGCTGATCCACCTGCTTTTCCTTCGGGAAGATTACGAGGGCATCATCAAAAATACCTCGAAGTACCAATCTGTCGAAATGCCCGACGGATGGACGGCCTATCGCATCGGCGAAGCTTTTTTCAAAAAAAATGACTTCCAAACGGCGCTGGGCTATTACGAACAGGCCGCGGGTTTCCTCCCCTTTCACTTAGATTTTTTGGAAAAAAAGGGAGCGGTATTGGCCAACCTACAGCAATTGGACGAGGCGCAAAAAGTGCTGTCTAAAGTCCTCTCCGAAAATCCTCGCCGCCCCGTAGCGCTGAACAACCTCGGCTTCGTCAACGCGCTAAAAGGAAACCTCTCCGAAGCACAGGAGCTATACGACCAGGCTATTTCTCTCGACCCCGACTACGAACAGGCTCTAATCAATAAGGCCGCCCTTTCTATTTTTTTAAAAAAGGAAAAAGAAGCAACGCTCCTCCTGCTGCGCGTCCTGAAAATAAATCCCGAAAATGAACAGGCAAAAGAAGGGCTGAAGAGAGTAGCCGGCGGTTTTTAATGAGGAATGATGAGTGAGGAATGATAAGCGATGAATTTTTAATGAGGAATATGACGGCCTTGATTCAACGCAATCTAACGTCTTAAATCGTCTATCTCTTTTCGTCTATCAGGCTTAGAAGGGAGCGCCGGAGCCGGTTTACGATTTGAGACAGAGGAAACCTTTTTGAAAAGGACGCGCCGTTTGCGCAAGCCTAAGCATGGCTGTTTCCCATTCCGCCGACGTGCCAGCCTCCGGTCCAGGCGGCTTGGAAGTTAAAGCCGCCGGTGATGGCGTCAATGTCCAGCACTTCGCCGGCGAGGAACAGGCCGGGGTGGATTTTGCTCTCGAATTTAGAAAAGTCAACTTCCTTGAGGAGGACGCCTCCCGCTGTGACGAATTCCTCTTTGAAGGCGCTTTTGCCCCTGACCTGGAACCGGGCATCGGTCAGTTGCAGCGCCAAGTTTTTCAGTTTTTCTTTGCTTAAGTCCGCCCAACGTAGCTCGCGCGGAATATCGGCAGCCAGAGTCAGCCTTTCCCAGAGTCGCCCCGGCAGATTTGGGAAGGGGCAGTTTCCACTCAGCATTTTCTTAGCCCATTGCGCTTTGGCGGTGGATAAACTCTCCCCTGCCGCCTCTGTTTTTGCGGTTCCTAACCAGTTCACGGAAAGCTCGAAGCTATAGCCTCTGCTGTGTAGCAGCCTCGCTCCCACAGCGGACAAGCGCAGGATGGCGGGGCCGCTCATGCCCCAATGCGTAATGAGCAAAGAGCCGGTCGTCTGCAAATGCTCTTCCGTTATGCTAACCATGGCCTCCGGAACCGACACGCCTAAGAGCCCCGCTATTCGGGGGTCTTTTATATTAAATGTAAAGAGCGAGGGAACAGGCGGCGCAATCTGATGACCCAGTTCTTCCAGCATTTGCCAGATGCGGGGGCTGCCGCCGGTCGCTACCATGATTTTAGTAGCCTGAAAAACTTCTTCGGACTGGGTCTTTACCCGCCATAGGTTTTCCTCAGCCGAATCCGGCGCTTTTATAGCCGTTACATTTTGATTCGTAAGTATTTGAATGCCGAGTCTGTGAGCTTCCCGGAGCAGGCAGTCAATGATGGTTTGGGAGTCGTCCGTCACGGGGAACATGCGCCCGTCGGCCTCCGCTTTTAGTCGAACGCCCCGCTGCTGGAACCAGTCAACGACGTCCTTGGAGCCGAAGCGATGAAAGGGACCCAACAGCGCTTTTCCGCCGCGGGGATAGTTTTTCACTAATTCAGCGGGGTCGAAGCAGGCGTTCGTCAGGTTGCATCGCCCGCCGCCGGATATCTTTACTTTTTGCAAGACCTCTTTTCCTTTTTCCAAAATGGCTAGCCTGCTCTTCCGGTGCAACTCTGCAAAGCGTATTGCGGCAAAAAATCCCGCCGGGCCTCCGCCAATGACGAGGAAGTCAAAAGACCGGTCATTCTTTTTCATAATGATAAATAGCGGTAGAGTTAATAGTCGTAGCGTGCGACCGGCGCGGCGTCCTGGCCTGCAAAGTCGCCTTTGAGAAATTTGTAATAGCCGACGACGGCAATCATGGCGGCATTGTCGGTGCAAAATTCAATTTTGGGGATGTAGGTGTTCCAGCCCCGCTCTCTGCCCATTTTTTCCAATCCTTCCCGCAGGGCGGAATTGGCGGAAACCCCGCCGGCGATAGCCAACTCCAGTATGCCTGTTTGCTGCGCCGCCTTTTTTAATTTTTTTAATAAAATACTCACAATGCGTTGCTGTACAGAGGCGCATATATCGGCCAGGTTTTCCTGAATAAATTCAGGATTCTCTTTTACCCTGTCTCTCAGAAAATAGAGAATGGAAGTTTTCAAACCGCTAAAGCTAAAATCGAGGCCGGGGATTTGAGGTTCGGGGAAATCAAACCTCGGTTGGCCCTTGCGCGCTAATCGGTCTATGAGCGGGCCTGCCGGATAGTCCAGCCCCAGAAGTTTACCTGTTTTGTCAAAGGCTTCTCCGGCTGCATCGTCGAGGGTGGCGCCCAGAACCTGCATGTCGAGAAAATCTTTTACCAAAACAATTTGGGTATGGCCGCCGGAAACCGTCAGACACAGGAAGGGGAACGCGGGTTTAGGCTCCTGCGCAAAATGGGCGAGCACATGCGCCTGGAGGTGGTGCACCTCAATCAGTGGGATGTCGAGACTCAGAGCCAGAGCTTTGGAAAAGGAAGCGCCGACGAGCAGCGAGCCTATCAGCCCGGGGCCTTTGGTAAAGGCAATGGCTGTCAGGTTTTTTTTTGAGACGCCAGCCTTTTTCAGCGCCAGATTCACCACGGGAACGATGTTTTCCTGGTGCGCTCTGGAAGCAACTTCGGGGACGACTCCTCCGTATTGGCGATGAGCTTCCTGACCTGCCACGCAGTTGCTGAGGATATTGCCATCCTGAAGAATCGCCGCCGCCGTATCGTCGCAGGAGGATTCAACGCCTAAAATAATTATACTCAATTCTCGATTTCTTTTATTTAGTATTTCTACATTTATGCCCGATTTCAAAAATCTGCTATCGGCGTGCAAAATTATCAATCTTCCAAATGAAACGCTGAAACTACCGCTTCGGACAGCAACACACCCATTTACAACGCAGAAGTTTACCATTCAAAATAAATTGATTTAAAACATCTAAGACCATGTTCAGTACCAGTACGAAGGAAAAAACT
>CAZXQI010000095.1:0-14268 GCA_964643005.1 uncultured Saprospiraceae bacterium | reverse complement strand
ACTCAAAAGCTTCTGCGTGATACACCTTTGCCCATTGAAAATCGAGGTTTAGATCAAATTTGGCGAGCATGACATTCTTTGCGTTGTCGGTAAAGGGAAATGTCGCAGAAGTTGGCCCCAGAAGATACACGCCGTCCTCTCCGACGTACAGTTGAACCAGTTCATGTGGACCGATAGTTTTCATGATGGCAGGCGTACCGTCGGGTCTGACATTTATCACAAAATAATTGCTTTGACCGGGGCCGTAATAATTGCGAAACTGGCCGGTGATGTAATATCCATTATAGGGGGAAGATGCAATTTGGCCGGTTGTCAACTGAACCGAATCGAGACCTTCTTTGCTGAAGTGCAGCCTCTTACTCCAAATGCTATTGCCGAGGCTGTCTAAATAGTGAATCCTCATTCTGTCATACATTGTTGTGAGTTCAACGACTATCATGCTTTTTGAGGACGGATCTCTGGAAAAGTCTGTTATTTCTCCTACATTAGATTTATCTGCCTGCCGTATCCATAGGCGGCCATTATCCATATCATAATTGTATAAAAGCGCACCTTCCAAATTAGATCCCCCACTAAGGAGAAGCAGACTCACACTGGAGCCGGCATAATCGGTTCTCAGCAACGCATGGATTGCTGCAAAACGAGCTTCGTTATCAAAAAAGCGTCTGGCGCCATGAGAATCTATGCCTTTGGAAAGATCCATCAAATAAAATTCATTATTGGGTACAGCCGCCTGCGGTCCAATAAACATACCTACCATATCGTCATTTTCATTGACCATAATGTCGCCTAATTTGAGAATGGGATCCAGGGATATTTGAAAAGAGGATGACTGTCCGCATATATTATGGCTGTAGAAAACATAAAAGCAGGAAAGCAAAATGATAAAATATTTGCGCATGGGAATTTCTTTTGAGGTGGGCTGCCTGAAGTTAGCGCCTTAAGCAGCCTCCTTGTGAGGTAGATTTTAACGCGCTAAAGTCGGCTTGCAGCCCAGTCAGACAATTTGAAAGTAGCAAACTGCGAATAACCATTCTCGTTAGAAGAAGTAGCGGCTGAGAAAGTGATTGGGTCAGAAACATATCCGTATCCTCCTCCAAGTCCACAGGAATAGAGCGGTTCGGAATCCTGGCAATATACCCTAAAGGTAATACTCCAATCTGGCAAGTTATCATTAGCATTACAA
This sequence comes from uncultured Saprospiraceae bacterium, assembly GCA_964643005.1. GTDB lineage: Bacteria > Bacteroidota > Bacteroidia > Chitinophagales > Saprospiraceae > UBA6168. The sequence continues at coordinate 13,082 of CAZXQI010000095.1, read as the reverse complement.
ATCGGATCCTCTGTTAGAAAAGAAGCATAAACAGGAAAGAAAGAATATGCTGGAACTGGGCAATTAAAGTTTCGCAAACCATCTGGAGGAAATGGTATCCAGTTATCACCACAGGGATTATCTCCACATAAGTTTTCAGAAGAAAAATACTCTACAGTATAGTAAATGCACGAATAAGGACAAGGTGCACTTGATATGAACGCAATCCCAAAATTAGGATTAGTATCAAGCGTTTCAATATTTATCTCTTCAATGCGGAAGGCGCAATTACAAGAAGCTGCCTCCAAGCCAGAAGCACCCTCAGCGACACTTAGTGAATTATTCAACCTGTCTTCAAGGATACCTTTTATAGAATCCCATTGTATTCTTGCTTCTTCTCTTACTTGTTGCATGGTTATTCCTCTTGTTTGATTCGTAGTATCAGGCAGGGTCGTCTCTTTTACAGTACATGAACTAAGCAGAAAAAGGCCTAAAAAGGCGTAAGACGTAAGGCGTAAGGCGTAAGGCGGGTTTAATTTTCATAATTAATCTGTTTTTGGCGAAAAAATATCGCCAAGTTAAGCATGGATTTTGAGGTTTGCAAGAGATTTCGGGGCTAATATTACCTATACTATCAATATATGCAGGGAAAGAGGAAATCGCTGTTTGCGACAATGCAGCGCTGCGAGCCCGGCCACCTTTAAAAGCCGCCTCAAAAAACCCGATTCTTCTTTGTCTGCTGATTCTCTTTTCAATAATCAGGAGAATGGCGTCCAGAAATTCTACGACAGGCGCGGATGTTTTATAGCGTCTGATCTGTAGGTCGTTTTTTAGTGGAGAATTATAGGACGGACAATCAAAGCCGGCTCTCTTCGTTTACCTTTGCGCTCAGAAATACAAGGGGAGCCGTTCGCTTTTCAGCTCTGTTCCCTAATGGAATTTCCATTGAATTTTAATCTCTTTCCCATTCGCACCATTTTTTCAAAAGCTCAAACCATCCAGATACATGAAAGGAACTATTCGGATTTTAATTCCCCTCTTCCTCACTTTTTTCTTTTTCCAAATGCAGGCGCAAAACATTTTCGGAGAAAGTATCGAGGCGCTGGGACAGCGCTTAAGGGCGGATACCAGTCTTTATCCGTCGCTGGCGACCAGATTCAATGCGGGAGATGCGACATTGACTACCGGCGATTTGAGCGACTTGTACTACGGCTATGCGCTAAGTCCTGATTTTGATCCGGTGCGGGAAGATCGGGTGCTGGACGCCGCCAGTTCGCTGAACCGCCGGGAGCGCTATGAGGAAGCGCAGAGTCTGCTCCATAATTTCCTGTCCCAAAATCCGGCCTGCCTCGCGGCTCTGTTGGAAGACGGCTACAACGCCTGGCTACAAGACGACAGCCTCGGCACGGTACACGGCTACCGCAAGTATTTCTCTCTGTTAGAAATTCCCCTGCAAAGCGGTACGGGCGATTCCTTTGAAAGCGCCTTTGTCGTGAGCAGTAACCGCGACGTGGAACTAGTGTTGGACAAATTGGGCTTCCTGTCTGTCGGGCAATCGTTAGTCGCCAAAAACGGTCAGAACTACCAATTGGTAACGGCTGTCAAAGAAGACGACAAAAAGCTGAGACGCTATTTTTATTTTAATGTGGAGCTGCCGCGACGGGCTATGCAAAGTTCTATCCGTAAAAACAGAGGCTAAGCAGCGAGCCGGTTCCTTTGTTCTGTTTTTGCTTCGGCCTGGATATGGCCAGGGGGCTGAGTTTAGTCCATACATTTTTCCCGCAGATGTTTTACAACATGGGGGACGTCGCACCGGGCAGTAGTTTACAACTGCCTTTCATTTTCTCTCTATCTATTCCTGGCTATCGGAAAGCAGGAGCATGGCCGTAGAAGCCAGAACGATTCCAGTCGCCAGTATGAGACCGGGAATTTTTGCATAAATAATCAGAGACAAAACTACTGTGATGACGGGCGCCAGCCCTGTCAGGGGCGCCACTACGATAGCCTTGCCGTAGCGATAGGCATAGATAAGCGCGAGGGCGCCCGCCGAGTTAATCAGGTGCAGAAAAGCCAGCAGCCAAAAGCCTTTTAGTCCCCAGTTGACGATCGCATCTGGTTCCGTCATAAACCAGGCAATGGGCGCCAGCAAAAGCCCTCCGATAGTCATGTACACAAACAGGCTTTCCGCAGTGCTATGTCGGTTGGCCAGTTTGAACACTACATTTTGGAAGCCCCACAGCAGGAAGCTAAGAGTTGCCAGAATCAACCAGGCGCCGCCTTTTACATTTTCATCGCCGGAATCCTGTCTGGTCAGGAAGAAGATGGCGATCAGCGCCAGGCCAATGCCAATCCATTGCTTCCGGGTAGCTTTTTCCTTTAAAAAAAAAAGGGATAAAATAATCGTCACGACGGGGTACAGAGAAACGAGTGGAAAGACGATATAGGCCGGGCCGGAGCGCAGCGCCTCGAAGAGCAGCAGGTTCCCGCCGGCGCCGGTCATGCCGATGATAAGGCCGTCCCGTATAGTCTCAAAGCGGCGTTCCAGCTTCCAGCCGGCAATGTGCATGGCTATAAAAGCAAAGGGAATCATGGTGACAGACCAGACGATGAAACCGAGCGAGGAGGGAAATCCTGCGTTTTCGGGTATTTCTATAAAAGCTCCCCATATTCCCCAGGTGAGTGTCGTCGTCAGGGCGTAGAGAAACCAAGCTGGAATTTTTACTCGCATCATTCAATAGTTGACTTTGTGCATTGGTTTTCATTGGTGAGAAAAGGCCCGAATTTTTCAGAACCTCATTTTGAGTGGAGGTAAGCAATATGTTTTACGACTCCAATACTTAGGCAAAGGAAAAGATTTCTCTCTAAAGAATTGGCCGCTCAGGGTGGAAACAGAATCGGGCATTGTGAAGAGCGTTCATTCTTTTTGTTTTGGAAGGGAAGACGGTATTAATTTGCCTGTAAGAATCATGGCTTCTGATCCTTGTAAAGAACCTGCTCTTAGAGGTTCGTCTAAAATTTCCTTAGGATTTTATTTTTAAATTGAGTAAAGATTTTACCTTTAAAGTTTTATCCAAAATTATCAAAATTCTGACTTTTCAGGTCTTCTCTTAGATTATTTTCAAACCATCTTTAATCATTTACATGTGAAAACAAATCATATCTTTACTTGTACATTTATTTTATTACTGGTTAGTTCAATGTTGTCAGCCCAGCAGCAAGCTCCGCTAAGCGCTGCCGAATCTATAGAGCAGGAAATGTTGAAAATAAGCACTGTAATTCCTCCTCGGGCGATTAACGATTGCGTGAATAGTAATGAAAAGGTTGTCCTGCCCGAAACTATAGAATTGCCTACGCCAGCCTATAAAGTTCAAACTACGCTTAGCGGTGAAGACGAGGAAGAAGCGGCCCGATTGCTCCCTATCCCTCAAATCCCTCTACCTGCGATGAATGAGAATGCTGGAGAACCTGGGTCTCTTTTGCCTGTAGCCAACCCGAATCAACAGGATATGGGGGCAGAAGCTACCGACTCTGCCAATTCGGAAGAAATGGAAATACGGGAACTTCAACTTAATGATATTAAAATAATCCCTCCGCCACCGGCAAAAGAAAATAACTAAAATCAACGCTAAATCCATTTCGGAAAGAGGGCTTACAGCCAAAACCAACGCCATCGGGTTATCTGGTAGCTGGTAAAATCTCTACCGCCGAAAAAAAACTTGTCTTATGAAATCAATTATTACTTTATCGGGTCTTTTTATGGCAGTAATCCTGCTCACTTTCCAAACAATAGCTCAAACCCGGATCTCTGCAGACGGCACTGCAACTGGTGCGCCTCTCGCCCGACTGGCCGCAACAGACATATCAAACAGTTTCGACATTTTAGAAATTGAAGCTCCATTAAATTTATCCGGTATTCCAGGACAGTTCATTGAGTGCCAATATTCAAATGGCGTGGCCATTATGTATGTAAACTATGATGGCTCGTCCTTTTTCGGTGGAGCCATGAATATTGGCAACCGTTTATTTTTAAATCATTCAGGCATCCAGTCCTCCGGCGAAATCTCATTAAAGGACAACAGTGACAACACAACCATCCAGATTCGAGCTAAGGATCTTTCCTCGGATATTGGTGGAGAGATTTTGCTTAGAGGCGGGACAGGGACGCCCGTCACCATCGAAATTGACGGCAATTATGGAGGATCCGGTCATGGCCGAATCCGCACAGATGAACTTCAAATTTTAGGTGGCTCCGATATTGCAGAGCATTTTGGCATTATATCATTTGCCGACAATGCAATGCCTCAGCCGGGGATGTTGGTATCCATTAATCCGGAACATGTCGGGCAGCTTAACCTGACTACCAGGGCTTACGATACTAAAGTCGCAGGCGTCATCAGCGGAGCGAACGGTATCCGCACTGGAATGTACATGGGGCAAAACGGAAGCATTGCAAACGGCGACTTCCCTGTAGCGCTGGCAGGAAGGGTGTACGTAATGGCGGATGCATCCCATGGCGCCATCCAGCCCGGAGATATGCTTACCTCTTCTCCAACGCCTGGCCATGCCATGAAGGCAAAGAATCATAGAAAGGCCAGAGGAGCCATAGTGGGAAAAGCCATGACAGGACTGGATAATGGGAAGGGTTTTGTATTAGTCCTGATTACGCTGCAATAGCCTGAAGGATATGAACAAAATAGCCTGCTTTTAATTTCCCGGTCATTCTCATTTTTGAAAATTATAAAGTCATGAAGAAATATTTTATCCTCATTATCTTTTGCATAGCGGGTTTTGTTGTTGCGGCTCAAAACATTCCGGATGATATTGACCTGGGTGAAAAAAATCCATACCCATTCATTACATCCATTCTTCTTGAAGTGAACAAGGCCGCAGTCCTTAGTGTGGAAAAAGGCATTGCCAAAGCTAAAGAGATGGCAATGCCCGTCAGGGACAAAAGTGTGTACATCGAAATACTAAGAGGCGCGCAGGAAGATATTGACCTGCAAATAGATCGAGCCGTACTTCAGGGGATTTCTCACATCGAGCTTACAACCTTTTATCTAAATCGGGCAAGCGCCTGGGCGCAGGTCGATCAGTTGCTGACTATTGGACAAAGCCTGCCTCAGGGCTATCATCTTTGCGAAGTCATGCTGCCGCGAGAGGACAATCAGGGGCCGGGAGTTACGAACTCAGATAGCTACAGTTCTGCCGGCGGTACCGGTAGGCGCATCGCCGTTATTGATGGTGGGTTTGAGAGATTAACGGCAGCCCGAAATGCCGGAGCTGCTCCAACGGCTGCCAACACTACGGTTTTCAACTATACAGACGACAGTCTGGAGACCGGTGGAGTCCACGGGACAGGTTGTTTGGAAACTGTTTTTGATCATGCGCCTAATGCCCAATATTTCATTTGCAAAATCTACTCTGTATCTGATTTTGGAACCGCAGTGAACGCATGTATTTCAAACGAAGTAAACGTAATCTCCCACTCCCTTAGTCGCTACAACCTCGGCTGGGCCGACAATACCGGAGCGGCTTGTGCCGGGGCAAAAAACGCTTCCGACAATGGAATCCTTTTTTTTACCTCAAGTGGTAACCGCCACGGCGAACACTGGCAGGGGGTTCTGAATGACCCGGATAATGACGCCTGGCATAATTGGTCCGGTGAAGACGAAGGAAACGGGTTCACCATGAATGGCACAGTTGCCAACCCCGCTGAAGCATCAATATATTTACAATGGAACAGCCCTTCCGGGGTTGACCACTATGATTTATATCTGTATGAGCAAGGTACAAACAACGTTCTGAAATCCAGCACAAACTCAACAAATTTTGAGTCCTTATACTATAGTTCTTCTACCAATAGGGATGTGTTTATAGCTGTTAGAAGAATAAGCTCAAATCCTCCTGAGTTCGAGATATTCAATCACAGCACCAGTTGTTCTAACTTTGAATATTTTTCCACTCAGAGCAGCAGTACTTCTCCTTCCAACTCTACGGCGGCCAACGTCATTTCTGTAGGCGCCGTTGCCCATACAAATTATAATAGCCCTTCAGGCACTGATAATATTCTGGCCAGCTATAGTAGCAGGGGGCCTACCAATAGCAATAACCAGGCGCCTGATCTTTGCGCTCCTACCAACACTACCACTGTAGCTTACAATGGAGGCTTTGCCGGCACAAGTTGCTCCACCCCCAATGCAGCCGGCGCAGCAGCTGCCTTTTGGTCAGGACACTCTGACCTTAACGCCTCCGGCGTCCGCCAGATTCTTTTCAGAAAAGCGGCATTATACAAAGACTGGGGAGCTTCTGGCACAGATAATCTTTATGGTCGTGGCGGCTTGTACCTACACGATTATAGTTCATTGAACCGGTATATTCTAAAAAGCGCCATGAATTTTTCTGGCTCGGTCACCCTCCCTTTTTTCAGCATGGATCTCGTGGATGATCTAAGCGCCCCGCCGGCCAACCGAACAATCATTTATCTTGATACCAACGATGACGCTCCCGGAACAGGTAATGTCATCAACAAGCCTATGTTGTATAAATCCATTCCAGGAACTATTGTAAAATAATGATAATCCGCAAAACGGAACAATTACAACCCTTAACTTTTGGCCTTTGGTTGTTAGAAGCCAGAGGTCAAAAGTATTTTTAACCGCTTTCTGTCGCTTTTTGAATTTGAACTCTCAGGATGGGGGCGGCATGTTGGTTTGGCGTTTGAAATCTATTTCTCTTCCTCTTTTTTATTAGTGTTCGCCTGTGTGGCATTCCTGATAAAGGCTCGTACAGTATGCAAAAAGAAAGCTGTTTTGTTATCCTACGTGTAGATCGTTCACCTTGAGGCTATCATCCAACACGGAGCTTTTTTACCTGGCGCGCTCATTTTTCCATTTTTTAAAAAAGATAAATTCCCTATTATTACGTCCATTAAATGCTAATTCAGAATGGAATCAAATCCCGCATCCCGGCGGCTCAGAGAGGCGCCGCCCCGTCATTTAAATTTGTTCACTAAGGCCACAGTCTTATTCGGCGGCTTCCTTCAGCAGTTCGGCTGGTTGTTTTTTATATTTGGAAGCTTCTTTTGTTGGATTTTCATTCCGCTCACCATGGTAGATTTCTGGCCGGAAACCGGAGTAGAGCGGCAGGAGATAAAGGGAGAAATTGTTTCGGTAGAGATAACTTCTGCGACGATAAACAACAGCGCCGTTTACTCCTGTCTATATACTTTTGAAGTAAACGGCGAACGCTACACGGGTAAGGGATTTGCACCCGGTCAGAAGTACCAGAGCGGAGATGAAATTGCCATCCTCTACAATACCGCCGACCCCGGCGACTCCCGGGCGCCAGGATTGGAAAGGTCGCTTTTCCCTCCCTGGAGTCTATTAGTCTTGATCTTCCCTCTGACAGGGCTGGCATTTATCATTTATTCATTGAAAAACAACTGGAAGGCGGTTAAGCTCCTGCAAAACGGAACCTTCACCCGTGGAAAATTAGTCAATAAAGAAATGACCAATACGAAAATAAACAACCTGCCAGTTTACAAATTTGAGTTTGAATTTAATGTGGGGAGAATGGCGCACACCGCCGTCTGTAAAACCCATCTCAGCCAGCTGGTGGAAGACGAAGAGCAGGAAATCATCCTGTATGATAATTTTAATCCGGATTACAATGTGGTGTATGACGCCGAAGGAATTATGCCCGCCATTACAGAAGATGGAGAACTAAAAACGCCGTCCCTGTTTGCCGCCGCTTATCTTTTGCTGCCGCTGTCAGGCATTGGACTCAATTTACTTTTCCTTTGGACAGGGTTCAATATTTTTAACTGGTAAGGATTTAACAGAATTGATTTTCAACAACTTACAATCCTTCTGAACAGCGGGGACAAATTACGGGGCGGGCGAAATCCAAACGACCAGCCTCTTTTCTTTATATTGTTTTGTGATTTCTAAAATACAATTCTACCTTTACGCACTTCATCCGGATGAAGTTTTCAACTTCTCTCATTCTAAATCCGGTTGATTCTGCCACACTTTACAACTAAAATCCTTTACATCTTTTTACGGGAACATCGCCAATAAGAAACCGATTTCACACGGTTACGCCTGTTCCGGGATTCCTATGCGCTTCCTGGAAGTAGCCGATTTTTTATGTCTTTTAAACCTTATCGCCATGAAACAGATGTTCCGTTTCCCGCTTTTAACCTTCTTCTTCTTCCTCTTATTAAACCACGCAGCTATTGGTCAGGAGCTTCGAAAAGGAGCTTCCAAAAAAAACGCCGAAACGCCCTCTAAGTCTGCCTTGGTAATAGACCAGAGTTACACGATAGAGCAATTGATCCAGGACGTCTTTGTCGGTGACTGCTTCGAGGTATTCAATATTTCATCCATTGGCTCTCCCTTAGGCATCGGGTATTTTTCCGGAGGACAAAACAGCGTCGGATTCAATGAAGGCGTCATCTTGTCGACCGGCGCTGCTGTGGATGCAAAAGGGCCAAACTTCCAGGGCAATACGTCAACAGATTTTAAAAAGCCCGGCGATCCCGACCTCAACAAGATTGCCACGGGTGAAGTGAAGGACGCCACAGGTATTGAATTCGATTTCATCGTGCCCCCTACGATAGACGCCATCGCCTTTCAATACGTTTTTGCCTCTGAGGAATACAATGAATACGTCTGTTCTCCATTCAACGACGTTTTCGGCTTCTTCATCAGCGGCCCCGGATATGGAGGCCCTTTTTCAAATGGCGGAGAGAATATCGCTCTGGTTCCAGGTACCGATATGGCCGTCTCTATCAACACGATTAACAATGGGAGCGCAGGTATGTTTGGCATTTTTGGAAGTTGTGAATCCCTGTCTTATTCCAATTTATTCGTCAATAATTCCATGGGAGCAGAATTAGAATACGACGGTTATACTACTGTGCTAACAGCTTTTGCTCAGGTCGTACCCTGTGAGACCTACCACATCCGGCTACTCATCGGCGACGTAGAGGACGGCTCCTATGACTCGGCTGTTTTTCTAAAAGCCAATGGATTTTCGACGAGCGGAACTGCCTCCGTTGCGGCTCAGTTTCCCTACTCCGCATCGGGCAGCGATGCCTATGAATGTTGCTCCGACGGCTTCTTCCGCTTCGAAAGAAACTCGGGAACCAGCATTGACCTGCCTCTGGCAGTGCCTTTCAACATAGGCGGTACGGCGACAAAAGGAGTAGATTACAACGAGCTACCTTCCTCGGTAACTATTCCCGCCGGTCAAACGCATTTTGATCTCCCCATTGAGGTGTTTTGCGACGGTATTCCGGAAGGACCGGAAACCATCGTTTTGACCCTTGAATTTCCCTGCCTCTGCGAAAACCAGTCTCTGACGCTCACCCTGCACGACGCCATAGAATTAGAAGCCAGCGTCGGCAATCTTGCACTCTGCGAGGGCGACAACTCTACGCTCGTACCTGTGATAACAGGAGGAGTGGAGGGGTTCAGCTATTTGTGGAGTAACAACGCCACTACAGAAACGCTATCTGTTGCGGTTGTCGAAAGCTTTTACGTGTTTACCGTCACCGATATTTGCGGCAACTCGGCGAGCGACACCGCCTTTGTTACAGCTTTCCCCAATCCTGACGTGAGTATCTCAGCGACAGATGTCAACTGCCCGGGCGCTGCCGACGGCATGGCAGAGGCAGTTGTCGCCAATGGAGAGCAGCCTTTAGAATACGCCTGGGACAATGGCAGCCATTTGAAGATTATACAAAACTTAAATATCGGCAGCTATGCGCTGACCGTCACAGATGCCAACGGCTGCACCGGAACGGCCTCGACTGAAATCGCAGAACCGCAGGCCATCGAAATAGTCATTCAGTCAAAAAATGCTTCCTGCGAAAGCAACGATGGTTCTATTCTGATAGATACGGTTAAAGGTGGTATGCCGCCTTACGAACTGAGCCTGAACGGCGTCCCTCTGTCATCGTCGGAGTTGGGCAGCCTAAGTCCCGGCGCCTACACAATTACCATCATAGACGGCAACGATTGTCTGGTGCAGGAAACGGTGAGTATCGGCGGAACTCCTGCTATTCATCTTGAGTTGGGAGTTGATTTACAGGTGGTGTTAGGAGAAACGGTACACTTAGCTCCACAACTATCCATACCTTCTTCCGAGCTGGCGAGTTATTTCTGGACGCCTGCCATTTGTGAAAATTGTCTGGATACGGTGTTCATACCCTTAGAAGATATGCACCTGAGTCTGACGGTCATAGATTCTCAGGGCTGCATAGGTACAGCTACGCAAAATATTTTTGTCAAAAACAACTACCAGGTTTACGTCCCTACCGCCTTTTCGCCCAACAATGACGGCATCAACGACCTCCTGATGATCTACTCCGGCGCCAGCGTTCAACAAATCAATCGCTTTGAAATATTTAACCGCTGGGGAGGAAAAGTATTTAGCGCTGAAAATTTCCCTCCAAACGACCCTAATTTTGGTTGGAATGGAAAAGCCCAGAGTATTGCAACAGATAACAATGTCTATACCTGGGTGGCTTCGGTAACGTATGTCAACGGAAAGTCCAAATTGTTCATGGGAGAAGTAATAGTCATGGAATAAGTCATCTGCAACCGGTGAAAGGGTAAAAATCTGGAAGAAAATCTTCTCCAGGGTAATTCTCTTAAAGCTCTCCTGCTGAGAGTTTTTGAAAGAAGGTTTAAAATCTGAGGAGAAGTCTTCGCTCATCTACAGGAAATCCCCGTGGGGAATTCGTATGGCTATGCCTTGCGCTTCCCTTTTATCAGGCAAAACTTCATCGCCAGATTGGATTCCCTCAGTATCTTTGCGCATCCAAATTTTGACTTTTCATTATTTTAAAACGGAAAATTTTATGAAATCATCCATTATTTCATTTGCAGTCCTTCTGCTGGCAGGACTGACAATGACTTCCTGCGTAACAAAAAAACAATTTCTCTCGCTACAGGCCGAGTTAGACGCCGCCAACAAAGACCTCGGCAACTGCGGCGTCAGCCTGAACGAGTACATGACCCGGCTTTCTTCCTGCGACAGAGACCGCGAAAACCTGCGCAGCGATTTGCGCACCGCCGAGAATACCATTAAACACCGCGAGGAACAATTACAAGATCTGAGAACGCAACTTGCCGACTGTAAAGAACAGAGAGACAAGCAATTATCCCAGGTTGGCGACCTGACGGTGCTTTCTCAGACAGCCAGCGAAAATATTAAAGAGACCTTGTCGCAATTGGAGAAAAAGGACAAGTATATCCATCTCCTACAAGCCGCCAAGACGAAGGCTGATTCCATTAACCTCGCCTTAGCCGTCAATCTGAAGAGCGTACTCAAAGACGGCATCGAAGACGAAGACGTCGAAGTAAAAGTGGACAAGACCGTCGTGTTTATCAACCTCTCAGATAAGATGCTCTTCCAGAGCGGCAGTTACAAACTCACTTCCAAAGCCAATGAGGTTTTAGGGAAAATCGCCCAGATCGTTACTTCCCGTCCGGAAGTCGAAGTAATGGTAGAGGGCTATACCGACAATGTGCCGATTAAAAATTCCTGTATGGATGACAACTGGGATCTCAGTGTCAGGCGCTCCACCTCCGTTGTCAGGGCTTTGCAAACTACTCACAACGTAGACCCCAATCGCCTGATCGCCGCCGGCAGGGGAGAATACAATGCCCTCTCCAGCAACGATACAGCCGAAGGACGGGCTACCAACCGCCGCACCCGCATTATCATTTTGCCAAAATTGGATCAGTTCTACGACCTGCTGAACCCCGGCAATGTGCCCGATTAATCAGAGTCAGGACTGAGGCGCGCCATTTCCCTTGCTGCGGGTTTCAGAATATTCCTTCGCATCTGAAGTCCTCCCTTTTTGAGAGAGAAGTACTTTCTGAGAAAATTAAAATTCATCTCTGAAAGGGCTTCTCTCTCTCCTTTTATAAGCGATAATATTCGATAAGTCTCCAAAGGTTAATTTGCCGTTAAACCAAAAAATCGGCATAACCGACACTTTGTGAGGGCGTTTATTTTTGCATCTTCAATTGAAAGAATGATTACATTTTCCTTATTTTTTAAACCAAAATATTTTAGAAAATGAAGCAGGTATTTTCATTTATCGCCGCTGGTATGATCGGCGGCCTCATCACCCTCGGAGGCTTCTTTCTCATCAATAAATCAGAGCCTGCCGTCGCCACAAATCCCGACTATACAGAGTTTACAAAACAGGTTTCCAATGTAAATGTAAAGGCTGGTTCAGATTTTAATATTCCATTCGACTTTACGGAAGCGGCCTCTAAGGCCATGCCTGCCGTCGTCCATATCTCAGCTAAGGAAAGTCAGCAGTCAGCAGCGCAAAAGCGCAGACCGAATGATTCTTTTTTCAGATTCTTCGGCGAGGATTTTCCTTTTGGCGGCTCGCCTTACAACCAGCCGAGACAGGGAACAGGATCCGGCGTCATTTATACGCAGGACGGATACATCATCACAAATAACCACGTGGTAGAATTCGCCGACGAAATTGAAGTGACGACTCCCGACAACAAGAAATACGATGCGAAGGTGATTGGGACTTACCCCGACGGAGACCTTGCAGTTTTGAAAATTGAGGCGAATAATCTGCCGACTTTGAGAATGGCCGATTCTGACCGGGCCAGGATAGGCGAATGGGTGTTGGCCGTGGGCAATCCCCTGAACCTAAACTCCACCGTCACCGCCGGGATTATTAGCGCCAAAGGAAGAGACATAAATATCATCAAAGGTAAATCGCCCATTGAATCGTTCATCCAAACCGACGCCGCCGTCAACCCGGGCAACAGCGGTGGAGCCTTAGTTGACGCCTACGGACAACTGCTGGGAATCAACACGGCAATCGCCACTCAAACGGGGTACTTTGAAGGCTACTCTTTTGCCATCCCCATCAACCTCGCCGTAAAAATCGTGGACGACATTATCTCAAATGGCGCCTACGAACGGGGTTTTCTCGGCATAAATATTGCAGATTTAGACAATGAACTGTCTAAAGAATTAAACCTTGACATTACCCAGGGTGTTTTAGTGGCAAGTGTGATTGATGGAGGTGCAGCTCAATTTGCAGGAATCATACC
>CAZXQI010000094.1:7838-14695 GCA_964643005.1 uncultured Saprospiraceae bacterium | reverse complement strand
GGCTTTTGCGCTGTTCTTTCACAATTTTTCTACCTTCCTCGGTATCCCGGGCATTTATTTAGAAGACCTTTTTGTCAGACCGGAGCATCGTCGCAGGGGCTATGGTAAAGCCATGCTGACCCGTTTAGCCGCCATCGCCGTCGAGCGAAACTGCGGAAGACTCGAGTGGTCTGTCCTCGACTGGAATAAATTAGCCATAGATTTTTACAGGGGATTGGGCGCCGTCGCCCTGGATGAATGGACTACTTTCCGGGTAACCGGATCGGCACTAAAACAACTCGGCGGCCTAAGCGCCTGAGAAATCCGGCCTTCCTCTAAAACTGGTTGGGCAAAATAAAAAACAGGAGGCGACAGCTCAGGAAAACGCCAGCCCGTCCAAGCCGGGCAGGAGTCCTTTTTTGGCGGGATTGGAAGAAAGGTCGGCCAGGGTAATTTTCCCCAGCAGGCGGTCTAAGGTATGCTGAATAGTTTTCCACAGTGAGCAAATCGGGCAGCCTTCCGTATGAGTGCAGGGTAAACCTGCACGAATACGCTCCCGGCGGTAATCTTCTTCGAAAACACTGCCGCCCAGCGCTATCAAAATTTCGCTAATGGTAATCTGATCGGCGGACTTTGCGAGGACGTAGCCGCCTTTATGACCCCGGGTGCTTTGTACTAATCCCTGTAAGCGCATGGCTCTGGTCAGCTTGGCGACGTAAGGCTCCGAAAGCCCTTCCAGTTCGCTGAGTTGTGGAATGCTCAATCCCTCATCAGGCCCTGCCCGCGCAATCAGGACGAGGATGCGCAAACCGTATTCTTCCTGTTTTGAAACTTTCATTTTTTTGGCCTTTAAAACCTGATTTATTATTTTAAAACACTGATAATCACAGCCCTTGTCGGCAAAACCCTCCTCCTGTAAAAACCTTTTTTCAAAGCATATCTAGGGAAAAGCGGGCTTCCTCGCTCATGAAATCCTTCGTCCAGGGCGGATCGAAGACCACCTGCATATCCACGTCTTCTATGCCTTCTACCTCGAGCACTTTCCTATACACCTCCATTGGCAGCGAATCTGCTACCGGACACATGGGAGTCGTCAGGGTCATTCTGATGGTCACAAATCCTTCGCCGAGGATCTCGATCCCATAGATCAGTCCCAGTTCGTACACGTCCACGGGTATCTCCGGATCGTAAACCGTTTTGATAACCGATATAATTTCCTGTTCTAATTTCTCTTTATCCATTGGCTTTGCTTTGAGCCTGAAAGGCAAGACCATACATTTTCATCTGTTTAACCATGCTGAGCAGGCCGTTGGAGCGAGTAGGCGAAAGGTGCGATGTCAGGCCAATTCGATCAATAAAATAAAGCTCAGTCTCGGCGATGGTCTTTGGACTTTGATGAGATAAAACCCTGATCAACAAAGAGATAATTCCTTTCGTTATCACTGCGTCGCTATCTGCGGTGAAGACGACCTCTTCCTTTTCATCCAGATCTGCGCGCAGCCACAACTGGCTCTGGCAGCCCCTGATTAAGTGGTCTTCGTCTTTGAAGTTTTCATCAATCATGGGCAGGCTTTTTCCCAGTTCGATGAGGTACTCGTATTTTTCCATCCAGTCGCCGAAGAAGGAAAACTCGTCAATTATTTCATCCTGAATTTTGTCAATCTCCATGAGAAGCCTGTTCTTTTTGTAAAATAAATTATTGGAAAAAATCCCCAAGGCGTCGGGGCGTCTGCGCTATTTCAACATGCGCACAGCCCTGCGCACTCCTTCTGCCAGTTGGTCGAGGTCTTCTCTGTTATTGTAAAATGCCAGCGAGGCTCGCACTGTTCCCGGGATTCCGAGTCTTTCCATGAGCGGCTGGGTGCAATGGTGTCCCGTTCGCACGGCGATGCCGAGTTGGTCGAGGATAGTTCCCACGTCGGAAGGGTGCGCGCCGTCCACCACAAAGGACAGGACGCCCGCCTTTTCTGCCGCCGTTCCAATCAGGCGAACGCCTTCAATCTCCGTCAGCAAATTGGCGCCGTAGGCCAACAGTTCCTGTTCGTATTCCAAAACGGCCTCGTGACTCAGGTTTTGCATGTACTTGATAGCCACACCCAAACCGATAGCGCCGGAAATATGGGGCGTGCCCGCCTCAAACTTGTACGGCAACTCATTGTAGGTCGTTTTTTCAAAGGCGACATGGTCAATCATCTCGCCCCCACCCTGATAGGGGGGCATGGCATTGAGCCATTTTTCCTTTCCATACAAAACGCCGATACCCGTAGGGCCGAGGACTTTGTGGCCGGAGAAGGCGTAAAAGTCGGCGTCAAGTTCCTGAACATCTACTTTCAAATGGGGAATGGCCTGTGCTCCGTCCAACAAAACGGCGATTCCCCGCTCATGGGCCAGTCGAATGATTTCCTTTACCGGATTGACCGTGCCGAGGGAATTGGAGACATGGGCGATGGAGACAATCTTCGTCCGCTCATTGAGCAGTTTACTGTACTCTTCTAAGAGCAATTCCCCGGCGTCGTTAATGGGAACGACCCGCAAAATTGCATCGGCCTGCGCACAGGCGAATTGCCAGGGTACGATATTCGAGTGATGCTCCATGGTGGATATCACCACTTCGTCGCCCGGCCTCAGAAACCTGCGCCCAAATGAAGAGGCCACCAAATTGATGCTTTCCGTCGTCCCCCGGGTAAATATGATTTCGCACTCGCGCTCAGCATGGATAAAGTCTCTGACGAGGCGGCGCCCATGTTCGAAAGCGTCGGTCGCTTCCTGGCTCAATTGATAGACTCCCCGATGAACGTTGGCGTGTTGCCGGCTATAATATTGCGACAGTGCATCAATCACCTGCTGCGGTTTCTGGCTGGAAGCGGCGCTATCCAAAAAGACAATCTGCCGCCCATGCGCCTCCTGTTTCAGCAGGGGAAAATCCTCCCGCAACCGATGAACATCAAATGGCATATCGAGCGCCTGTGTTTGCATAATCAAAGTATCTTTTAAGTTCAATCGCAGCTCCTCAGCTATACCTAAAGCGCTTATCCCAGTCTTTCCACCACCAGCGCATCGAATGCGTCGCGGAGGATTTGAGATGGGAAGAAGTCCAGCACCTCTTTCATGAAGGCGTGTTTTAGGAGGGATCTGGCCTGCTCGTCGTTCAGACCCCGGCTGCGCAGGTAGAAGACAGAAGACTCATCCAGTTGACCGATGGCGGCGCCGTGGCTGCATTTGACGTCGTCGGCAAAAATCTCCAACTGCGGCTTAGCGTCCATAATGGCATTGGGAGAGAGCACCAGACTGCTGTTTTGCTGATAAGCGTTTATCTTTTGCGCATCTGGTCTGACGAGCACCTTGCCGTTGAACACGCCCCGAGCCTTGTCCGTCAGGATGCCTTTGTACAGCTCGTTGCTTTCGCAATGCGGCAAAGCGTGGTCAATAAAAGTCTGATTGTCAATATGTTGTTCCCCGCTTCCAAAATAGGTTCCGTAAAAGTGAGTCTCTAAATATTCTCCCTGGTGAATGGCGCTCAGGTTATTCCTGACGATTCGGCCGCCCAGATCTACCGTGAAAGCGCTGTAGTTGCTGTTCCGGCTTTGCTCCGCCGTGGTATTGTTGATGTGAAAAGCCTCTAAGCCTTCATTCTGCAATAGATAGTGGTATAGGATAGCGCCTTCTTTCAAAATAAACCTGTCGGCTATATTCGTGAAGTAAATTCCGGCGTCCTCCAGTGCATTGAAGCTCTCGTACAGACTCAGTTGGCTGTTGCGATCGGCCACCATCACAATCTGTGGATGATAGAAGAAAGGCTGATCTCCGGCGGTAGCGATATAGTTGAAGTGAATCGGTCTCTCTACTACCATGTTTTTTGGAACATAGATGAAGTAGCCGTTTTTTGCAAAAGCGGTATTCAGGGCTAAGAAAGCGCCGCTCACCTTATTGGAAATAGAAGAAATATTCTCTTCGACGATTCCGCGATAATCCTCATGCCGCATGGCTTCCTCAATGGGCATAATGACGAGGCCTTCCGGCAGGTTTTTCAGGTCGGAAAGTTCACTATTGAAAAACCCATTCACGAAAACTAATTGATGTGCATTTAGCTCTTTAATGGAAAAAGCCTCCGCCTGCCTTACCGTCAGCGCTACGGGAGCGCCCGCCCTGTATTCAGGGTCGAGCAATCGGGTAAGGCTGGTGTACTTCCAGTCCTCATCCCGGCGCGTGGGGAAGGAAACCGACTCCAAAGCCTCAATGGCCTTCCGCCGAATAGCGTGAATCGGGTGATTGCGGCTGCCGTTCAGATTGCTTTCGTACCTGTCAAACAGCGACCTGAAATGCAATTTGACCTCAGCCTGTTGATTTTGCAGTATTGCTGCCATAATTTTTTATTGTAAATCCGGCTATGCCGGTACTATTTTAAAATCAAATAAAATTCCTCGCAGGGTTTTCAAAATATTATCTTAACCCATTGATAATAAAGTTTCTAAAGAAAAGAATCTCCACGAAATTCCAATGCTTTCCAATCGTTTAGATTGCCAGTTCCGCTTCCTCTTTGAGCCAGTTGTAGCCCCGCTCTTCTAATTCGAGCGCCAGTTCTTTGCCGCCGGATTTGACGATTCTACCCTCCTGAAGCACGTGTACAAAATCGGGGACGATATAGTTGAGGAGTCGCTGGTAGTGCGTGACGACGATAAACGAGCGTTCGGGGCTGCGCATCTGATTGACAGCATCGGATACGATTTTCAGCGCGTCAATGTCCAATCCCGAGTCCGTTTCGTCGAGGATAGCGAGTGAAGGATCGAGCAAAGCCATTTGCAACATTTCGTTGCGCTTTTTCTCGCCGCCGGAGAAGCCTTCATTCAGCGAGCGCTGTAAGAACTTCTCGTCCATGTTGAGCAGGTTGATTTTCTCGCGGAGCAGTTTTAGTATTTCCACCGGCTTGAGTTCGGCCAACCCCCTGGCTTCCCGTTGAGCGTTGATGGCGCTTTTCAAAAAGGTGGCGGTGGCGACTCCGGGAATTTCCACCGGATATTGGAAAGCGAGGAAGATGCCGGCATGGGAACGTTCGTCCACGTCCATATCCAACAAGTCCTGCCCTTTAAAAGTGACGCTACCTCCTGTTATTTCGTATTCTTCCCGCCCGGCCAGCACGTTGGCTAAGGTACTTTTACCGCTGCCATTGGGGCCCATAATAGCGTGAACTTCTCCGGGATTAACCGTCAGACTGACGCCTTTTAAAATGTCGTGCCCTTCTACTGCAACTTTCAGATCTTTGATTGTGAGCATTTTATAAAATTTTTACAAGTTTTATTTTTTTAAAAAAATTAACCAACACTGCCTTCGAGGCTGATTTCGAGCAACTTTTTAGCTTCTGCTGCGAATTCCATCGGCAGTTCATTCAGCACCTCTTTGCAAAAGCCGTTGACGATGAGGTTGATAGCATCCTCCTCGCTCAGGCCCCGTTGCTGTAAATAGAACAGTTGGTCTTCGCCTATTTTGGAAGTTGTCGCTTCGTGTTCCACCCTGGCAGTGCTGTTTTCCACTTCGAGATATGGGAAGGTGTGCGCGCCGCACTTGTCGCCCATCAGCAGAGAATCGCACTGAGAAAAGTTGTGCGCATTCTCCGCCCTCTTATTCACCTTCACCTGGCCTCTATACGAGTTTTGAGACCTGCCGGCAGAGATACCTTTGGAGATGATGGTGCTTTTGGTGTTCTTTCCAATGTGTACCATTTTCGTTCCCGTGTCGGCCTGCTGGGCGTGATTGGTAATAGCCACAGAGTAAAACTCGCCAACGGAATTGTCGCCTTTGAGCACGCATCCCGGGTACTTCCAGGTAATGGCTGAACCTGTTTCCACCTGCGTCCAGGTGATTTTTGAATTCCTGCCGGCACACAGACCCCGCTTGGTCACGAAGTTGTAAATCCCTCCTTTTCCGTCCTTATCTCCAGGGTACCAGTTTTGCACCGTCGAATACTTGACGGTGGCGTTGTCTAAAGCTATCAATTCCACAACGGCTGCGTGGAGTTGGTTTTCGTCCCGGCGCGGAGCGGTACAGCCTTCCAGGTAGCTCACCTGGGCGCCCTCGTCGGCAATGACGAGCGTGCGTTCAAACTGACCGGAGTTGGCCTTGTTGATCCGGAAATAAGTGGATAATTCCATCGGACATTTCACGCCCGGCGGAATGTAAGCAAAGGAGCCGTCGGAAAACACAGCCGAGTTCAAGGCTGCAAAAAAGTTGTCGGTATAGGGAACTACCGAACCGAGGTATTTCTGAACCAATGCCGGATAACTCTGAACCGCCTCGCTAAACGAACAGAAGAGAATACCCAGTTCCGCCAGTTTCCCCTGATAGGTCGTCTTGACGGAAGAACTGTCGAGAATGGCGTCCACCGCTACCCCCGCCAGGGCCTTTTGTTCCTCCAAAGGCACGCCTAAGCGCTCGAAAGTGCGGAGCAGTTCAGGATCTACCTCGTCCATGCTCTTCGCCTTTTTCTTGTGAGAGGCATAGTAGATAATATCCTGATAATCAATTGGATTATACTCAACATTGACCCAGTGAGGCTCGGTCATAGTCTGCCAGTGGCGGAAGGCTTTTACCCTCCATTCCGTGAGCCAGTCAGGCTCATTTTTCTTCTTTGAAATCTGCCGGACGATTTCCTCGTTCAATCCCTTCGGCAGAGTATCCATCTCAATGTCACTCGTAAAGCCATACTTGTATTCACTTTGGGTATGCTGTTCGAGTGTCTGCATGGAGTCGCTCATAAATCTATTGATTTTAAAATTTTACGTTTGGTGGCCTTCAGATTATTTCAAAAAAAGACAATCTTATTTTGACTAAATCCAAATAGGCTGCGAAGGTCGTCTTTTTATACAAAAAAGTATAGATAAGGT
>CAZXQI010000094.1:0-7828 GCA_964643005.1 uncultured Saprospiraceae bacterium | reverse complement strand
AAGGTTTAGCTTTTTTTAAAACTAAAAAGGGGGCGCCCGCAGGACAGAAAAATTAGAAAGGGAAATTACTAAGCAAGCTATTGATAATCAGCAATATGGATACGGAAGAAATCAAAAATTGCGAAATTTTATTTTTGAAAGAAAAGAAAAAACGGAAGTAATTTTATTTTCAATAATCTGGGCGAAAAGGCGCCCGTTGTTCAGAACAAAAGGATTGGTTTTTGTCGTTTCAACCATAAATTTTTAAAAAATGAAAAATCCCTGGCAGACGCTCGACGTGAAAACAATATACGACAACCCCTGGATAAAAGTCACCCACCGCGAAGTGCTCAACCCTTCCGGCGGCTCTGGAATTTACGGGGTGGTGCATTTTAAAAATATCGCCATCGCCATCGTTCCCATAGACGAGGAGGGCTATACCTGGATAGTGGGGCAGTACCGCTACGCCCTCAGCCACTACAGTTGGGAAGTGCCGGAAGGCGGCGGCCCTCTGGAGGTTCCGCCAATAGATTCCGCCAAAAGGGAGTTGCTGGAGGAAACCGGAATCACGGCGAAGAACTGGATCGAAGTAGGCGAATTGCATATATCCAATTCCGTCACCGACGAGCGGGGGGTGATTTTCGTCGCCAAAGATTTGTCCTTTGGCTCTTCGCAGCCGGAGGAAACAGAGCAGCTTGCGCTCAAACGAATCCACCTCGATGAGGCGGTTGAAATGGTTCTGAACCGAAAAATCACCGACGCCATGGCTATGGTCGCCCTGTTGAAGGTTAAAATGCTGAGAGACAGGGGGCTTCTCTGAATCAGGCGCCGTAGCTTTTTAAAACCTGCCGGTCAAAATCCGTTTTACCGCCCCGCATGAAAAAGTCAGGGTCAGGATATTACGCCATAAATCAGCGATATCTAATAACTTAGCTCCCTTATATTTTTAATTTTTGTTCCAAAAGGTTTTTGTAATTATTCAGGCTCTTTTGAAATTCAATAATCATTCGGAGAAGGTTAAAATCTGGAAAAAACCCTGCGCCAAAAAATTGCCTTAGGCTCAACAGTCGCAGACTCCTTTAAACAAGCTCTGGCTAAGCCCCGAATTGCCGAAAAAAGAGATTGAGCCTTTCTCACCCCCTACCCTTCAACCATTATTTTTTTAAAAAAAGGTATCCTGTAAATTCTATTTTGCGCAAAGAAATGCACGTGGAGGCGGCAGGATGAAAAAATTATCCCGCTCGCTTCCATTGGCGCACATGAAACGACTATGAAAAAATTGCTTTCCTTTTCATTCCTTCTGCTGCTGGTTGCGCTGATTTCCCTCGGATTCTCCCGCCATCTTTCGGGCTGGGTTGCTCCCGATTTCAATCCCGACGCCGGTCTGGTTCCCTCTTTTACCCTGGGGGCAAAGGCCGAAGCTAGTTCCAATTCATCCGAAGTCAGCCGCATCCTCGACGGCGACCCCGGTACCGCCTGGCAATCGGATGCGCCGCTTCCGGAGGCGTTCATCAGGCGGACTGACCAGAATATTTTTTTTCAAAAAGGCATTAATCTGGCTCAGTGCAAAGCCTGTGAAAACATTGAGAAAATGACAGATGGGGATTTGTCCAGTTTTGCGAGGATCGGCGCCGCTCCAAATGAAGAGCGGAAAGTCAGCATCCTATTGGGCAAGGCCGACTCCCTATTCTCTGTCTCTCTGAAATGCCAGGCAAGGGCGCCGATAACCATCGAGTTCGAAAATCCAGACGGCCAAATAGCCGTACTTGGCAGCTACGAGACTGCGAATAATTTCCAGTTAAAAAGGTGGGAAGTACCCGGCAGCAGAGCCAGAACCGTCCACCTTTCTTCAGACTCCGATTTCGACGTTTTTGAAATAGCGGCTTTAGCCGGTCTGCCAAAGGAATTCGTCATCGTTGATTTTGGGAGTTTGCGTCCCCTTGGCGCAGTTTATAGTCGCCACTGGGCGGGAGAGCAATCGGCGGTCAGTGCCAGTCTCTGGCAGAGTACAGATCGTAAGCATTGGACGAAGATAGGCGAACTTAACTCCGACAATCTCCAAACTTTCATCAGCGCTGTTTCCCCTGAAACTCCTGCCCGCTATCTGAAAATTGAACACACCCTTGAGGCCAGAGACTGGAACAAAGTCTTTGTCTGGGAACTACAGGCCTACGACCGGTATGGCCATTACGGCCCTCCTCCGTCGGCTCTGAGAGGTAGCGCAAGTCTTCGGGAAATGCTCGGCGTCAACGCCTATTGGAGTTGGGGAACGAACCTGTATTCCGATCAGCTCAAACCCGATGGAGGCCCCTGGCGCTATCTCCCCGTGGCGTCCCATCTTCGGAACTATCACGACATGACCTGGGATATTGAGCGCCCCGGAGCGAAGATGGATTTTAAGGAAATGGCAAGAGGGAGGGGAACCCCCTCCAAAGACTGGCTCAACTGGGACCGGGAGTATGGCGCCTGGAAAGAGGCGGGTTTTGACATACAGACCAGTCTTCAGTTTTATCGCTTCGACCCTGACCAATGGAAAAATCCGAGGCAGGAGGGCTACGATTACGCCTTTGGCTTTACCCGCCATTTTGGGTCAAAGGAGGGCAACGGGCTGGTCTGCACCATAGAAGCGGGCAACGAACCCTGGAGCTATCCGGCGGACGTCTATCGGGAAATACTCCTGGGCATGGCCGAGGGGGCGGCGCAGGGCGATTCAACCGTAGAGGTTTTTCCCTGCGCACTACAGGCCGCCAATCCCTCCGCCGAAACGGTCGGGATTTTTAAAAACTACATGGGCGCCCGCATCTCGCAGGAAGCCGCCCAACTGTTGGACGGCATCAACATCCACGCATATAGCTACCTGACTGACTCCAAAGGGCGACAGAAAGCCGTCCATCCGGAGCATGCCCATTCTACTTTTTGGGAAATCCTCAATGCCATACGCTGGAGGAATCAGAACATGCCCGGCAAAAAGATTTACCTCTCCGAATGGGGCTGGGAATCGCCCGGAGCCGGGGAGGAATGTACGCATAATGAATGTGTGAGCGAGGAAGCAGCCGCCCGCTACGCCATCCGCGCCGCCCTGATTGCCTCTCGTTTGGGGCTGGATCGCATCACCTGGTTTTATTACGCCAACGACAATTCTCCTTCCTCGCTCTACACCCGCTCGGGGCTGACCGGTTCTGCCAATGTGAATTTTCAAAAAAAGAAGGCGTTTTTTGCGCTCCAGTCTTTGGTGGAACGGGCGGGCGGGCAGTATTTTCATTCCATCGTCCGGGAAGATGAAGTCGCCGTGATTTACCTGCTGGGAGATGCGGCGGGAAAGCCCACGCATTTAATCGGCTGGCTTCCTGTGGACGGCGATTCCGAGGCGCAGCGCAGGCTGAGGTGGAAAACTAAGCTCCGCGCCGCCGCCGCCTTTCGCTTGGACGGCGAATCCGAAGGAGGCACGCCGGCTGCTTTGCCCTGGCAAAAGGAGGGCGAAATGTGGTTGGAATTGACGGCGGCGCCGCTGATCGTCAAGCTGGCGTCTTAGTTCAGTCGCAATTCGATAGCTATTCATTCTAATTCTATTTTCGCAGAAAATCTAAATGGATACCTTTATTATAAGGTGAAAGGGGAGCTTCCAAGCATTTCACTTAGGTCTTCGGGTTTTTAAAAATCACAAAAATTCCAATACTATGTCCCAACAACAGCCGCCGCTCGCACTGACCGACGAAGCAAAAAACTACCTGGCCGCCGTCGGTTCCCGCTGGAAATTGTTTCTATATTTTTGGAAAAACTTGCCTTCGGCTATCTGGCTTGGAATCCGGGTAAAAAGCGCAACGCCAACGCAAACCGAAGTCGCCCTACCCTACAACTGGCGCACAAAGAACCCTTTTCGCTCCATCTACTTCGCCGCTTTGTGTGGCGCGGGAGAATTGTCCACCGGCATCATGGCCAACCTCGCCCGATTGGGGCGGGGGGATATTTCTCTCTTAGTTTTGGAGCAGCGGGCGGAGTTCGTCAAAAAAGCGACAGGGCTGACCGCCTTTACCTGCGAGGACGGGGCAAAGGCATTTGAAGCCGTCCGTCTGGCATTGGAAACAGGAGAGGCACAGACCGTTGAAATGGAAGCTATTGGGAGAAATTTGTCGGGAGAAGTGGTGTGCAAAATATTCATCACCTGGACGTACAAACTCAGGAGCGGGAAACCAAAAGCCAGTGCATAGAGAGGCGACCCGTCTTTAGTTCGCCCTCTTTTTTATTCCTTCCCAATTAATTCATTTTAAAAATGGAAATGCTGTACCGGATAATTTCCGGGAAGAAAACGATGAGACCTAAGACGCCTAACTGAATCAGCACGAAGGGGATGATGCCCCTGTACAAATGCCCGGTAGTGATGTTGGCGGGCGCCACTCCTTTCAGATAAAAAAGAGAAAACCCGAAGGGGGGCGTCAGGAAGGAAGTTTGCAAATTGACGCCCATGAGGATGCCCAGCCACAGCATATCAATTTGGTAGCGCAGGAAAACCGGCACGACAACCGGCACGATGATGAAGATGATTTCAATGAAGTCAATGAAGAATCCGGCAATGAACATGATGAGCATCACCACGAAAAGAAAGGTATAAGGCGACAACTCGGAGCGCTCTATCCAACTAACAATGTACTGATCGCCGCCCATTTCTCTAAAAACTAAGGAAAAAGTGGTAGCCCCTAAGAGGATGAGGAACACCATGGAAGTCAGGTGCGTAGTTTCCTGCATGGCCGATTTGAGCACTGACAGATTGATTTTGCGCTGAAAGGCTGTGAGCAACAAAGCTCCAAATGCGCCAACGGCAGCCGCTTCGGTAGAGGTTGCCCAGCCCAGAAAGATAGAACCCAGCACCGCCAGAATGAGCAGCAGCGGCAGCAAAAATGCCTGAATGACTTTTTTCCAAAATTCTACTTCTCGAAAATTTCGGAACTCATCTCCAGAATTGAGCGGCGCAGCTTCCGGTTTTAATCGGGCGTAAACGAGAATGTAAACCACGTAAGCTACTACCATCAGGGCGCCCGGAATGACGGCGCCCGCAAACAGGTCGCCAATATTCAGGCCCATAATGCTGCCCAAAAGGACGAGAGCCACGGAAGGCGGAATAATCTGCCCCAGGGTTCCGGAGGCGGCGATAGTTCCGGTAGCCAGCTCCGGCTGGTAGCCCCTTTTTAGCATGGTGGGAAGGCTGATAAGTCCCATCGTCACGACCGTTGCGCCGACGATGCCGGTAGAGGCAGCCAGTAAGGCTCCCACGATGACGACGGAAATGGCCAGACCGCCCCGCAGTTTTCCGAACAACATGGCCATCGTTTCCAACAGGCTCTCCGCTAATCCCGATTTCTCCAGCATGATACCCATGAAGATAAAAAGCGGAACCGCTATCAGATTATAATTGGTCAGGACGCCCATGAAGCGGGAGGGCAGCGCCTCTAAGGAAGAGGGGCTTAAAAAGCACAATGCGTAAATAACGGAGAGGCCGCCGAGCGTAAATGCGACGGGATATCCATATAGAATCAAAATGAAAACACAGAGAAAAAGCAAGAGCGCCAGTACTTCCAGACCCATGTATTACCGTGATTGAAAGTTGTAGAATTTTAGGATTCTTCTTCCTGTTCGACCTTCGACGCCCCATTTTTATTTTTTCCAAAAAGGATGAGCGCCGCTTTGATCAGCATTGAAAATGCCTGGAGCAGCAGCAGAAATATGCCCAGCACGATTGCAAATTTAATCGCATACCTGGCCGGCAGTCCGCCCGGTTCAGAGGCGCCTTCCCTCAGTTGGAAAGCGTCCATCGCATAGCTCAACGCATACGCGATGACGATGATGCACCAGGGTATCAGGAACAGCAGGCTCCCGACGAAATCTGTGAGCGCTTTATCCTTTTTGGTGTAATTGTCATAAAAGAGATCCACCCTCACGTGCCGATCGTGCAGGAGCGCATAGCCCGATGCGAGCAGGAAAATCAGCGAAAAGAGATGCCACTCCAGATCCATGAACCAAACCCGGGAAAAGTTGAAAACCTTTCGTGCGACGACGTCGAAGCAGACCACCGCCAGCAAAACCAAAGTCAGCCAGGAGCTCGCCCTGCCGACCGCTTCATTGAGGGAGTCTGTTTTTTTGGAAATATTTAAAAAAAAGGAAGACATGCAGCAGCATTTTTTCAAGGCTCTAAGTACATAATTTCTCCTGAGAAAAAATTCCCGCTGCGTTTAAAAATGAATTCTCAGCGCTTAGGGGATAGCCTGGGTCGCCATAAAGCCGTAGTTCTTCCAGGGCAAAATCTGCGTGAGTTATTAAATTCGAAAGCGTCTAAAAGAAAGTGGCAGTCCCAAAAAAAGAGAAAGGCAGAAGCGGTTGCCCGGCGTCTGCCTTTCTTTTAGAAGCTCAATTTTTCTCAGTCCTTGAAATAAGAGCTGTCCGCTTTTTCGCCATTTCGCAGATTTTCCAACCTGGTTTTGAACAACTGCGATTTTTCAAAATCATTCATTCTGGCGTAGATTTCAGACAAAGCGATCAGCGTATTCATGTCGTTGGGTTCGATAGCCTCTGTCTTTTGGAAATAAGGCAGAGCGGTTTTCATCAGTTCGCCGACCTTGTCGTTGAGTTTTTTGTATTTGTCCTGGCCTTCTTTCGTCATCGGCAGGTCGTTGGCTTCTTTCAGCAGTTCGACGCCCTTGTTAAAGTAGAGGGAGCCAATGCTGTAAATTGCGTCAAACTGACGGGGATCTATTTTGATAGCCTGATTGAAATATTCCAGCGACTGATCGAAGTATTGTTGCGCCAGGGCGGATTGGCTGTTTTTTCCGTATTCCTGAGTGAACAGGTTCATATAGACATTGCCCAATGCGGTGTAAACGGACGGGTTGTTGGGTTCCGCTTCAATGGCGCTCTCCAACATGGATTTGAGGGATTCGAAATCCTGCTCGGCGATTTTGGCGTTGATTCCAGCGAATAAAATCTCGGAACTGGACGGGAATTTTTTCCGGGCGACCTCGAACACTTTCCATGCTTCGGCCTTTTCTCCGCTCTGGTAAAGGATGTTGAAATATTCAGAATAAACGCCAGGCTCGTCGGAGCCTTTCTCATATAGCTGCTTAAACAGGGAATTAGCCTTGGCATCGTCGCCAGAGGCTTTGGAGCAAAAAGCCAGCACGTACAGGTGGTTAGACATTTCAGAGTCGGGTATTACGGGCGAATTGCCGTTTTCACGCAATTTGGTGTCAATATTCAACACCCAGTCCAGTGAAGTAGCGGCGCCGGCATAATCCTGCATCTGGATTTGTTTGTTGCCAATGTTATTCAACTTTCCGGCAGTTTCCGTCATGCCCTTTAATGCGTCTTTGATTTCAAATTTTTTCTGAGCCAGCTCTAAAGCTTTGGAAAAAGCCTCAGCTGCGATGACCGGTGCATCCGGCCGTTCAGGCGTAGCGTCAGGATTGATAGCCATTAAGGCAATATCCTTGTCTGCCAGAGAATTGTAGATTTCTCCTCTGGTCTGCCATGCTTTCAGGTTGCTTTGATTTACATCGGCTGCGATGGCATAGTCTGAAAGTTCTACCGCCTCGTTCAGTTTGGCCAGGTTGCTGGAAGGAGAGATGTTGTAGCTGTCTAAAGCTCTTTTGGCCTTTGTTACAGCCTTCCCTGGATCTTCCTGTGCATTGGCAAACTGGACGAGAACGAAGAGAGTGATAAGACTAAAAAGTAATTTTTTCATGGTAGCTAAAATTTTACAGTCTAAAAATGTGGTTTTTGATTCTGTTGATATTTAAAAACCAATTTCCTGACGGTTAACTCTTGAAAATGGAATGATTCAGTTTGTTAAATTTTAGATTTT
>CAZXQI010000093.1:0-15125 GCA_964643005.1 uncultured Saprospiraceae bacterium | reverse complement strand
TTGGCTATACGCTCAACCTGCTGACCCTTTTTGCGCTCGTGCTGGCGATCGGCATCGTGGTGGACGACGCCATTGTGGTGGTGGAGGCGGTACACGCCAAGTTAGATGCCGGAGAGAAAAATCCGAGAAAAGCAACGCACGACGCCATGGGCGAAATAGCGGGGGCTATCGTATCCATCACCCTCGTCATGGCGGCGGTGTTCCTGCCGGTTACTTTTATCAAGGGACCTACCGGCGTATTCTTCAATCAGTTCGGGGTTACGCTGATGACGGCTATCGTCATTTCGGCTGTCAATGCCCTGACCCTCAGCCCTGCCTTGTGCGCCATTTTCCTAAAGCCTCACAAGGAGCGCGAAAAGTTGAATCTCTTGCAGCGTTTTTACCTGGCCTTTAACGCAGGGTTCAGGGCGACGCTTAATAAATATGTACAGGCGCTGCACTTTATTTTTAAACACAAATGGATTACCCCCTTCGTTCTTCTCCTTGCCATTGCCGGGATCTGGTGGGTTTCTTCGCATGTTTCCACGGGCTTTATTCCCGATGAAGACCGGGGGGTCATCATCGCCAACGTGCAATTGGCGGAAGGTTCATCCCTGGATGCTACCGTTGACGTCAACACAAGGCTACAGGACGAAATCCGAAAAATCCCCGAAGTAAAATCTGTGGCCATCACTGCCGGCTGGAGTATGATCAACGGCCAGGGCTCCAACTACGGACTGGGCTTTGTGAGCTTGAAAGACTGGGATGAGAGAAAGCGACCCGATCAGTCCGTGAAAGCCATACAGGGCAAATTATTTCAGATCGCCGCTCAGATACCCGAGGCGAATATCATCTTCTTTGCTCCGCCGAGCGTGCCAGGCTTTAGCGCCTCCGGTGGGTTTGAAGTCAATTTACAGGATAAAACCGGCGGTAGTTTTGAAAACTTAGATCAGGAAAATCAAAACTTCCTCAGAGCGCTCAATCAAAGGCCGGAGATCCAATACGCCTCCTCCGCTTTCAGTACGAAGTTTCCACAATATGAATTGAAAATTGACGTGCCCCTGGCTTTGCAGTCGGGCGTGCCGGTCAATAATATTTTTAGAACCTTACAGGGATATATCGGTTCGGCTTATGTGGCCGACTTCTCCCGCTTTGGAAAACAATTCAGGGTATATATACAGGCGCCGCCTGACGACAGGGTAAAGATGGAAGACCTCAATAAAATGTATATCCGGACGGGCAATGGAGATATGGCGCCTATTACACAGTTTGTCAGTTTGGAAAGGGTATTCGGACCGCAGGCTGTCAGCCGTTTCAACCTGTTTACCTCTACCAAGATTACGGGCGCCGCTGCGCCGGGATATACTTCCGGCGACGCCATCAGAGCCATACAGGAAGAAGCTCAGCGTCTCTCTAAAGGCTTCGATATCGACTTCTCAGGACTAACCCGCGAGGAAGTACTATCTGCCGGCCAAACCTGGGTCATATATTTATTGGTGGTTATTTTTGCCTACTTCTTATTAGCTGCTCAATACGAAAGTTATCTGCTGCCATTCTCCATTTTACTATCCGTGCCCTTAGGTATATTCGGAGCATATTTCTTTACCTGGTTTACGGGTCAGGATAATAATATCTATTTCCAGATAGCTATGGTGATGTTGATTGGCCTGTTGGCCAAGAATGCCATTTTGATCGTGGAGTTTGCCGTACAGCGACGAAGGCATGGAGAGACGCTATGGGATTCCGCTATTGACGGCGCCAAGGCTCGTCTGCGTCCTATTTTGATGACTTCTTTTGCCTTTATCTTTGGGTTGATGCCGTTGGCTTTGGCATCGGGGGTAGGCGCCGTGGGCAACAGAGCCATTGGCGTCAGCGCCGTCGGAGGTATGTTGGTGGGAACCCTGTTGGCCGTTTTTGTCATACCTACCCTATATGTGTTTTTCCAATGGTTGCAGGAAAAAGTGAGTTCCAAACCCATTGTCGAAAAACAGGATATAAATGATTAATGAACAATAGAAATGAATACAAGCTTTAAAATATCGCTGGTCATATTAACGGCTGCCTTATTGTCTCTGTCTTCCTGTATGATAGGGAAAAAATATGAGCGACCCGCAGTGCAGACAGAGGATCTGTTTCGCACGAATGATATTCAGAGAAACCAGGGAATCACTGTGGGCGACGACAGATCTATGGGCGAAGTTTCCTGGCGCAGGATGTTCACGGATACTATTCTGCAAAATTATATTGAACAGGCTTTGACAAATAATCTGGATATGCGCCTGGCTATTAAGAGCATTGACGTTGCGGCGGCATATCTGAGACAAAGCAAGTCTGCGCTCGAACCCGTAGCCGACGCTTCCTTAAATTATGGGGTTGCGCACAATCCCAAATATACCGGCCAGGGGGCGGTGAGCAATCAATTTCGCTTAGGCGCCGACTTGTCCTGGGAAGCAGATATATGGGGCAAAATAAGAAGCCAGCAGCGGGCTACCGAAGCGGCATATTTGCAGACGCTTGAAGCTCAAAACGTCGTAAAGACAAAACTGATATCTGGCTTGGCCGCTCTTTACTATCGGATAATAGCGCTGGATGAGCAGATCAAAATTGCCGAATTGAGCGCGCTGACGAGGGACAGCAGTTTGCAGACTACCCGATCCCTGATGCAGGCGGGGCAGGTGACGGCTGTGGCTATCCAGCAGACCCAGGCACTGGTGTACGACGCTCAAAACATAGTGCTGAACCTACAAAACCAAAGGCGGATTTTGGAAAATGCCTTTTGCCTGCTGTTGAGCGAACCTTCTCACCCCATCAGGAGAAGCGGCATAGACGATCAGGCCATTCAGACCTCTCTGGCTTTGGGCGTTCCGGCTCAGCTACTGGCCAACCGACCCGATGTGCGAATGGCGGAATACGATATGATTCGGGCTTTGGAGATGACCAATATTGCAGAAGCCAATTTTTATCCCTCTTTAGTAATTACAGCCTCCGGCGGGTTTAGCGATGTGGATATTAAGAGCTGGCTGACGCCCGACGGAATCTTCGCCCAGGTGGCGGGAGGTTTATTGCAGCCCATCATCAACCGGAAGCAACTAAAGACGGCGCACGAGGTAGCGCTCAATCAGGAAGAAATGGCTTTCCTAAGGTACCAGCAAATGCTGCTATTGGCAGGGAACGAGGTGTCTGACGCCCTGTTCGATTATCAGACTCAAAACGAGGTCATCGCCCTACAGGAACAACAATACCAAACCCTCAGAACGGCTGTGGACTATTCCCAGCAATTACTGCTGAATGGTCTGGCCAACTATTTAGAAGTATTGACCGCTCAACAGAATGTGTTGATTGCGCAACTGAACCTGGCCGATGCGAAATACGAGCGATTAGCGTCTATCATTCAATTGTATGAAGCGCTGGGCGGCGGTTGGCAGTAATTCAACTGATTTCAAAAACCTGGATTACTTCTAAAAAACGGTCTCTGCAATTCGCCTGACGGTGTCGGCGTCGCCCATAGTATAGAAGTGGAGGCAGGGAGCGCCTTTCTCCTTTAACTCCTTCGCCTGTGCGATACACCATTCGATGCCAATTTCCTTATAGGCTTTAGGATTGGCGGCCTTTTGCATCTCCTGTACGAGGGATTCGGGTAAATCCACATAAAAATTGCGGGGAATCGAACTGATCTGATGAGCCTTGGTCACGGGCTTCAGACCGGGCACAATGGGCACGGTAATGCCCGCCTTCCGACATGCGTCCACGTAGCTGAAATAGTGCTTATTATCAAAAAACATCTGAGTCACGATGTAGCTGGCGCCCGCATCTACTTTGGCCTTAGTGTATTCGAGATCAATTTTGAAGTTGGGAGATTCAAAATGCTTCTCGGGATAGCCCGCCACGCCTACACAGAAATCAGTCTTTGCCCCGTTGCCGATATTGTCGTCTAAATATTTGCCCCTGTTCATGTCCTGAATCTGCTTCACGAGGTCGAGAGCGTGTTCGTGGCCATCCGGCTCGGGAGTGAATTTGTCCTCAAAAGCCCGCGCGTCGCCGCGCAGAGCCAGCACGTTGTTGATGTTCAGAAAGTTGAGATCAATGAGGGCGTTTTCAGTTTCTTCCCTGCTGAATCCTCCGCAAATCAGGTGGGGAATGGCGTCTATGCCGTAGCGGTGCATGATGGCCGCGCAGATACCCACCGTGCCGGGGCGCTTCCTGATGGCGATCTTTTCATAGTAGCCGCTCGGCATTTTTTTATAAATAAACTCCTCCTGGTGGTAGGTCACGTCAATGAAGGGTGGCTTAAATTCCATCAGGGGATCCAGCGTATCGAAGATGGCGCTGATGCCTCCACCTTTCAACGGCGGCAGGACTTCAAAGGAAACCAGCGTCCGGTCTTTGGCATTTTCAAAGTATTCAGTGACTTTCATTTCAAATGAACATTTAGATTAAAACTTTAGGGTTCTCCTGTTTATTGATTTTCAATGAGTTGGGAGCATTAAACCTTACGCAGCAGCGCTCCGGCCTTTTCGAGCGTCTCCTCCGTTTTGGCAAAGCAAAGCCGGATGACGGTAGCTGAATTGGCATTGGAGTAAAAGGCAGAAACGGGAATAGCCGCGACTCCGTGATCTGTAACCAGGCGCTTAACGAAACTCTTGTCCAACTCCCCGCTGATGGCTGAGTAATCAAAAAGCTGAAAGTAAGTCCCCTCGCTCGGAAGCGGTTTAAACCTGGAACCCTCCATGGCTTGCAACAGAAAGTCCCGCTTTTTTTGGAAAAAATTATTTAGAGAGAGATAGACTTCAGGGTCGTCCAAAAATTCCGCTACGGCGTGTTGCACGGGAGTGTTGAC
This sequence comes from uncultured Saprospiraceae bacterium, assembly GCA_964643005.1. Taxonomy (GTDB): domain Bacteria; phylum Bacteroidota; class Bacteroidia; order Chitinophagales; family Saprospiraceae; genus UBA6168. Next base: position 10,309 of record CAZXQI010000093.1, on the reverse strand, counting down.
CGAAAAGACATTGAACTGATGCACTTTCCGAAACTCTTTGGTCAGAGTGGGCGAGGCGACGATGTAGCCGAGTTTCCAGCCGGTGGCGTGCAGGGTTTTTCCAAAAGAAAAAACGGACAGGCTGCGCTCGTAAATACTCGGAAAGCGCAGCAGGCTCTCGTGCTGTTGCTCATCGAACACGATGTGCTCGTAAGCTTCATCGCTCAGGACGAGGATGTCTCTGTCTTCGGCGATGTGCTGTATTTCTTTCCAGTCTTCCGCTCTTAAAACCTTTCCGGTCGGATTGTGCGGCGTATTGATGATGATCATCCGGGTCTTCCAGCTAATCAGGCGCTCCAGCATTTTCCAGCTTATCCTGTAGTCTGGCGGACTTAATTCGTAGGTAATGGGGAGACCTCCATTCACTTCTATGGCGGGGCGGTAGCAATCGTAAGCCGGTTCGATGAGTATCACCTCGTCGCCCGGACGCACGAAGGTTGAAATGGCGCAAAATATGGCCTGTGTAGCGCCTGCAGTAATCGTGATTTCATTATCCGGGTCAACCTGCACTCCGTAAAGGGTTTTAATCTTTTCGGCAATCCGTTGTCGAAGGGCGGGCACTCCCGGCATCGGGGCGTACTGGTTGTAGCCCATGCGCATATATTTTTCAACTAAGTCTTTTAGGCGATCGGAGCAGTCGAAATTGGGGAAGCCCTGCGATAAATTGATCGCTCCGCACTCGTTGGCGAGCGCTGACATGACGCTAAAAATGGTCGTGCCTATGTTGGGTAGTTTGGAAGAAATGAGCATTTGTAAAAATAGTTGGTGTGCAAACGGCTGGTTTGTGATTACTTTTAATTTACAGAACCGGTTATTTCAAAAAAAATCGCCGCAAATTTGAAAAGAGTCGAAAATCTGAATTTCTCTGACCCAAAGATTTCTTTCTCTAAGCTTAAATCGTAAAGACTGCTTCTCCCAGCGTTCTCATTTTGCCCATATTTTTTCCATTAATATAGACTGTAGCGGGGGCATAAAATGTATGTTGGGCGAGGGCAATGCAGTCGTCATTCGTAAAACTTCTTTTGTCATACCGGACTGAAAAAAAACTTATGCGGAAAGCGCAACCCTTGCTCTCTTTGCCATTCTCCCCATAAGACTGTCGTAAACCTTAATTACTGAAACTCGCATAATTGTTTTTTTAAAAATATTCCTTAATTGATAAACTGCCATTTGGAAAGCTCCAAAAGAGAATTATCAATTCCCGGCTCAATTCCTGTTTCCGTCAAAATAAACGACCGTACTTTCCACCACTCCGTCGTCGCGGAGCCTGATCTCGCGCAATGCGATGCGCAGGTGATCCACCTTAAAATCCTCCTGTCGCCAGTCCATCTGAAAATAAGTAGAGGGCGTGACATGCACGGTCAGGTTATTTTTGCAGAGCGTCTTCTCTGCGTGATAGTGCCCACAAAAAACAGAGACATGATGCGGGAAGCGGAAAAAGACTTCCTGCACAAGCTCCATATTTTTCAGAGGAAAATTGATGTCCATGTGGGGTACCCCTGCTATCAGGGGCGGATGGTGCATAAAGACGACCGCATCTCTTTCCAAATGGCTCAACTCGTGATCCAACCAATTTAGCTGGTCAGCGGAGACATAGCCGGTGGAAGTTTCGAGAAAAAGCAGGGTATGCAGATCCGCCGTCCTCTTGTAATACAACTCCTCTGAAACCAGCAAATGCTCTATTTCAAAAACCTTTGCCATCATCTCTGAATTGTCGTGATTGCCGCCGATGACGGTGTAGGGTATATTCAGCAAATCCAGTCTGGACTTCATCCACCGGTAAATGCGCTCGTCGCCCTGGTCAAAACACAGATCGCCGCTCAGGACGATTAATTCCGGCGACGACGCCTTAGCCGCTCTCAGGATATCGAGGAAGTTTTGCCTGACGTCAACGCTGTTTGTCGCCTCGTCCGGACCGGCGACGTGCATATCTGTTATTTGAATGATTTTCATGATTTGAGGTAATTGTTCCTCTTTTGCAGTTTTTTTGCCTCGTCAAAATCCACCCCGGCAGGCGCCAATTTTTTCGGCAAAAAACGACTGTCTGCGCAAATATGTACATTCGCCGGGAAGAATCCGATGATTTTCAGAGCCTTTGCAAAATTTTGTAAGACCATTTCACCGGCTTCTGAAAGTCAGATTGCACAAACATTCGGTTTTATCATCCAATATGAATCTGCAAAAACTCACCGGAGCTATTCAGCAATACAAATCCTCTTTAAAAGCAAATCCCGACCGCGACCCTTACTGGAAGTGGGAGTCGCTGAAGGTTTTTCAAGAAACCTGGAATCCGGAAGTGTCGGACTTCATAGACATGTACAATCGCAGTCTCCAAAATACGCAGACCCGCCGACTCTGGAATCGCGAAAATTACGAGCCAAAAAATATGATGCTCAAATTTATCGACCTGAGCGGCGAGTTTGTCCGCTCCATGTTTCAGGATTTGTTTAATGAAGGTAAAGAAGTGGATGGTCGCATTGACCGATTTGTCTTCCACTGCGATGAATTGTTGAGAGAATACAGGGAAACCCATCCCCGCTCTGTCGAAAACAGCCATTACCACGACGACAATTACCAGATGGTATCGCTGTATCTCGCCTTTCGATACCCTATCCAATATGCGCCTTATCATTTTGAGCTTTTTCAAAAATTAATGCAATTGCTGGACAGCAGAGACGTGCCAAAGGTCAACGACTTGGGGCGCTATTTCAAAGTGATGCGAACGATTTATAAATTTTTGGAAAAAGACGGAGAGATATTGGAAATCCACCACCGGCGGCTTCATCCCGACAGGCACTACCAGGAGCCGACTTTGCTGGTAGTGGAAGATTTTATGGAGACCATAGTCGCAGCTTTGTAAAGGTTTGTGGCGACCATTTAGACTCCTTTGAAATCTGGCGGTATTTTTAATAAAATTAAAACCTGCGGGAAACCCTGTCGCCAACCTTCTCCGGAAAATTTACCCTGACCTGACTGCCGGCAATTTGTATCTGCCAACGACGTCTTTCAATGTCAGTCCAATTTGGTAATCACCAGTTTTGAATTGGGCCGGATGGCCAGAAGCCCCGTGGTGAGGACGGTATCGCCGACCTGGAGGCCTTCCGTAATCTGTATATAACTGGCGTCTCTGATTCCCGTTTCCACGATGCGAAAATCGGGCGCGCCATCTTTGTAGAGGATGACCTGCTTGTTGCGCGCCTGAGGTATGACAGAACGAGTGGGCACGATGACTGAATTTCCGTTTTCACCGACCTTCAGTAGTACTTTGGCGAATGCGCCGGGGAGCAGAGCCGGATCGTGACTGGCAACGATGGCTCTCACTTTCATGGTGCGGGTGTCGGCTTCCACAGCGGCCTCTGTTGCTAAGACGTTGGCGAGGTATTCCTGCTTAGAACCTGAGATGGTGAAATTGACGCTGCGTCCTTTGCTGAAAAGCTCGCTGTATTTTTCCGAAACGGTAAAATCTAATTTTAACTGATTGACCTGGCGAATAGTGGTGAGCAGCGTAGTTGGCGAGACGTAGGCGCCCAGACTCGCATGCCTCAGACCTAATCTGCCCGTGTAAGGCGCGCGGATTTCCGTTTTTGAAATATCCACCTCCACCAATTCTATATCAGCGTTGATGTTGCTGACCTGTAGTTCGCTCAAATCCACTTCCTGCTGGCTGATGCCCTGAATTTTCAATAATTCCTGCTGGCGCTCCAGCGTCTTTTTTGCTATTTCCAACTGGACTTTTAGCTTTTTGAGCTGGGCCTGCAAATCATCGTCGAACAGTTTGGCCAGTAGATCGCCCTTGTTTACAGCGCCGCCTTCTGTAATGTTTAGCCGAACTAAGCGCCCTGAAATTTCCGGACGGATTTCCGTCTCCTCAAAGGCTTGCAGGGTGCCGGGCACTTCGACATTTTCGGCGAGGTCTTCCGTCCTTACGATAAAAGCTTCCACCTCTATGGGCGCTCCCCGTTGAGGGTCTCCCTTTGCGGGAGCTTCCTGACTCTTCTCTGATTTACAGGCATTTAGCTGCAAGAGAATGACTGCGCAGAGGCCGAGTATTTTTGCTGTATGTATAAAAAGGTTCATCCTGATTTCTTTCCTTAAAACTTTTTTTAGAGGCGGCGAAGCTACTGCGAAAACTCAAGACGATACAGCTTCGCGGGGCGAATGATGCAGATTGTCGGCATAAGTACCAGGGCATAAAACTCGTATGGAGCGGGGTCGGATACTGAACTTTGCGCTCCCCGGCAATTTGTAACCTTCGCCGTCAATATGCACCGCCGTGGGCTTCTCCGGCGTGATGAGGATTTCCGTGCCGCTATACGATTCTACTAAGGAGCTTTTGTGAAATGAACGATTCAGAAAACGCCAGCTTTCAAACAGGTAGCGGAGCTTCGAAGCCTCGTTGGCGATGAGGAGCTCGAGCCGGCCATCGTTGGGATTGGCAGGAGGCACTATAGAAAAGCCATAGCCGTAAATCGGCGCATTGGCTACTTCGACTAAGAGGCAGGTGCGCTTTAGCTTTTTCCCGTCAATTTGAATTTCAAAGGACTGCATCTGGTATCTGTAGATTTCTTTGAGCGTGCTCGTGAGATAGCCTACGATGCCCCTCACCTTTTTCCGGTGCAGGAGTCGGGCCACTTCTGCGTCGAAGCCAATGCCCGCTAAGTTGACGAAGGGCTTGTCGTCCATGAGGGCAGAGTCCATGAGAACGACTTTGCCCTCATTTAAAACCCGAATGGCTTTGCCGATATTCCGGCTGATTCCCAGATGCGTTGCGAAGCCGTTGCCTGAGCCGCAGGGCAGAATGCCAAGCACCGCTTCAGAGCCGATGATCCTGCCGGCAATCTCGTTGACGGAGCCATCTCCTCCACAGGCCGCGACCATGTAGCAACCATCCTTTACGCCTTCTTCGGCGAGTTTAATGGCATGGCCGGCGTACTCTGTAAAGTACAATTCGTACTCGTACATCTCGTGGTTGAGGTTTGCCTCGATGAGTCCCCGCAAATCCCGGTTGTGGCGCACTCCAGAGTGAGGATTCGCAATGAAGCGGATTTTTTTCATTCTGTTGTCGGGCATTTAGCCTGGCTCTGTCGGCTCCTGGAGCGCAAAAAGAGCTGGATTGCAATGATTATTTAAAGACGAAGTACCTGAAAATCAAAAAGTTGACAGAAACTCCGACCGCTGCTGCGGCAATTATTTTTGAAATAATATAGGAAATGGGAAAGGTTTCTGTGAGGAACCAGACGCCTATTGTATTTAAGGTAAGGCTTAGGCAAATAGCCAGAATGTACCGAAATGCCTGGTTTCCAATGCGGTCAGAGCGGCGGTTGAATACCCAGCGGCGACACATGGTAAAACTGACTACGCCGCCAGATGCAGCGCCTAGCGCATTAGAGAACACGTACCAGAGCGAGACTATTTCTGTGAAAAATATGGTGACTACAAAATCAACCACCGTAGCGACAATGGAAGTGACATTCGCCCGAACCCAGGAAAGCAGCAGGGGCGTCTTCTCCGATTTTGCAGCTACTTCCGCAGGCAAAAAGGGCGGGGGAAGATTTTCTTCCAGTGTCCTTATATCTTCCACAAGTTTGTTTTTCTTAAAAAAGCAGATCGTTTGCCGGCGGTTCATTTTTTTAATCCAGTGGGCAGTCAATCTTTCTATTGGCGCAATTTGCTGTATTCAGGGACTGATAAGCAGGTAGCCATGTAGCAGGATTAATGCGTAAATACCGGCTAATACGTCGTCCATCATGACGCCCCAACCAGATTTGAAGTCTTCCATTTTTCTAATCCCCAGGGGCTTCCAGATGTCAAAAATCCTGAAGAGCACAAACGCCAGCGCTAAATTAGTTATTGAAAACGGTACGCCCAGCATTGCAATCCAAACGCCGACCATTTCATCAATAACTATTCTGGAAGGATCGCTTCCCCACACTGCCTCGAGCCGATTGGCGGATTGCACACCCAGAAAGAAGAAGGGGATAATTAGCAGCAGCAACCACTGCATTTGCCCCCAGCCGCCGGAGTATTGACTGGGAAAAATCGCCTGTAATATCCAAAGGATACCACAGGCGATGAAGGCTCCTGCTGTTCCGGGCGCTACTGGCGAATAGCCGCTTCCAAAGCCGGTACCAATGATTTTCCAGAACACGCTAAAAGAATTATGACAAAGGAGTAATGACAAGCCTGCTATGAGCAGGAGCGGCATTTTACTCTTCGTAGTAATAGTCCATACCTAAGTGCGTAATCAATTCTTCGCCCATGAGGTGGCGCAGGGTGTTGTTCAATTTTTCCTGCTGTAAAAAGATGTCGTGTTGCGGGTGCAGACCCGGCGCTGACTGTGGAGATTTCCAGTAGAAAGAAAGCCATTCCTGAATGCCGTACAAGTCGGCGCGCTTAGCCAAGTCTAAGTACAGAGCGAGGTCTAAGGCTACTGGCGCGGCCAAAATGGAGTCCCTGCACAGGAAGTCAATTTTGATTTGCATTCCGTAACCTAACCAACCGAAGATATCAATGTTGTCCCATCCTTCTTTGTTATCGCCGTGAGGCGGATAGTAATTGATACGGACTTTGTGATAAAGGTCTTTGTATAGCTCAGGGTGCAATTCCGGTTGGAGGATTTGGTCAAGAACGCCCAATTTAGAAACCTCTTTGGTTTTGAAGCTGGCCGGGTCGTCGAGGACTTCGCCGTCTCTGTTGCCGAGGATATTGGTGGAGAACCAGCCCCTTATACCGAGAGAGCGAGCCTTGAGGCCGGGCGCCAGAATCGTTTTCATCAGGGTCTGACCTGTTTTGAAGTCCTTCCCTGCGATAGGCGTCTGCGTTTGTTTGGCAAGTTCAATCATCGCCGGCACGTCGCAGGAGAGATTGGGAGCGCCATTGGCGTAGGGGATGCCCAGTTTGACGGCTGCATAAGCATATATCATACTGGGTGGAATACCGGGGTCGTTGTTGCGCAGACCCTCCTCTAATTTTTCAATGGTGGAGTGTACGTCGCCTGCCTCGGTATATACCTCGGTAGAGCCGCACCAGACGATTACCAGTCGGTCGCACTTGTTTTCTTCTTTGAACCGGCGAATGTCATCCATCACCTTTTCGGCAAGCTCCATTTTGTTGGCTGCTTTTTTTACGTGATGGCCGTCGAGATTGCGCACGTAGTTTCTGTCGAAAACCGCTTTCATGGGCTTGATTGCCTCTAATTCAGGGCGGATCTGCTCGAGGAGGTCTTTGTCCAGCACTTTTGCATTGGAGGCGGATTCGTACATGTTGTCTTCAAAGATGTCCCACCCGCCAAATACAACGTCCTTGAGTTTTGCCAGCGGCACAAAATCTTTGATAAAGGGGTTTCTGTTTTCAGTACGCTTGCCTAATCGGATGCGGCCAAGTTGTGTCACCGAGCCAAATGGTTGAGAGATGCCTTTGTTGACCGCGATAACGCCGGCCATCAGGGTGGAAGCTACGGCTCCCATGCCCGGCGTGAGGATGCCGAGCCTGCCTTCGGGTTTTCTAATTTTTGTCATATTATTTTAGTGCAGTTCGATAAGGGGCAAATGATTTTCAGTGCGGTTGTTCCTTTGTGAAGTGATCTATTGCCTCAATTTTTGTGAATAAGGATAAGAGTGGTTAAAAAGCGGTGCGAAGATAGACACACCGCTTTCGATACCAAAAGAATAGAATTCTAAAACCTAACAAACGTTGGAATGAACCCATCAGAATTAGCTATTTGTTCTGGAATAATAGATGAAAAGAGCGATAGCATAGAAAATCGGAAGATACAGGACTTTTGTTAAGAATTTTTCAAAATAACATTTTTGCCTTTGGCGGCCTGCGCAAGCCCCGCTGATTTGTAGTATCAGTTCCAAATAGACAGGGAAACGCCCAAACTGGAAGAGCCGGAATAGAAAATAAAAATTTGACCCAGGCGAAATAGTTATTTCATTTTTGCACAAACTTCCTTAAATTTGCGCCCCGTTGAAAAAATTTATTTTGGGATGTAGTTTTCAATCGTAGCAACCATCCTGTTCATTTTAAATTATTCAAATTCAGTATGCTCATTATTGATGTAAAAAATGGCGAATCCATTGATCAGGCATTGAAGCGCTTCAAGCGCAAATTCCAGCAAACGCAGGTTATCAAGCAACTGCGTAGCCGTAAGGAGTTCAACAAACCTTCGGTCATCAAGAGAAACGAACGCCTGAAAGCTGTTTATAAAAACCAAAAGCAAAGAACTGCGGAAAGTTAATTTCCTTTTCTCATATTTTCCGTTTCCAACCGAACTTCTGCAACCCGACCTGGTCTGTCTCCCAGACGAGGAAGTTGCTAAAGTTCGGTTTTCTGTTTACGCTCATTTCTCTTTTATTTGAAGTCAAAATCAAATCCTATGGCCGGAGTAAAAATAGTTTGCCCTAAATGTAGTTGGGAACCTACGCCTTCCGATATGTGGCAATGTACCTGCGGCCACGTTTGGCATACCTTCGATACTGGAGGCCGCTGCCCCTCCTGCGGAAAACAATGGGAGGAAACCTGTTGCCACTCTCCGGCAGCCGGCGGCTGCGGTCGCTGGTCTCCGCACTTAGACTGGTATTGCGATCTGGATAAATGGTTGAAAAAGGAATTGGATAAAGTTAAAATTCGGGTGGAGGAGCCTGTCGGCTAAAATGACTTTCTTTGACCGCAAGTGGTAGGCTACTTGCAGTATATGATAAAAATTTAGACTCTTTTCCTATAACTATATATTTATCCTTATTGATAAGCATTCTGGCAGACCAATATGCATTTTTCCATCTGCTCTATGTTTATGAAGCTTTCTTTGTCATCATGATCTAAATAGAAAAAAATCCAATTATGGTCGGCTTTGGGATTTCCCTATCCTTTCGTTAGCCATAGCTATATAGCCTGGAGACAACTCAATGCCATAATATTGCCTGTTGTTATACAATGCAGCTATTGCACAGAGAAGCCGCTTACAATATCATGTCTATCTTACAACATTCTGTCTCCGTAAGAAAGCGGCTGTCTGGCCAAAAACAGTAGCCCTATTCCAAATGAGACGCCAATCTCGGTACGTTCTCCAATATTAAGCCTTTCCCCAACCCTGATGGGCATCTTAAAACCGTGATAATGTTGTTTCACCTTTGGAAACCCCTCCTTGTAATCAAAAAGCGGGGCGCCATCTACCCGAAATACATTGGCAAATCGCAAAAAAGAAAGACCAGTAGAGAAAAAAAGATTCTTGGACTTAAACGGGAAATAATCCAATTCCACCCCAACAGTAGGTTCAGTGGTGTAAAAAGTTTTCTGTGGGTGGATATCAACGTCATAATAATGTGAGAACGACATAGCTGTTCCCCCCCCCCATCAGGCCAACCCTTAGCGATTGGGCATAGGCTGTTTTTTCAAAAAACATAAATATGGAGACAGCGAGCAGTATAAAAAAGCTCTTCATTTACTTGTTTTTATTTTTTAGCCTTACCCAAGATATGTCTTAGTGAAAGAGTTAGAAAGATGGCATCTCCTTTAGAAGATATATAGCTATCTCCGATAAGCGTATATTGGTCGGTGTTATTGGTTATTTTATAGGAAAGTATTGAGCCATTGACAGGTGTAACGCCTAATTGATAAGCAAAAGAAATTCCTATTGAGTTTTTCTTAGTTATCTTATAACCTACCTCTATATTTGTATCAAAAAATAAAGCTATTTCCGACCCTGTATTTCTGTGAACAAAATCATAGTATAAAGTGTAATCTTTTCCCCTAATTGTTCTGTTTAATTCTCCTTCCTGAAACTTGAAAAGAGATTCTCCGACAAAAAAAGTAAAACCGCAACCAAAAGATGTGTTAATTTCTAACTGCCCTTTGGTATTGAACCTGTGTCCTATCCGAAGTGGCATTTTGAATCCATAATAATGTTGTTTCACTTTTTGGAAGCCCTCATTATGCCCAAATACAGGCACACCTTCCACACGAAAAGCATTTGCGAACCTCACGAATGAAAGACCAGTCGAAAAGAATATATTTTGTGACTTGAAGGGAAAGTAATCCAGCTCAAGCCCAGCCGTTGGCTCAGTGGTCGAAAAATTCTTTATTGGGTCAACATCTTTGTCATAATAATAGGAAAAAGAGGTTGTGAAACCCATAACAGACCCAAGCCTAAATGATTGGCCATGCACGGACGATGTAAAAAGTAATGCCCCAGCAAATGTTAAAATAATGTTTTTCATTAGAGTTGTTTTAACATGATAATCAGTCTGTTGCATATATAAGATTGTAATTC
>CAZXQI010000092.1:0-15241 GCA_964643005.1 uncultured Saprospiraceae bacterium | reverse complement strand
CATCTTTTTGGCCGAAAATTACTAAAACTCAGGTAGTTGTTCAATTAACTATAATCTGGTCAAATTCGAGGCCGCTGGCGCCTTCTCCTCTGCCCGTCTGTTTCCGCTTGCCGATCCAGACGAAGGTCTTGCCGTTATACCAGCGGGTGCGCTGATAACTCCGGGCCGCTAAAGAACCGGAACGGGGGACTTCTTCTTCGTGAATAAAAAACGGCGCCGGGTGATTTAACAACTCGCCTTTGAATCGCTTAGGCCCAGGCATTTTGGCTCGTTGCAGACGAATCTGCCGGTTGCTACCCGGATGGTGGACGGGTGCGAAGGGTATCCAGTTGTAGGGAACATCAGTACCGAGTACATAGCGCACTTTGGCTTCCGTTTCGTGAAAAACAGGCGGGACGGGATGCTCGGCGTCGCGGAGCTTTTGGGCGGTTTCGTGGCCGCTGATGCCATGGCCTAACTGAGAAGGCAGCGTAGATTCCACCGCCCAGACCATATTCGCCATTTCATCGCGGAGGAAATTGACCTGCTCAATCGGAGGACTTTCCTGCCAGTGGTCAATCGTCGGCGGCAGGAAAAGCCGGTGATCGCTCAGATCGCCTTCTTTGGCGCTATGCAGGTTGAATAGCGTCCAGCGCTGCCAGTTTTCATCCGCGCCCAATCCGGCGGCCTGCACCCATAGGCGCTCGCCGAAGACGTCGGTCACCACCAGACCCAGCATCTCCGTCATAGAACCTGTTTCCAGATCGAATGGCACGATGCACCAGTCGTCAGAGTGAATCAGGGCAAATTCGGTGAGCAGCAATTTGCCAATATCCGTAGTGTTGGCCGTAATGTCGGCAAATTCAGTTTTGTAATCTTCCATTTCCCAATAGCGGGGGAGCGGCATCCCGCCGAAATGCACCGGAGCGGGAATAAAAGATGAATGAGTTTTAATCTCGCGCGGAGTTGGGATAGCCTCATCGGGATGGTCGTTCAGATTGGCGCCATCCCGATTATCAATGTCAAATGAATACCAGTCGAGATGTCCCTGCGCATATTGTTCGGCATAGAGGAGCGTCTTGTCGCCGGCTTCATTTTCGGCGCCGGCAGTAAACTGATACTCCAAATAAGGCGGCTTCCAGGCATCGTTGTCGGCGTCTGTCGGTTGGGAAAACAAACTTTTGAAATAAATATTGAGCTTCTGGGCGGCGTCTTTCAGGGCCACTTTGACAGCCTCGGGCAGGCTTGCGGCATCCACTTTGGCCTCAAAACTCCCTGAGCTGGATTCGCTCATCACCTGGTATCCGTCGAAAGACCTGGCCAGCGCCAGCTCGTGCATTTGCTCTGACTCCCTGTGCAACAGGAGGTCTATGTTCGCTGCAATGCCGAACTCCTGCCGAAGCCAGTTTTTGGCAACCAGCAGATCCGGGCCGGAGCCGAGCGCCTTTTTCAGCAACTTCCCGAGATAGCGAGCCAGCAACAACTGGGCGTCCAAGCTATCGGGCACGACTTCTCTCTCCACCTTAGTCTCCAAAGGCATTTCGTCTGAATAAGCCGCAGCAGCCTCGCGGTCAACGGCATAGCGATTAAGGAAATAATGTTTTGTCAGCACTTCGGCGTTGATGGGCGAGCCAGCGTCTTCCCCTTCAAATTCCCCGTATTGCCATTGCCGAGCCAGCATCCACAGCGGATCCCTGATTTCTGCCTGCAAACTGCGGCTGAAGTCCGCCTTGCGCGGATTGCCCTCTAAGCGGTTCCAGCCCCGTATCAGGGGGCGCAAAACCGGCTGTAGTTGTGTGGGAATAAATTGTAAAATGTCTTCGGTAAAGGCCATGATTATTTTTTTTTAAAAAATAAATATCGGCGCGGTGAGCGCAATTTTTAATGTCGGTTTAAACTGTATTTCAAATCCCCTTGTAGCGTCGCCTTTGCGAATGAAAAACTGACCTCAGCCGCCTAAATTTATTTTGTCTAAGACATTCGCCGCGAGCAGGGTTGAAAAATTGAAATTGGAAAACTCGGTCATCGCCGTCGGCAGAGTCTGGAAAGTCGGCCCTGTCAGCAGTTGATTGGGTTCGACGGCTCGCATTCTGGCGCGGTCGAGGGTCTCGTGCAAGATAGCCATGAGGTCGTCCCAGTTCCAGTTCCCCTGCATCCGGGGCGGCACAGCCAGCAGGATGGCCTGCGGCGGCATGGCGTTGGGTCTGTTAAAGTGAAAGCTAATGCCTGCGTTCACTTCCTTTTCGGGAATGACTTCCGTCCACTCATCCAATACCAAACCGCAGAGCGGCGCCGAAAAATTGAGCGCCTCCGCTGCGTGCAGCACCACCGAAGTCGTGTCGTTTTGCGGCGTAAAATCGCCAAACTCCCGTCCGACCCATTTCCCGTCGGCGTCGAAGGGTAACTGGATAGGCGAAAGCGACAAGTCATTGTCCATGAGCAAATCTGCCGAAGTGACGAGCGCTGTCAGGTTCCCCATTTTCTCCCGCACCTTCCCTATGCCCTGTAGCCAGCGCTCTATTTCCAAGCTGTCCGGCTCAATGTCCTGCGTTAGACAGGCCTGTAGCTCCGCCGTATTGTTGGCGCTGAAGAAGAGCAGCGCCACGAAGCTCTGGTTCAGCAAAATTTTTGCCGCCTGCCCATAGCCGGCCACCGCCGTTTCGATAGCGGCGGCCTGCTCCGCCGGTTTCCAGGCTGGGTCGGGCGTCAGTGGCGCCAGCATATTGCCGCCGTCCACTTCCTTCAGGCGTTTTTTCAAAATATCCAATACGGATTTTGTCTGGGCGACTAAGGCTTCCAACACAATGCGGTCGTCGTAACCGCTGACGCTGGCGGGGAGCGCCTCCGGCAGCGCCAGTTCGATGAGCGCCGACAGGCGACTGCGAATCTCATCCAGGCGGGCTTCCCAAGCGGCTTCGATGATATGGTCGGGGTCGTCAAAATAATCCTGAAACGGCCCTTCTATCTGAGTTTTGTAAAAATGATTCAGACCTGCGCCGGCCTCGTCTGTCTCCGCCTCTAAGCGCTCATAGACTGCTTTTATCCTGTTTCTAAAATCGCCGACCTCGCCGAGCCATCCCTTTGGATTATCCGGCGCCAATTTTTGACCGTCTATTCCTGTCAGCAAATCCTGAGCGTGCATAGGACGGGATTCCGTGACGACCCTTCTCAGCGAGCGCAGCAGGGGTTGCAGCAAATAGAGGCTGTATTTCTGACCGCCATTTTTAGTAAAATCAATCTTTAGTGTATCGCCTTCAGCGAGATTTTTTAATTTTTTTATTTTAAAAATGAGAAACCGCTCTAACTCGGAAGACTGATCGCCTAAGTTGTTGCCGCTCATCAATACAAAGTCAATAGGCTGTAAATCAAAGACCTGCGCCAGTTTCAGACTCTCGATTCCGCCAGCCGTCTCTATTTCAAAACCTACGGCGGAGCGGTCGGGCAGCATTTGCGCCAGCCAGTGGTTGACGGGAGCGTTGGCGGCGGAGCGAACGGTGGGACTGGCGCCCCAGGCTAAGACGTTTGCGGCGGCGTCTTTTTTGAAAGTGAGCGCCATCCTTTGAGTAATAGTCCTGCCATTGCGGGGAGTGTTGACAAATTCGGCTTCGGGAGGCGCCTTGCCTTCGGCCAATGCCTGTAGCATTCCTCCCGCTCGTTCGTAGTTGCCCTGCACTACCTGATAGACGCTTTCCGACAGGGCCAGGTCGCCTATGGCGTCGAGCGATTCTGCCAGCCGGTCAATTTCTTTTTCTATGGCCTTAGCTTTGGCCGAACCGGCGGGAGGAAGCCCGTTTGGTCTGGCCGGTTGAACGGGCAGCCCGTAAGGATATTCTTTCCCTTTGACATAATGCAGGAGGTCGTAGCCGTTGACCACGTTGTTGGCTTCCACAGATTCGGCGGAAGCGTCTTCGGGCGCCTCTGCCAGTTTGCCGGCGGCAAAGGGGAATCTGTCGCGAAGGGTGTAGATGTATTCGTCGAGTTCCAGACCACCCGGATTATCGTGCAAGGCTCGCTCTATCTGGTAGCCGAGCAGGGCTGCCAGACTCTGGCCGTTGCGCATCCCCTCCAGGTAGCTCATGGCCATGCGCACCCGGCGACTCGACAGATTGACGGAAAAGGGAGAGTCGTTGTCTCTGTTGGCATGGCTGATGTAAGCATTGCGCAAAATGGCCGCTGCTACGGCGTGATTCATCGAAGGCGAAAGCGCGTAGCCGCCATTGGCCGGGTCGAACATAATCGGTCCTTTTTCAGGCTTGAGCAATTCCTCCGGAATGGCTGCTGGACGCATGAAGCGGGGTGGGGCAGGGCGGGGCTTCAGATTTTCCACCCAGCCATAAGCGCCGAGATGAATGCCCTGACTATAGTCGGCGGCGTCGAAATCCAGCCTTCGGGCCAGCGCCCTGTTGGAGCGGAGCCGGAGGTTAAAGATGCCGTTTATCCAGGCGTCTATGCGATAGCTACACAGGTCTATGTGCTCCGCAAAGAGCCGCTCGAGTCTGGCGGTGGGCAAATCGGCCAGCTTTTCCATTGCCCTGCGGGTTTCGGCCACTGGTAGCCAGGTCCAATGGAAATTTGTTACAAGATCGGGCTTGCGAGCCAGTTGGAGGATGTTTTCACCTAAGACTAAACCGCCCCATTCAGGTTTGGCAACATTTAATAAATCCCGATTGGATAAAACCTGCTGCCCGGCCATGTTCACCATATTGGGCTGGGCGGGGACTTCCGGCGTAATTTTTTCCGCTACCACCCATTCCTTGCCGGAGTGTACGAGCTGATTGAGCAGAGACTGCCGCAGCAACATGTACAGCAAAGCTTTTGGCCGGGGAAGGCTCTTGTCGTCTTTGTCTTTAAATTGCTGCTTCTCAATGACCTCGAGCGTACTCGACAACAGCCAGTGGATATAATTGCGTCGGACATTGTTCCCGGCGTCTTCGTAATAAGGCCGTATGCCCTCCTTCTCCGAAAGGGGCAAATCCGGATCGCCGTCTATCACTGGGCCGGAGAGACGCTCCCGCTCTCTTAAAAATAGCAGCTCCCCGATTTTTAGGTTTTTGTAATCGCTTAGTCCGAGGGCGGAAAGCGATGCAGCGCGATTGGCGAGCATCCCCTGCCAGATGGGATGAAAGAACGACCATAGACTACCCTGAAAATTGTAATAGTTCCAGACGAAGTCGTCCGAAGCAGCTTTTCTGGAAAAGTAGTCCACCGAACCGGCGTTCAGCCCGATGATATCGAGGAGGCGCTGGAAGGGTTCGTTGTCGTCGCCGCTGAATTTTACCTGGCCTATATTCTTTTTCCAGAGCTTCGACAATTCGCGCAGGTTTTTCAGCAGGCCGAGATGAAACCTCTCCACTTCGAAAATTTCTTCCTTGCTCCATGCCCAACGGTCAAAAGCGCTGGTGAGCAGGATGCCATAGGGCTGGGCGCCTACCCGAAGCGTTGGGAGCAGCCCTCTGCCGGTTACATTTTCCAAAAAGAAATCCTTTAACTGAGTTCTGGTTTCTGAGTTAAAGACTCCGTTGAGCATTTCTTTCAAATACTCGCCCCAGGTAGCAGGCCAGAGCGCGGCATTCATCGCCATTGCCTCCGCCGTATCTTCCCTATTGGAATTTTCGACAGGCGCCACAGCCTTATAGCTCAGCCCCAGCGCTTCGGCGAATCTTTGCCCGTCTCTCTTTTTATTTTGTTCCAAAATGGCAGACCAGTCATCGGGGTTTGCGGCATGAGCCTGCGCCAAATAGCTCTGTTCGTTGGAAGGGTCGAAAGAAGTAAAACCTGAAGCGGCCTCTTCGGAATTGTTGGTCGGCGTACCCTGCGGCACAAAGGCGACGCCATTGGTAAAGCGCTGACCCTCTAATAATTCTTCTACCATTTTGGCGCTGTCTTCGGCATTCGTTGACAGCCGAAGCCCCAGAACGACTAAGCGGTCAAAGCCCTCGGTGTCGTATGGCGCTGTCAGGGGGATTTTCAGCCCCATTCCTAAGTCCACCGCCTTTTCAAAATCGCTGAGCCAGGCGACGTCCTCTCCGAGGAATAGTTCTCCCGTGTCATCGTCTTTTTCAAAATCCTCTTCTAACTGTGCAGGGTCGGGGCTGAGTATGAGCGTATCCGGTACATGTCTCCCCACGGCGGGCGGCAGCGCCTGTACCAGCGCATCGCCTTGTTTCACAAAAGTGGAGACCACGAATCGGTCGGGCATTATTTTCGTGCGAGGGGCCAGCGTCCATCCGGAGGACTTGGTCGGACCTGGTTCGGGAAACTGGAGAGCCGCGACGCCTGACAGGTCGTCGCTCCAGTTGAGGGGCTTCGTTTTCCAGGCTATCCAGGAACTGCGCCGGGGATTGAAGGCGGTAGCTAAGGCATTCCAGGCGCCTTGTCTTGCCTGTTCGAGCTCTTCCGCCGTAGCGTCGCGGGCTTCCCAAATGGCGGTCCAGTAATCTTGCCCGCCCTGTACTTCTATTTCCATCAGGCTCTCCTCATGGCTGTTGACGGCAAGGGTATCGGGGAAAATGCGCACCCACAATTCAGGTAGCCCGGCGGAATTTTTGGCAAATTTGGTTTCCACTTTTACCGGCAGCAGCATGAACGGCGTGCTGTCGGGCAATTGCTCGACCAGGGTCCAGGGCGGCAGTTGAAGAAGCTCGGCCAGATTGTTCTTAGCGCTGAGTTTGGAATCTCTCCACGATTCCCTCTCTACGGCAAGGCTATCCTTTAAACTTTGGCTTTGCTCCGCCAACAGTTTGAGCTTCCCCCGCACATTGGGATTGTCGCCCTGGCGCTTCAGCTCGGAAGCCGCCTTTTCTAATTTTAGCAATTGCTGTTGGCTCTGTCGCAGTTGGGCTTCAGCATCGTCCCGGCTTTCCCGAAGTTTTCGAAGATGCTGTTGAATTTCTTTCAGTTGGTCCATTTTACGATTTTATGAAATTGGAAAATCTGTTTTGATTTTACCCGCCATGCCATTTGGCGGTATTTGATTTTTTGGAGTTATTTCATTTTTTAAAAAAAAACTGATGCGACTATTTTTTTAAAAAAAATAAAAACTCGCATAATGCCTGGCTAAAGACCTTAGTCTAAGTTTTTCAGCATGTCTTTAGAGTGGACGGCCACCAATACTGGTTTTTGGTAAAGGATATAGGCCAGGTCTGCGGAATTGCTGTTCCAGTTAATACCCTGAGGGTTACTGCCTGAGGGGCTGGGACTCAGCGCAGCGCCCGGGTCTATGAGCGCTACGTCGGCGCCGAGATTCTTCCAGGACATATTGTCCCACTTAAACTCGCTGGAGTTGTCGGCCAATTCTTCATCCAGGCCAAAACGAGGCTCGCCGGGGACTTCCTTGATGACAAAGAACCAACCGAGCTTATTGGCGGGAATAGTGGCGCGGGCGGCGGCTGTTTCCTTTAAATCCGCATGCCCTCTGGCTTCTTCAATCGTCAAATCAAATCCGAGGAAAGTGATATCCGGTTTGATCTCGGCCTTGTACAGTGGATAGAGAATATTCGGATCCTTTAGGCTGAGACTTTCGCCTGTTTCATCCCAGATGACCAAGTCGTTGGGATGATCGGGGTCGGCGTCCCATTTGGCGCGCATGGCATATACGATGGTGTTGGGGTAGCGCTTGAGCAGATCGCCGCGGATGACGAGCACGAGTTGTTCCTTGTCGCCGCCCTGCTCCCGATGGTTGTGAGCGCCGAGCCGACTCTTCTTTCCCCAGCGATGGATTTCAGGGATGTCTTTTAGTTTTTCCTCCAACTCCACGGCGGGCAGGTTGTCCTTATCTATGTAGCTGTCCACGTTCCAGAACTGACGGAAATAGCTCCCCCTCTGGTCGGTCGGATATTCCCGCCAGAGCAATTCTCTGGAAAATTCGTGATTCAGTCCCACCATATAAGATTCGATAAACGGCTGGTTAGTAACCATTAGGGAAATGGTGTTCGGCGGTATGAGATTGAGGTTGGGGACAAACAACTCGGAAGAGGCGTCCCGCAGAGGTTCGTACATGGCGTTTTTGAAATGCGGATAAGCCATGACTTCCACGATGCGCTCCATTTCGATTTTGGGTAGCGGCGTGAATTTCCATTTATCGGCATAGCGCCCGATATAGTCGCTGTAAGAAAAGCCGCCGACTACCAATTGAGGAATTACCCGTTTTGGAAAAGCATAAACCGGTTGAATGGCGCCCATCACTTTGGAATAGGCATTGCCAAAATCCAGCGGCCTTAATGGCGGCTCTGGCGGCGGGGCGAGTTGGAGACTGCCAAAAAAATCTACCAGCGCTGCCCGAAACTCTCTGGCTTCCGGCGATTCTGCCGATGCCGGAGAGCCTGCCGGCAGAGGCTTAGACAACTGAGGCGGTTCCATTCCTGCCGGCGTTAGGCTGAAGTTTTCCCGATAGGGGATTTCATCCACCGCCTCCGGCGTCATGTTTTCAGGTTGAAGGTTTTCAGCGACTTTATCGAGCTGACTTTCTCCGACAGGAGCTGTTTTCCTGAATTGTAAATAACGCCAGATGGCATAGAGACCCAGTGCCAGACAAAGGAGTACGACTAAAAAACTATCTGCCGCCAAGGCTGTCCTCAACAGCAGGAACAGGATGAGGAGGAGTATCCAGAAGGCGTATTTACTCCAAAGGGACGGTGCGGCAGGCGCAGCGGTTTTGCCCAGGTCTTCGCCCGCTTTGTCAAGGGTGGGCGTTTCGTCGGGCAGGACAAGGGGCGGAGCTGCGGTGATTTTTCCTTCGTTCAACTGCCGGATAAGTTCGGCGACCTGCCCGCCGGTATTGCCTCCGGGCAGTAGTCGTTTGGCGGGAAGCCCGTTGGGGCGGGTCATTTTTCGAAAACTACCGGAAAGGACGGCGGCAGGGAGCAGGCTGTTGCGGGTGAGATAGCGAATAGTGTAAGGGCTGCCTTTTATTTTGGCATGTAAGAGCGAGGTGATTTGAAAAACGCGTTCCGGTTGATTGGCTTTCAGGTGCTTTTCAAACATCATTTGCGACACCCACATGCCGAGTTGGGTGAACTGGATTTTCCGGTTGAGCGCTATTACCTCTCCGATTTGCTGCCAGGCTTTGCGCATGTATGCTTCCTGATTTTTTTGGATAACCAGGGTACCCATTCCGCTCGTGGCTCGCCAGCGCGGGTCTTTGTTGAGGTCGTTGACCCAGCCTGCGTCTTCGGGTTGGAGGCTGAGGCGCTTTACCATGGCGTGCCAGTGCCCGTAGAGGGACGGGGCGATGGTTGGGTCTTCGTCGGGATGTCCACTCCCTTCTTCTTCTAACACAAATTGCTGATTGACAACGGGTTCTAATTTTTCTTCAAAATCGCTGTCCTCTGAAAGAGGGACAGAGCGCGTAGTGGGCGCTTTCAGGGCGCCTTCCAGCCCGACCACGTCGAGGGGGTGGGTGATTTCCTTTTGTACATCCGTGAATTGAGTATGCACGTCGTCCACCCCGTAGCCGGGTTGCTGTACGTCCATGCTGCGAATACCCACCCGCGGATCCATGTCGCGCGGCGTCAGCCTGCGAACCAGGGTTTCAAAATCTCCGGCTTCGCTGGTACTGAAAAACCATTCGTGGTAAACGGGAAACTCCGTCTGTCCGCCCGCCCAGGAGGAACTCGTGCCGGATTCATGTTCGGCAATCTGAATACCCAGCCCTGCTTTCCGCCCAACTTCAAAAGCGGGAATGACGAAGGCGTGATAGCGGGTTTTGGGTTCTAAGTGGCGGGGTGATACGAGGCGGGAGATTCCCTTGTCGGGATTTTTTTTCAAAATATTCTCCAGAGCGCTGCGGTCGGCTTCGGAGAAGTCGTGGTCGTTTAAGGCTGCATTGTTGATGATGTCGTTGATGTGTACGTGCGCCCATGCCCAGGTTTTGTCTTCGGCGGGCATGAAACTTTGCCAATTGGAGCTTTTCAATTTGATGGAAGTCAGCGGACGTCCCGGCATGTTGACCCGCTCAAATTCTTCCTCCCTCAATACCATTAGCGCTACCCAGGGACGAAGCCGGTGGCCAGAAGGCGGCTCCGGAGAATAGCGCCAGGGGAAGTCTTCATCATAAAACTCGATGAAAGCCAGGTAGTTAGGCTCGAAGTCTGTGATGTAGTTGCGAGGCTCTGTGCGCACGATCATGCGCGAGTTGACGCCGACGATATCGCCCGGACCGACGAGCAGCAATTTCTGTGTGGCGGTGTCTGCGAGCAGGCCGTCGTCGTCGTCTTTGGCCTTGCGGGATTCGAGGGTGAGCACTACGTCCAACTCTGCACGCGGCGCGTCGTTGGCTGCCGCCTGAAGCTGGTTGGCTATGCCCCGGCGCAGCCAGGGAAGGAATGAGTATCGGGCTATGGCCATATTGATAGTTTTTATTAGCTACTTAGGATAATGGGATTTAGAGGCTTTTTGGGGCGCGGCAGGGTTTCCCGCAGATGATTTTTGACAAAGGAGAAAATCTACCCGAGTCCACTTCGGATCTGAGGCAGATTTTTTTTCCTCCTGTTTAGTTCAACTGATACGCGGATGCGACCTGTAATTTGGCGGCTAAGGAAGCATCCTTTACCACCAGATTTGCCCTCGCCACATTAGCTTCCCACTCTGTTTCAAAAACCATATCGGCGCCGTGCAATTCGAGGGTGTCCATATTGGCGACGACAAATTGTTCCGGTCGGATGGTCGCTTTTGGAGCGTCCTTGAGCGATGGGCGATTGGGTTCAAATGCTAATTGTGATTTTGCGACGGCATTGATTCTCAGCAGAGGAATGAATAAATCCACAATGAGTTTCCAGAACTTGATCTTGCGTCTTTCCGGTGCGTAAATGACTTCGTACACGACTTCCATCGCAGATACATAGCTGGATTTCAATTGGTCGGAACCTTTGATGCGCACGCCTCCGGGCATAGTGGAAAAACTTTGACTGGACAATTTTTCCGAGTCTTTCATGGCGCGGTATTGCGCCGGCGCAAATTGCTCTTTGACGATTTCCAAACGATCTTCTCCGAAGTTTTCAGCGCCGATTTTTAAGGACTTAATGCTGAAATAGCGATGGTTTTCCAGCGGCGTCCCTGAGCCAAATTTATCTATAGCCAGATTGAGGGGCGCTATTTTCTGGCTGACCTCGAGGATTCCGAAAGGATGGAGGATGAGTTTGTCCGCCTGCTCTTCGGAAGATATTTCCCGGAGGGAAACCAACATGCCGGCGCCAGAAGACAGAACAGCCCGCCAGTTGCCCGATTTCCTGAGAGCTTCGAGCATTGGGTTGAATACCTCGACCGGCGGGAGCTTTTTGCGGCGGTCTTCACCGAATGTGACGTCGAAGTGTACGGTGATGTCAACGTCAAAGAGCAGGAAGCTGATGGAAATTCTGCCGGTTCCATAGGCATGCCAGGGCGATGGGCCTTCCAGCACAAAGCGCAGGTTGATGCTGAGCATGTTTTTCCCGAAAATGCGGACGGCGAGCATGGCGCCCATTTCCACAATAAACATGAATGGGTCGAACTGGATGAGCGCATCGAAGGAGAGATAACCCTTGAGAGATGCAGGGCCTGCCTCAGCGTAAAGCGATAGTTTGCTGCCGAACTGGACGGTATTGCTAGTGATGGCGAAATAGGCTTCCACCCGCACGTCGGGGTTACCGCTGAAGATGACGAGCGCCAGCCTGCGCAGCGTCGGCAGACCCATGGGAGGCGGCGAATAGGCAGGGTGGAACCCGCCCACCGTGAACAGGAAGTTGGCGTTGTCTCCCCAGTAAATCCGTATCGCCATATCTCCTGTGAGCGCAAAAGTCAGGATGCGGGAATTGAACAGAGAGGCGTCGAGCGTGAATTGTTTTTTTTCAAAATCCAGGGTGGCGATAAAATTGACCTGAATGTAAACGATGGCCGCTTCCTCCGTCGGCAAATTGAGGCGAAGGACGCCGAGCAGCGCCAGTCGGACGGGATTGGGAACTTCAATCAGGAGGCCCAGTTCCACGCTGACTAAGGTTGGCGTTCCCCAGCCGAGTTTGGCCATGGGGCCAAAGACAAACTGCCCCTCCCTGGGTGGGAATATCCGCTTTATATCGTTGATGATGCGGGCGGCATTTGCGGCAATGTCTTTTGGAAAAAGAATACTGTTGATGGAGCCGTCAAAGACGCCGAGACGCAGCGGCTCTAATTCCATGGTGCGGTTAAGCCCCAGAAGCCCGCCGACGCCGTTGAGGGTGAAGCCAAATCCCAGTTGGAGCGGCGTAAACTCTGCGGTGATAATGATGAGCAGAGAAAAGCCATCGGAACCGTCCGGCATTTTGGTGTTCAGAATGCCGATGGCTTTTAGGGCGATGGTTCCCTGAAATTCGAGTTCCAGCCCGCCGGCGTATTCCCCTTTGTCAACGTCAATAAAAAGGAAGCCGCCTCCGGTGAAGCCGCCGCCGTCAATGGATAGGCCGACTCCCGTTGGCCATTTGAATTCAGGAGAAAAATTCACGGGGCCGAGGTTGCCGCTGTTGTCTCCCGGGAAGGAGAAGACAGCTTTAAACCCAATTCCCTGCACTGTAGCCGCTAATGGGCCGAGATTGCCCTGAATATCCGCTCCGAGGGAGATGGGGATTTTTCCGGCCTCGGGTCGCATGCCGATGGTGAAGCCCTGGATTTCCAATGGGCCGAGCGAGATATGCGTCGGCAGGGCGATTTCTAAGCCTCCGCTACCGAGGAAATAAATCCCCTGCTTACTCGACCAGCCGACGACGAGGTCGAAATTGCCTTCGACGCCATTTTCACCGATAATGCTGCGCAGGAAGCTGTCGCCTTCTCCGGCTTTGATGGCGAGCTTGCCGCCTCGCAGTTCTGCCTCCAACAGCAATTCGTGCTTGCCGTCGGTGGCTATGGCGCCGCCGACCTTTACCGCAAAGCTTTCAATTTGCAGGCGGCTGCCGTCTTTTTTGCCTAAGAGAACGGTAGGTTCATCCGGATTGGAATATTGGAGGCCGAGTTTGAGCCGGAGACTTGAGGGCGGCGCCTGGCCGCCTGAACCTATCAGGTCTGTCAGGAATTGGACTTCATTTGGTCGCACCAACAACCCTACTCCCAGATTGAGGTCGGTGTTGATATCGAAGATAAACTGGAGATTGTCGGTAATGGCGATGGCCTCTTCTAAACTGCCATTGGCGAAGGGCAGCAGGGCAAACCCGGGCATTTTGGCGGCGGTTTGCGGCAATAGATACAGCGCTACGCCCACGGCAAAGCGGAGGTCGGAAACCTGATCTTCCAGCAGGAAGAACTTCAATTGCAGTGGCTTGATCTTCGAAGGGTCTAGCGCCCCGGCGGTCAGGGTGTCTTTAATGGAAGGGTGCAGAGGCTCCTGCCTGGCGTCAAGGTCTAAGATGCTGCCGAGCAGGTAAAAATTATCCCAAAAATAATCGTCTTTAAAGGCGGCGGTATTCCATTGGTAGGCATTGGTGAATACGGCGACAGGGTCGGTGAAGAAGTTGCCGAGATCCTCTAAGGCAATTTCCTTTTTCCAGTAGGGCGTTCGTTTTTTTCCCGGCAAAGCGTCCTGGAAATCCATTCTTATGACTCCGATCATCAGCAGCAATTGCCCCACTTTTGAACGCTGTCCCAACAGGTGCTCCACTAAGAGAAACTGAATGAGCTGTCCGGGAAATTCATTTTTAAAATCATCGGCGTCTATGGTAAGCGGCAGCCAGGCAGAAGGATTATTGTCCAGATCCATGATGCCGCTCACCAATGCCCCAATCTGGGCGATTAGTCCGGGGACGCTGTCGCTGTCTAAGTTATCCGCTTCAAGGACGTCGATGATACCCTGAATTTTGGGGCTAAGACTTTGAATGGGAAGAGGAATGGCGGCGATATCCCAACCTAATTCAGCCATGAAGGCGGCGAATTCTGCCGGCCCCGCCAGCGCATCTTTTAAAGGTGTGAACACGGAGGCGATTTCTTCGGCAAGGACGACTAATGTTTCCCGATTGTCTTCCATAAGTTTTGAATTTCAATAGGTGGTTTATACAAAAAGAATGATGGACTGAGCCGGGTTTTAAGGCGTTGATTTTAGCGCTTTCCCTTCGTAGAAAAAGTGTTTATCTGTTTCGGATAACTGACTGACAGCAGGTGTTGAATTTCCAGAATAGGGATAAAAATTGAACAGTAGGTTATTAGTATTTGGTTGGGCGACTGGCGCCTGGACGGTATAGCGGTGTCGGGTTCCATTACAGAGCATGATTTTTCTTTTCGGCAGGTAATTGAATTTCCAGATGAAGCCATTTATAAATGCGTCGAGGGAATCGAGTTCATATCTTTTGTATACGGGGAAAGGATGTGTGGCTTTGAAAACATCTAAAGCAGCCATGCTGGCTCTCATATCGGCTTTGCGTGCATCCTGACTAGTGGGAGGAGTGCTGCCTGGATAGCCAATTGTAAAAGTATATTTTTCGAGATCGTGCCTAAACCCGCCGTTGATGGACAGCCGAAGGGAGCTAAGCGGCCTGCCAGAGTTAGGCGTCAAAGAGGGATTGAGGTTAACCGTGAAGTTTCTCGTCCTTCGTCCCCTCCCCGTTCCCCCTGGTATCCAGACAGACCATTTTTCGTCAGGAATGTGGGCGCCATTGTAAAAAGTTAATCCTGCATTTTTGAAAGCTGTAATCAGCGCTGCCCGATTGGGAAAAGCTGTAGGCTGGGCCAGGCTAAAATCGTAGGACATGTACTCAATGATGCCCAAACCCCTGCGATACCAAACGTTGTGAAAATGTATGGGGGCGATTACCGGCACATTTCCGCCGAATGCAGTGGTCAGCTTATCTACAAAAGCTTCTGCCTGCCCAATCTTGCAGCCTTTAATGAGAATCCTGCTGCCGGCCTTTACCAAAGTTGAAGGCAGCCTTATCACATCAGTATTGTCGGCAATTTCCAATACGCTGTAAGTAGTGTTGGCATCGGGTCTGCCGTCGCCGTCGCCGTCTATATCCGCTAATTGGACTTGAAACCAGCCGCCATCATTGCCATGCGTGCCGATCAGGAGGTTGTCAACAGGGCGGGAAACGCCGCTGTCAGTTTTCAGGTGACTGATGAATTGATCTACCCGCCTGACGCCGGCCTGATTGATGAGCGTAGCGCCGGCCTTATGAGCGAACAGGTCTCTCATTATTCTATCATAGCCGGTAGTGCCTGGAGCAAAAGCATAGTCCATAAACAGTGGTATTAAATGTGAAAAAAATAGGGTAGCAAGCGAAAAGCCCAATCGTCAATAACTGTTGCTCTGGATTAGCAAATGCCTGTCAATGGG
>CAZXQI010000091.1:10918-15801 GCA_964643005.1 uncultured Saprospiraceae bacterium | reverse complement strand
GCGCCAAAGAAGAAGCCGACTCGCTGATTGACATAGTTAACGGCCTGATTAAATTGCATCCCGACAAATTTGCCCCCGGACTTTCTCCTGCCAGGATTCTACAAAATTTTAAACAGGGAAAAATCTCCCTCCCAATGGGGATGGAAAATGGAGCGCCATTAATGGAATTGTCCGATGTCGCTTATTTCCATCGACGCGGCATCCGTTATGTCACCCTCACGCATGCTACCGACAATCAGATCTGCGACTCTTCCTACGATACTACACGCACCTGGAACGGCCTAAGCGCTTATGGAGAAGAGGTAGTACTGGAACTGAACCGACAAGGCATTATGGTGGATATTTCACACGTTTCTGATGCCGCTTTTTATCAGGCCGTCGGGATTTCCAAAGCGCCGGTCATTGCCTCTCATTCTTCCTGCCGGGAATTCACGCCGGGTTTTATACGAAATATGAATGACGACATGATCAAAACCCTGGGAAGAAACGGAGGCGTCATGATGATTACCTTTGGCTCTGACTTCCTCGACGGTACAGTCAGCCAAAACAGAAAAGACATGCAGGCGGAATTGAAAGCCATTTTAAACGGAATGAACCTCGATGAAAACTCTCCCGAAGCCCGTCCTTTTGTTGAATCTTTTAAGAAAAATTATCCCAGACCCTTGTATTCCACGGTTCAAATGGCTGCGGATCACGTCGAGCATGCGGTAAAACTCATTGGAGTGGACCACGTCGGATTTGGCTCCGACTTCGATGGGGTAGGGGACTCGCTCCCCGTCGGACTGAAAGATGCGGCGGACTATCCCAATCTGATTTATGAACTGCTGAAACGGGGCTATTCCGAAGAGGACATTGAAAAGATGTGCTACAAAAACCTGTTCAGGGTTTGGAACGAAGTAGAAAACGTCGCGGCAAAAATGCAGGAGCGCTGAAAATACCGGACGATCGGCTCGCCCCGATTGCCTTCCCGAAAATTTCAAAACTGCCCGACCGTTTCAAAAAACATTCGCTGAGCAATCTTGTTTTTATCCAGCACTCAGACTTTGGAGGAGATGAGTAAACGGGCAAAGACTTAAACCTGCCCGCGCCTTTCTGCTCGTCACAAATTTCTTTTCATGCCAAACACAACTGATTCTATAGCGGAAATGCCAACTGTGCAGGTCTCCGAAGACCCGCAACAATCCATCCGCGACACTATATATATTAAGGGCGCCAAGGCGAATAATTTGAAAAATATTGACCTGGCCATACCCAAAAACCGACTCGTCGTCGTGACAGGCGTTTCAGGTTCAGGGAAGTCTTCCATCACGATGGATACGCTCTATGCCGAAGGCCAGCGCCGCTATGTGGAGAGCCTGAGTAGTTACGCCCGCCAGTTTCTTGGGCGAATGAAGAAGCCCGACGTTGATTATATCAAGGGCATTTGCCCTGCCATTGCCATTGAACAAAAGGTGAGCACGAGCAACGCCCGCTCCACCGTGGGCACGCTGACGGAGATCTACGACTATCTCAGATTGCTGTATGCCAGAATTGGTCACACCTTTTCACCCATAAGCGGGGGAGAGGTGAAACGGCATTACGTGGCAGACGTGGTGGATTTTATTCAAAAACAGGAAGAGGGCGCCAAAGTGCAGCTCTTCATTCCCCTGCCGGTGAAGTACCGCGACCGAATGTTGGAACAGGAGCTGAACCTCCTGCTCCAGAAGGGCTACACCCGTATGGCTTGGGATGGCGAGATGCATTCCATTCAGGACCTGTTAGAAAACGGCAGCTTTGATCTTTCCAAAACGCTCGACCAGTATAAAGGAGAAGACCTGCGCATTCTCATTGACCGATTTGTCGTAAAAAATGGAGACGAGGAGAACAGGAAGCGCATTGCGGACTCCGTGCAGACAGCTCTTTACGAATCGGAAGGCGAATGCATCGTGGAACTTCCCGAGGCCTCCTCTTCAAAAACCCCCGTTCTCAAGTATTTTAATACCCGTTTTGAACTGGATGGCATGGAGTTTCACGAGCCGACTCCACAGTTTTTTAATTTCAACAACCCTTTTGGCGCCTGTCCCACCTGCGAGGGCTTCAGTCGGGTAATGGGTATTTCGGAGGAAAAGGTAATCCCCGATCAGGGAAAGAGCGTCTATGAGGGAGCCATTGCCTGCTGGTCGGGCGAGAAGTTTAGCCAGTGGCTGAACGAGTTTTTGAACGCAGCGCACAAATTTGACTTTCCTGTACACCGCCCTTATCGGGATTTGAGCAAAGAACAAAAGCAACTGCTCTGGACCGGCAATGAGCATTTTTGGGGCATCAATGCCTTTTTTAAAGAATTAGAAGAAAAGTTATACAAGATCCAAAACAGGGTCATGCTCGCCCGCTACAGGGGCAAAACCTTGTGTCCGACTTGCGGCGGCGGCAGACTGCGGCAGGAGGCCAATTATGTCAAAGTCGGAGCTAAGGCTATTACGGAACTGGTAGAGATGCCGGTTGACGAACTTTTAGTTTTTTTTGAAAAAATAAAACTCTCGAAAACAGAGCAAAAAATTGCCGCCCGTCTTTTATTGGAAGTAAAAAATCGCCTCCGCTTTATGATAGATGTCGGACTGAAGTATCTGACGCTCAACCGCTTATCCTCAACGCTGAGTGGCGGCGAGACACAGCGCATCAATCTGACCCGAACCTTAGGCAGCAATCTGACAGCCTCCATGTATATCCTCGACGAGCCGAGCGTAGGACTGCATCCCCGCGACACGGGGCGTCTGATAGAAGTGCTGAAAGAGCTTCGGGATTTGGGCAACACCGTCGTCGTGGTAGAGCATGAAGAGGATGTCATTAAAAATGCCGACTACTTAGTGGACATTGGTCCGGGAGCGGGCATTCATGGCGGCGAAATCGTCTTTGCCGGACCTTATCAGCAGATTTACGACGAGGCGGCGACGAGCCTTACCACGCTGTACATGAGCGGGCGCATGAGCATCCCCGTGCCAAAGCTGCGCCGCAAAGCCGTCCGATGGCTCGAACTGAAGGACTGTCGCTATCACAATTTGAAAAATATTGACGTCAAAATTCCGCTCAACTGCCTGAGCGTCGTTACTGGCGTGAGCGGCAGCGGCAAAACTACCCTCGTCAAGAATATCCTCTATCCGGCTCTGAAAAAACATTTTGGCGAGGCGGTTCTACAGGACTATGAGGCTTCCGGCAAACTCTCCGGCGACCTAAAATCGCTGACACAGGTGGAAATGGTCAATCAAAGCCCCATTGGCCGGTCGAGCCGCTCGAATCCTGTCACCTACGTCAAAGCCTACGACTATATCCGCAACCTGATGGCCGACCAGCAGTTGAGTCGGATAAGAGGCTACAAGCCTGGCTATTTCAGTTTCAATGTGGAAGGAGGGCGATGCGAAACTTGCAAAGGCGAAGGCGAACAGGTGATTGAAATGCAGTTCCTCGCCGATGTACGCTTAGAATGTGAAGATTGTAAAGGAAAGCGCTTCAAACCCGAAATCTTAGATGTGCTGTACAAGGGTAAGAATATTCACGAAATCCTCGACCTGAGCGTGGAGGAGGCGCTGACTTTTTTCGAGGGACAGCACAATATCATTTCCAGAATCCAGCCGCTTTACGACGTGGGTCTGGGCTACGTCAAACTTGGACAAAGCAGCAGCACCCTTTCCGGCGGCGAAGCCCAGCGGGTCAAGCTCGCCAGCTTCCTCATCGGCGGGAGCAACAAATCCCCGGTACTGTTCATTTTTGACGAGCCAACTACCGGACTCCATTTCAACGATATTCAAAAGTTGCTCGACGCCTTCAATGCCTTGGTGGAAAATGGACACACAGTGCTGGTAGTAGAGCACAACATGGAAGTCGTCAAATCTGCCGACTGGGTGATTGACCTTGGCCCCGATGGCGGAAAAGATGGCGGCCATCTCGTTTTTCAGGGCAGGCCGGAGGAATTGACCAAAGTCAAATCTTCCTGGACAGGAAAGTATTTGAAAAAGAAATTGGGAGAAAAAAATAACAGTTGATAGTGCCAGGCGCTGTCAGTAACTCGAAATTCTGACAGCGCCAAATTCTCCCCACCAGCCCTACCGCTTGGGATGATAAGCGAATCTCATCAATTTTCCCTTCCCTCCTTTTCCTTCATTGCTGATAAAAAGGACGCCGTCGTCGTCGAAGCAAATACCTTCGGGCTGGCGATGCAGACCGGGATCAAGCGGTTCGATGTGCAGGATTGTGCCGACGAAGTCGAGAACTACGACGATTTTGCCCACGGAAGACAGTGCGTAGATTTCACGGCTAACCGGATGCACCGCAATACCCGATGGCGCAAAGGCGTCGTCGTCCAGATTAGAGTCGAAAATCGCAGCCAGCTTCTCAGTAAAGCTATTTTCTCCGGCCATTTTCCATTTTTGAATTTCATCCCTATTGATGAGCAGCAGGGGTTTGTCTAATAGCCTTTTTTGCTTCAGATCGAAGGCGTACACCGCCCTCTTTCGCTTGAACTTACCTCCTTCGCCCGCCTTCCCTTTGCAGGCCAGTAGCAATTGATTGGAGAGGGAATCATAGCCCAGACCCTCCACGTTATTTCCCTTTTTTAAATGAGTTTTGTGAACAATAGTTTTCTGCCCTTCTAAGCCCGCTTTTTTGACTTCAAAAAGGGTTCCATTGCTTTGCACTAGGAAAATACTTTCTCCCACCTGTTCAATTCCTTCATAATCAGCGGATTCTGCAAAGGAAATTTCCCGCACCACAGTCCCGGATAATTTGTCGAGGAAAAAAATCTTGCCTTGTTCGTCGTTATTTATGAGTAAAAAATGCTTATCAGAACTGAGACTCAGGCCTGAAATTTCTACCAATGAAGAAGGCAGGGATATGGTGGCGTCAGGCTCGTT
>CAZXQI010000091.1:0-10908 GCA_964643005.1 uncultured Saprospiraceae bacterium | reverse complement strand
CGTTCAGCCGATAGGGAAAGGCGTAGGAATTCATCTCGTCGGATATTGAAGCGGTCGGAGCATCTGTGTTTTTCTGCGCCCCTTCCTGGAAAGAGGAATCGTTTTTACAATTAAAAAACAGCAGTAGGGGAATGGAAAGAACGAACAGTTTCCGCATAGAAATGGCGATGTAAAGGATATTTTTAAAATGGCTGTGACGACTTATTTAGATTGACCTGATTTCCCTTCCCACAGGGGTTTTTAAAGATTTTTTCCACAAGGGAACGACTATTTGAATAAAATCTCAGCGACCTGTTTCCCATTATTTCAATACGACTATGCCTAATTGCCTGGCCAGTTCATTTCGGGTTTGGTACAACTCGGACTGGACTTTCAGCAATCGCATTAACTGGCCGTTATCTTCCGAACTTTTAAGCTCCGCGAGCTTTTGCTGGTTTTTTTCACACATGCGGATGACCTTGCGCAATTTGAAATGAAGGAGAGCGCTGAGACTGTCTTTTGTGAAATTTTCCTCCGGCATTTTTTGCGAAGTCAGGTACATGTCGTGTTCTTCCCAACCCGGACTGTACTCCCAGGGAGTCTGCAAAAGGTCTATCGCTAATTTGCTGATAGCCTGATCTTTATGTCCGATAAAATACTGTGGCGCGATTTCTTTCTTTTCCAAAAAAAGCTGAGTGACTTCTTTGATAATCCGTAGATAAAGGGAGTTGTCAAAATCGTCCAGCACTTCCTGAATAGAACCCAGAATGAACTCGGCGACGCTCATATTTTCCTCGGCATTGTAAATCTTTCCTCCGGAGGAAATCAGGATGCGGACGATATCCTTCTCCTGATATTCGTGTTCGGCAGCGGGCGCCTGCGGCTGTTTGGGAGCGACAGGCTGAGCTTCGGCGGTGTTTGTGCCTTCTCCGTCTTCAGGAACGACCTGCACTTTGGTTTCTGCTTTCCTCTGCCTTTCGACCTGGCGCTTTTGCAGGATTTGCCGGACGGCCTTGTTCGTTTCGGTCACCAATACATCTTCGTCCAGTTCCATCACCTTAGCGCACTCCTTTATATAAAAAGAGCGCTTAAAAGGATCGGGAACCCTCGCGATGCTGTCCACGATGTCGCGCACTAATCCTGCCTTTTTGACGGGATCGCCTTTCACCTCCGTCAGCAGGAGGTCTGTTTTAAATAAAATAAAGTCCCTCGCCTCCTGATCAATGTACTCCTGAAATGAAGCGGCGCCGACCCTCTGCAGGTAGCTGTCCGGGTCTTCTTTGTCGGGCAGCAGGACGATTTTGACGTTCATGTCGCGCTCCAACACCATGTCCAATCCGCGCAGAGCGGCTTTGATGCCCGCCGGGTCGCCGTCGTAGAGGATTTTGATATTCGAAGTGAATCGCTTAATCAGGGCAATCTGACCTTCGGTCAGCGAGGTGCCGGAGGAAGCCACAACATTTTCGATGCCGGCCTGGTGGAGGGAAATCACGTCCGTATAACCTTCGACTAAGATGCACTCGTCAGCCTTGCGAATAGCCGCTTTGGCAAAAAAGGCCCCGTAGAGGATTTTATTTTTTACATAAATATCAGTCTCAGGAGAGTTGATGTATTTGGGCGCCTTGACGTCTTTTTCCAGGATACGGCCTGCAAATGCAATGGGTTTACCAGACAGGTTGTGGATGGTGAACATGATCCGATTCCAAAAGAAGTCGCGATCGTTGGAGGTGGTTAGCCCCAGCTTTTTCAGGTATTCTAATTTATATCCGGCTTGAGTAGCCTTCCTGCTGAAAGCATCCCGTTCATTGGGCGCAAAGCCGAGACTGAACTTCCTGATGGTATCCTCGCGGAAGCCCCTTTCTTTGAAATAGTTAAGCCCGACGCTTTTCCCCAGGTCAGTATTAAAAAGTTGATCCTGAAAAAATAGCCGCGCATACTCGTTGACGATGTAGAGGCTTTCTTCCGCCTGCTCCTGAGCGATGATTTCAGGCGTCTTTTCAATTTCTTCGATTTCGATTCCGTACTTCCGAGCCAGATAGCGTAGCGCATCGGGGTAGGAGAGATGCTCGTGTTCCATAACGAACTTCGCCGAATCTCCTCCTTTGCCGCAGCCGAAGCATTTGAAAATATTTTTAGAAGGAGAAACAGTGAAGGAAGGCGTCTTCTCGTTGTGAAAAGGACAAAGCCCAATCATGTTGACCCCGCGCCGCCGCAGAGTGACAAAGTCCTGAACGACGTCCTCAATTTTGGCCGTATCTAATATTTCCTGAACTGTTTTTTGCGGAATCAATGAAAGTATTCTTTTATTTTTTAAAAAAAATAACCAGGAAAATAATGCCTAAGCAACTTAAAAGCTACCTTTAACGTTACTTCTCCAAATTAGTGAGAAAAAAGCGCCTTCAAAATTAGTTTTTTTTCAGGCATCTACCGACACACTACCATTCAAATCCGCGCTTTAAAAAAATGTTGCGTTAAATAATTTAACGAAAAAATCAGGAAGGGAACCTGCCAATTGAGAATCAAACCTTTACAGATTTTTATTGGACTTTTTTATACTCTGCAAAATTTTGTCGTGTGCAATTTTGAACATTGAATCGTCTTAGTGTCGTCTTTTCGCAAGATGAACATTCACACAGAGAATTTGAAAGATAAAAAAACAAAAACTTATGAGAAGGCCTCATTCCTCCAACCAGATCAGTACTACTTCTAACCGACTGAATTTCTTCAAAAAATATAATTGGGTGTTCTCATAGTGTGTGGTCTGCCCCGTTCTAATCATTTGGAATGTGGGCAGTTTTTAAAGAAAATGTTTTCTGCAACGGCTGAAAGCTGAAGCATTTGAAATAATATAAACAATGACTGCCCAAGCGGTCTTTGCAAAACATATTGGGTGTTCTCATAGTGTGTGGAGCCAGCCCGAAACTTTATGAGGAGTAGGGCTGGTTTTTTATTGATGAATGAGAGAAAGCCTCAGCCATTGAGAAGCCGTAAAATGTCTAAATAGTGGGTGTTCTAATAGTGTGTGGGACTACCCCGAAGCCTTCGGGTGCGTAGGGGTAGTTTTTTTAACTCTTTTGGATACCTGGAATTGAAATAAAAATTGCTCTTAGTTTTTCTACCCCGATACCAGTCCCCCCTAGGGAGTCGGGGTAGTCTTTTCTGGCAGACTTAGCAAACAGGAGAATTTACTGAGAAGTTTAATTGCTTAGCGCCGTTGGTTGGAGTGAAAGTGTAAATTGCCTCACCCTCGTTCAGAGCGGTGGGGCAATTTCGCTTTATACCGCCACGCTGAAGTCTCGCAGGGCGTCGTTTAGCGACACTTTCTTGTCTGTCGAGCTACTCCGCCGACCGATGATGAGGGCGCAGGCGACCTGATATTCTCCGGCGGGAAATTTCTTAGTGTAAGTTCCGGGAATGACGACAGAGCGGGAAGGAACCCGGCCTTTATAGGTCGTCGGCTCTGAGCCTGTGACGTCGATAATGTGAGTGGATTGCGTGAGCGCAACGTTGGCGCCGAGCACGGCTTCCCGCTCTACCCTGACGCCCTCCACCACGATACAGCGGGAACCGATGAAGCAATCGTCTTCGATAATAGTGGGCGCAGCCTGGGGCGGTTCAAGCACCCCGCCGATGCCCACTCCGCCGCTGAGATGGACATTCTTTCCAATTTGGGCACAGGAGCCGACGGTAGCCCAGGTATCCACCATCGTTCCGCCGCCGACGTAGGCGCCGATGTTGACGTAGCTGGGCATCATGATAACGCCTGGCTCTAAGAAGGAGCCGTATCTGGCGACGGCGTGGGGAACGACCCGCACGCCTTGCGAAGCAAAATTTTTCTTTAGGGGAATTTTATCGTGAAATTCAAAGGGCTTAGCTTCAATCGTCTCCATCTTTTGGATAGGAAAATAGAGGATGACCGCCTTTTTTATCCAGTCATTTACTACCCATTCTCCATTATCTCTTGGGCTGGCTACTCTTATTTTTCCCTGATCTAACATGGCTATCACTTTGCGAATAGCCTCCTGCACTGCCGCCTGAGCGAGCATAGAGCGATCCTCCCATGCCTGGTTGACGACTGACTGTAATGCTTGCATAAAAAATATTATTTGTGTGTTTGAATAGGAGAAGGGGCTGAATGACAAAGAATGACGATAAATCCTACCGACCTTGAGGAAGTCGGAAAATATTGGCCAAGATTGTCTTTTGAAGATGCTTAGCGACCCAATAACTCGCTTGGCTTGATTTCATTATCTGCCACAGGATAGGCGGTAGGATAATCCGTCTTCAGGATGTAGAGCGTTTGCAGCGCCTCCCGCTTAGTCAGGAAAGCGCCCGCTCTGATTTTGTAATAGGGCTTGGCATGAACCCAGTCCACGAGGATGCTGGGATAGCGCGATTCAAATTGTCGGAGGGCAGTTTCCATCTTGTCTCTGTCGGTAGTTGCCAGGAGTTGAACGCGCCAGCCTTTAACCGCCTGAGTGGATTTATTGGCGTTGATAAAAGTAGTCATCAGGTCTGCTACTTTAGGATCTACCTTTTCTTCGACAGCCCCCTGCGCCGACAAAAAGGAAATACCTGAAAGCAGAAAAAAAGCGATAAAAATTAGTTTCTTCATGGCGTTGTTGTTGCTGTCCCTCTAACTGTTGATGATGGCCACGCCCGAGGAACTTCCGAGTCTTCCCGCTCCACAGGCTACCAGCTCCTCGGCAAATTCCCTGGTGCGAATACCGCCGGCAGCTTTGATTTTGATACTTGAAGGCAGGTTTTGTCTGAGAAGGCGTACCGTATCTAATGCCGCGCCCACTCCATTAAAACCGGTAGAAGTTTTTACAAAATCGACGCCTGCTTCGGCGCTAATTTGGCACATTTTCAAAATCTCATTCTCTGATAATAAGCCGGTCTCTAAAATGAGCTTGAGCGCCTTGCCTTTCATGTGGCAGGCCGTTGTGAGGGTTTCCACCTCATTTTTTACATGGTTCCAGTTCTCACTTTTGACAGCGCACAAGTTGATGACGACATCTAACTCGTCGGCGCCTTCGTCAATCGCCCGTTTGATTCCCTCCACTTTGGAAGATGTAGTGGCGTAACCCATCGGAAAACCCGCCACTGTAGCCACCTTTACTCCCGAATTTTCGAGCAGGACTGCGGCGTCTTTGACGTAGTAAGGCGGTATGCACACGGCTGCAAAGTGATGTTGAAGCGCTTCTTCACAGAGTTTTTTTATTTCAGAAGGGGAACAGTCGGGTTTTAGAATCGTATGATCAATTAAACTTGCTAAGTTCATAGAGGTAATAAGGTATTTGAAGGTATCTGTAAGTGCAGGCTCTGATGGCGTTTTTGCAACTTTTCAGTTTTCCCGGCGGCAATTTAGCACAAAAAAATGTTTCCCAACAACAGACTTGTCCGCTCCAGGAATTCTTTAATTTATTTTTCAACAAAAAAAGAGAACTTCAAAAATCGAATCGTTGGACACCTTCAATTCCAATTCGTTCAACAACAAAGTTTTAGCTCGATTTTCTCTTTTAAAATGTAAATTGTTCTTTTCCTTTTTGTGAAAAATGAATGGCCTTTCCACATCTTCAGGAAATTTTCCACACCTAATTCATTTTTGAGAAAAGAAATGGTTGAATTTTTTCTCGTAGTTTTGTTGGAAGCTCCAACTCTAAAATCCCATCTTCTAACAGACCTGAATTTGTAATGGCTGAAAATAATGCTGTAAAAAAATTGACGGATAGAAAACCCAAAATTCACCACCGCGAAGGCGAGCTTTCCGATTATGTTTTTGGAAAAGTCCCGCCGCAGGCGATTCCATTGGAAGAAGCTGTCTTGGGCGGGATAATGCTCGATAAAGATGCATTGCCCGTGGTTCTCGACATCCTTCGTCCGGAGAGTTTTTACAGCGATGCGCATCAGGCAATTTACAGGGCGATTCGGCGGCTGTTTGACAAATCACATCCCGTGGATCTGCTGACAGTCACCGAAGAACTAAAGCAGTCTGGCGAACTTGAAGATGTCGGAGGCGCATTTTATTTAGTGAACCTGACCAATAGGGTGGTGTCTGGCGCCAACGCCGAGTACCACGCACGCATCATAGCCCAGAAGCATATTCAAAGAGAACTGATCAAAGTTTCTACTCAAATCATCAGGGATTCCTACGAGGACACGACAGACGTGCTCACCCTCTTAGATGAAGCCGAAAAGGGGCTTTTCAATATTACTCAGAACAACCTCAGCCGCCCTTACCTCAGCATGGGAGAATTGACTAGTAAGGCCATTAAACTCATTGAGGAATTAAAAAATAAAAAAGACGGCCTTACCGGCGTGCCCACCGGCTTCACTGCCCTCGACCGCCTGACCAGTGGCTGGCAACCATCAGATCTGATCATCATCGCAGCCAGGCCCGGTATGGGTAAGACCTCTTATGTTCTATCGCTCGCCCGCAACGCCGCCATGGATTTTGAAAAAGGCGTAGCTGTCTTTTCCTTAGAAATGTCCAGCACGCAACTCGTGCAGCGCCTCATTTCCATGGAAGCTGAAATTGCCGGCGCCAAACTGCGAAACGGTAAAATGGAGGAATACGAGTGGCAACAACTTCACACCACCATTGACCGCCTGAGCCGGGCGCCTATTTATATTGACGATACGCCCAGCATCAACATCTTTGAACTTCGAGCCAAATGCCGCCGACTCAAGATGGAAAGAGACATCCAGATGGTCATCATTGACTACCTCCAACTGATGTCCGGCAATCCCGAAAACAGTCGGAGCATTGGCAACAGAGAGCAGGAAATCAGTACTATCTCCCGCTCTCTAAAGAGCCTGGCAAAAGAGCTAAACGTGCCGGTAATCGCCCTCTCGCAACTTAGTCGCGCAGTAGAAGTGCGGGGCGGCTCCAAGCGACCTCAGTTGTCCGACCTTCGGGAATCCGGCGCTATTGAACAGGACGCCGACATCGTGTCCTTTATCTATCGCCCGGAATACTACCAGATAATGGAAGACGAGTCGGGACAGTCCCTCAAAGGCGTCGCAGAGATTATCATTGCCAAGCACCGCAATGGAGCGCTGGACACGATTAAACTTCGCTTCGCCGACCAGTTTGCCAAATTCTCTGACCTGGAAGATATAAACTTTGACAGTTTCCCTTCAAGAGATCCCTTCGCGGCTTCACTCGAACCGACGAACATTATCACCCGACCCTCGAAAATGAATGACGACGAAGATATCCCTTTCTAAAACATAGATGAATAAGGTTCATATACTCCCGCTCCTTTTGGTTTTAGTTTTAAAAAGCGACAATTTGCACAGTTTTTACGCCCCTGAAC
This sequence comes from uncultured Saprospiraceae bacterium, assembly GCA_964643005.1. GTDB lineage: Bacteria > Bacteroidota > Bacteroidia > Chitinophagales > Saprospiraceae > UBA6168. Next base: position 3,607 of record CAZXQI010000091.1, on the reverse strand, counting down.
TTTCATTGTCAAAACTCGTTAGTAGAAAGTATTGACAAAATTAATCCACTTTGCATCGCCGGAATTTCTCTATCGGTTATCGTTGTCTTGTGAGTTCTACTTTTAAACTGACAACATTTAACCAAAAAGCTAACGGCCTGGAGCATTAAAAAAAGATTAAGTATTGAGGTTTGATAAATTTAGTCTTGACCCCTCCATCCTCGAAGGACTGGATGCCATGGGATTTGAAACGGCGACCCCCATTCAGGAACAAGCCATCCCGGCTGTTTTGGAAAGAAAAGACGTACTCGCCTGCGCCCAGACGGGAACCGGAAAAACTGCCGCTTTTCTCCTGCCTATTTTAGATCGCCTGATAAAGGAACCCAACGACGGCATTGATACCATCATTCTGGAACCTACCCGCGAGCTGGCCATCCAAGTGGATCAGCAGCTGGAGGGCTTTTCTTATTTCAGCCCGGTCAGCTCGGTAGCCATTTATGGAGGAAGAGACGGGCAGTCCATGGAACAGGAAATGCGGGCGCTGAAGCAGGGCGTGGATGTGGTAGTCGCTACGCCGGGTAGGTTTTTGGCGCATTTGCAACTGGGTTACGTAAAGCTCGATAAGGTGCGACATCTTGTATTGGACGAGGCAGACCGGATGCTCGACATGGGATTCATTACCGACATCATGACGGTGGTGAACAAGCTCCCCCGCAACCGACAGACCCTCCTTTTTTCGGCGACCATGCCGCCTGAAATCCGAAAACTCTCCCAGTCTATCCTTCATTCAAAACCCGTGGAAATCAGTATCGCCATTTCCAAACCGGCGGAAGGCATCCTTCAGGGCGTCTATCACGTGGATGATCACCTGAAAAATAAACTTATTGAGCATTTGCTACAGAGTCAGAAGGACAAGAATCAGAGGGTGCTCATTTTTGCCGGCACCAAAAAATCGGTCAAAGAACTGAGCAGCCATTTGAAAAACAAGAGATTCAGAGCCGCCGACATTCATTCCGACTTAGACCAGAAGCAGCGGGAAGACACCCTGCTCGCTTTCAAAAATGCCTCCGTCCCCATTCTCGTCGCTACCGACGTGCTGTCCAGAGGCATTGACATCAAAGGTATAGAGGTCGTCATCAACTTCGACGTGCCCGGCGACCCTGAAGACTATGTTCACCGGATTGGCAGGACGGCGAGGGCCGATGCAACGGGCGTGGCGCTGACCCTCGTGGGCAGGCATGGAAGGAGAAAATTTGAACAGATTGAAAAATTGACGGGAATTAAAGTTCGTCAAATACCTTTGCCGCAGGATATCGAAAGATTACAGTCAGCAGCGTCGGCGGGGAAGGAGCGGGGACGCGGATTTTCGCCCAGACAAAAAGACGATAGAAAAACCGCCCGCCCGCACAACAGGAGCAACCGGCGGAATACCTGGAAGAAAAAGAGCGACAAACCTCATCCGGATTCGCAAAAGCCGGAATAAACGCAGGAGAGAAATTTTTTTAAAAAATGAAAAAACGCACACCCGGAAGTAAAACGACTTCTAAAAAAGCATCCTCTCCCGCCCGGAGGCAGACCCGAAGTAAGGCGGCGGACGAGCCTTCCGCCCCATCTAAGCGCAGAACTACTTCCTCAGCGCCCAAAACAGAATACGATAGAACTGCAAGGCAATCGCAAGGCAAAGCGGCAGACGCCGCCCCCGCAAGGCGCAGAGCCACAGCTTCCCAGCTCGATACCGAATTTTCTTCAACCAACAGAAAAGCAAAAACTAAAAGGGCGGACTCTCCCGGCTCCCAACGCAGGCCTCCAGCAGATACGGAAAGGAAATCGAGAACCGCCCGCCGGCCTGAAGCTGAGAACAGTCCTTTTTGGGCGCCGTTTGAAAAAAAACGTCCGGAGAAGAAAAAGGAAGAAGAAGCGCCCCGTTACGAAAAGCGCCCCGCCCGCACAACCCGCCCGCAAAAGCCTGCGCCATCGGTTCCTTCTGTTCATAAAGAACCGATGCGACTCAACAAATACATCGCTCACTGCGGCATCTGCGCCAGGCGTCAGGCGGCAGAGTACGTCAAAGAGGGGCTGGTCACGGTGAACGGACAGGTGGAACCCAACCCCGGCTATTTAGTGCAACTGACGGACAAAGTCGCCTACAAAGACCAGATACTGCGCATTGAAGACAAAAAGGTTTACATCCTGATGAACAAGCCTCGCGACGTCATCACCACCGCCAGCGATGAAAAGGGCAGGGCAACCGTCCTCGACATCATCGGGAAAAAAGTCAAAGAGCGCATCTTTCCTGTTGGCCGCCTCGACCGCATGACTACCGGCCTGCTCCTCTTGACCAACGACGGAGATTTGGCCAAAAAACTTTCCCATCCCAGCCACAAGGTTCAGAAGGTCTATTTGGTTACCCTGAATAAACCCCTACACCTCGACGACCTCGAGCGGATCCGAAAAGGCGTGGAACTGGAAGACGGCCTCGCTTTAGTGGATAGCCTGCATTATGCAGCAGAGGGAAAAAAGGAGCTGGAGATTGGACTGCACATTGGAAAGAACCGCATCGTCCGGCGCATCTTTGAGCAACTGGGCTACGAGGTTTTGAAACTCGACCGAACCTATTACGCAGGCTTAACCAAAAAGGATATTGGACGGGGGCACTTCCGGCATTTGACGGAAAAGGAAATCATCCTGCTGAAGCATTTTAAATAGCCGACTCACATCTCGTGTATTTCCCAGTAGTTTTGGTTTTCAATTTCATCCATGATGTTCAGATAATTCATGTAGCGCAAATCGCTGATTTCCCCTTCTTCGACGGCCTCTTTCACGGCGCAGCCCGGCTCGGTGCGGTGGAGGCATTGCCCGCCAAATTTACACTCCGACGATTTTTCAAAAAACTCCCGAAAATTATGGGCGACATCCAAAGCCGTCAGGTTGTTGAAAGCCAGCATCTTGATGCCCGGCGTGTCGATGATGTCGCCGCCGAAGTCCAATTGAAACATCTCGGCAAAGGTGGTGGTGTGCATTCCCTTTCCGGTGTGACCGGACAAATCGCCGGTGCGCAGTTCCAATTGCGGCTGAATCGCATTGATTAATGTGGACTTCCCGACGCCCGACTGCCCGCTCACCAAAGTTGTTTTTCCTTTTAAAAAAAATTTCAACTCCTCTAATCCCTCGCCGGTAACGGCGGAAACGAGCATCAGCTGATAGCCGATATTTTCATACAGTATTTGCAGACCGCCGCAAATCTCCCGCTCTTCTTCGCCATACAAATCGGCCTTGTTGAAAACGATTGTCGTGGGAATGTTGTAAGGCTCGGTCATCAACAAAAAGCGGTCGATGAAACCAGGCTTCAGGTTCGGCTCGATAATCGTGGCGATGATGATGGCCTGATCCACGTTGGCGGCGATGAGGTGCAGGTCGTGTTTGCGGCGAGGCGACTGCCGCACGACGAGGTTTTCACGGGGCAATACTTCTCTGATGAGACCTTGGCCATCGCCGTCTCTGGATACATGCACCTCGTCTCCCACCGCCACGGGGTTGGTGGTTTTAATTCCGCCTAAGCGAAGTTTTCCGACGATCCGACTTTCCAGGACTTCGCCGTTTTCTAACCTGACCTGGTACCAACTGCCGG
>CAZXQI010000090.1:0-15805 GCA_964643005.1 uncultured Saprospiraceae bacterium | reverse complement strand
CCTGGTGGATTTTCTTCCTGGAAACGCCCGATTTTGCAAGAGAAGTTTTCACCGCATTCATCATGGGTTCGGGGCCGCACACAAAAAACTCATCCACTTCTTTCGGGTCTATGAGACGGGTAAAAAACACCTTGAGTTTGTCTTCGTCAATCCTGCCATGAAACAACTCAGCGCCGGGATCCTCCTGACTGAGCACGTGATGCACGCTGAGCCGTTGCAGGTGTTTGTTTTTCAAATCTTCAATCTGCTCCCTGAAAATGATGGAGTCCGTGCGCTTGTTCCCGTAAAATAAGGTAAACCGGCTTTCAGGCTCGGTCTCCAACACTGCTTTCATAATGGCGATGACCGGCGTAATCCCACTGCCAGCGGCAAAAGCGGCGTAGTGCTTTTTGTTTTTGGGATTGAGCGGCGTGTAGAAAGTTCCTAAGGGCGTCATCACGTCCATTGGATCGCCGGCGCGCAGGTGCTCGTGAACGAAAGTGGAAAACTGCCCGCCATCCAACCTTTTGACGGCCACCCGGAGGTCGCGCTCAAAGGGGCTGACACAAATTGAATAGGAGCGGCGGATTTCGTCGCCGCCAAACATTCTCTTCAAATTGAGGTGCTGGCCGGCAAAAAACCGATATTCTTCGCTCAGTTCATCGGGCACTACAAAGCTTACCGAAACACATTCCGGCGTCTCTCGACGCACTTCCCTTACTTTCAGTGTATAAAACTTTGGCATGATTTGGAAAAGACTGTGACAAATCCGGCGCAATCAGGATTCTGTCCTTCCGCCTATTTTTTTTTAAAAAAAAGAACAAAATAAATTGCCTCCTGAATTGTAGATTGAAAATTAGTTAGGCTGCGAATGTAGAAAAATTATTTTTGAAAAAAGTGGAATGCTGAAAGGCGAAGTCAGTGGAGTATCAATTCTATGGCGCCAGGCGGCTTTTCAGGTGACGGATATCCTCCGGTGTCGTGCGACAACAGCCGCCAATCAGCTTCGCCGGCCATCCGATAGCGAGCGCCGTCCAGTCGGCTGAGCCTGTGTGGGGAAGCCAACATTTTTGCTCTTTGTCCCACACTTCGCCGCTGTTCGGATAGGCGAGAAGCGGCTTTGCGGTGACTTTGGCCGCCCGCTTAAGCAAGTCCTCCATGAAATGCGGGGCAGTACAATTGACTCCCACCGCAGCGATTTGCGGAGTTTCATTAGCTAAGGCAGCTGCCGCTTCGATGGGTTCGTCGTGGTTCAGGCTTTCCCCGTCCCTGCAACTGAAGCTCAGCCAGGCATAACATCCCGGAAATTCCCGAAGCAATTCTACCAGCGCCCTGACCTCCTCTAAACAGGGTATCGTTTCAAAGGCCAACAAGTCGGCGCCCGCATTGGCCAGGACTTTCATCCTGGGGCGATGGAAATCCATCAACTCCTTTTTGGACAAGCCATAATCCCCGCGATATTCGGAGCCGTCGGCTAAGTAGGCGCCGTAAGGTCCCACAGAGGCCGCCACCAAAGGCCGCAGCCTGCCAGCGCGGTTTTCTGCTTTTGACCAAAATTCATCCCTGGCTTCGCAGGCCAATTGCAGGCTCAGCCGCATCAGCCTTTCAGCCTCGGCTTCGTCTAAGCCTCGTCGGGCAAAAGCCTCAAAAGTCGCCTGATAGCTGGCCGTCGTCGCCAGGTCGGCGCCTGCGAGGAAGTACGCCAAATGCACTTTCCGAATGAGTTCCGGCGATTGTATCAGCAGCTTGGCCGACCAGAGCGGGTCGTCCAAATTCACTCCCCTGCGCTCCAACTCCGTCGCCAGACCGCCATCCAGCGCCATCACTTTTGCGCGCTGCAAAAAGGCTTCGATTGGATTTTTTGCACTCATCTCATTTTAGCTCCGACAAAAATGGCTGCTCATTTCAGCAGGGGCGTTTATCTGTTGTCCTGCTTTGCAAAAACCTTTTTCAACAAATCCGTATTGCGGAGGCTCGCGTCGCCGCGGATGCTCTCTTCTTTTTTGGCGACTAAATTAAAGAGGCCGTCGAGCGCCATGGAATTGACGTGGTCGTCCAATTCGGGATTAGTCTTTTCTACCAGCGGGATTTTGTTGTAGGCGCTGACAGCGCCGCGCCAGTATTCGCGGGCGTTTACCTTGTCTAATGCTTCCTGGATGATGGGCATAAATTCGCCGTAGAGCTGTTTGTAGGTCATGCTGCGGAGGTAGGCCGTGGCGGCGTGTTCGTCGCCCATGAGGATATTCATCGCATCCTTAAAAGTGAATTGCTTAATAGCGTTCACGAAAATGGGTTTGGCTCGCGAAGCGGCGTCCTCGGCAGCCCGATTCATTTTTTCAATCAGATTAGCTTCTATATTTTCAAAACCGGGAACTGATTTCAATTTGCCGGTAACTTTTTGGGCTTCCGGAGGAAGTAGAATTTTATAAGCGCTCGCATAATAGCCGTCTTTTTGGGAAAGGAAATCAACGGCCTCTCCCACGCCATTGTTGAGGGCTTCTTTTAGGCCCTTCCCAATTTCTTCCTGCGAAAGGTCGCCGCCTGCGACCGAGCCGACTTTGTCTTTGGCATTTTTTATGACGCCTTTCAGTTGCGCCTGAGCAAGCGAAAAACTGCAGAGCAACACGAGTAATGGAAAAATCTTCTTCATCATTTTTTTAAAAAATTTTAATAAAAGAAAAAGGTCGCACAGTGGAAATCTAATGGGGTTCTCTTTGGAAAATTTCTTCTTCGGAGAATTTAACCTTCCGATTCATTTAGCTAAAATCGAAGGTAAAGAAGGTAACTTCTATTTGCCCATTTTTTCCTTTAAAAAAAAGTAAGAACGAAAAGAGAGCCGGGAAGTTTTCCTCTGGGGAAGTTCGCCTGTTAATTCAATATTAATTTTCTTCAAAAAAGATCGCCGGAAAATCAGCTTCAGTCTGCGGGAAAATCTATCCCCGGAAAGCAGCAGTTTCCATTTTCAAAATCTATGTTCTACGGGATCTGCAACGACTTTCTCCTCTTTGCGTTTGTAAAATGGAAGATGGCTTACCGACAGTTTTTACATTTGTCTTTCTGAAAAATTACTACCCGCATGAAAATTACCAGCCTTGAATGTTGGCTTCTCGAACTGCCGCTCTCTGAGCCTTATGAAGTCGCCTACGGGAAGATAGACCACAGCGCCAATGTCGTCGCCAAAATCAGCACAGATGCAGGTCTTACCGGCTGGGGTTGCGGCGCTCCCGATTTCAAGGTGACGGGCGAGACAGCGCAAAGCGTCTTTCAGGATTTCAATCAAACCATAGAGCCCTGGCTCAAGGGGATGAACCCCTTTCGTTATACATTGATCGACAGAGAGTTACAGCAGTTCCTTCCCAAAAGCCCAACGGCTCGCTGTATAGCCGACATGGCCATATTCGACATTATGGCTAAGAAGGCGGGAGTACCCCTGCACTTCCTGTTGGGCGGGTTTCGGGAAAATATCCCCACCAGTATTACCATTGGAATCCTGCCAGTCGAGGCCACCCTGGAAAAGGCAAAGGAATTTTTGGCAAAGGGGTTTTTTATTCTAAAAATAAAAGGCGGCCACAATGTGGAGGAGGACATTGAAAAGATGATCAAACTTCGGGAGCTGACCGGCCCGTCCATTGCCCTCCGCTTTGACGCCAACCAGGGTTACAGCGTTGGGCAGGCGGTTCATTTTATCAGGGAAACGATGAGCGTGGGAATCGAACTTCTCGAACAGCCTACCATCAGTACCGCCACGGAGCAACTGGGAGAGGTCAGCTCCAGGGTCTCCGTCCCCATCATGGCCGATGAAAGTCTGCTCAACCTAAAAGACGTCTTCCACCTCACCAGCAATAACTGGACAGATCTGATCAATATCAAACTGATGAAAACAGGCGGAATTACGGAAGCCATGCATATCAATTCCGTCGCCAAAGCGGCAGGCGTAGAGGTCATGGTCGGTTGCATGGACGAGACGGCTCTGGGCATCAGCGCAGGGCTGCACTTTGCACTCAGCCGCCCCAATATCCGCTATGCCGACCTCGACGGCCATTTCGACATCTTAGACGACCCATTCGACGGGACGGTCATTCTTAAAAGCGGCGTATTGTGGCCCACCGAAAAGAACGGCCTGGGCTATGAGCCTTAATAAAAATCCTCTTTGAAAAGCCTGACGAAGCGTCTCTCTCCTCTCAGGTCAAAGGCGCCGCTTACCAGCCCAGTTTCTTCTGAATCTCTGCCGGCACTGCCTTTTTGTTGACCAAAATAGAAACGGTTTTTAGGCGGAAGTAAGGTTCCGACATGTACAGGTAGCCGTCGTAGAGGCTGATTTCTCCCCAGGAGTTTTTTGTATAAAAATAGCGGACTCCGTTCTGGTCTTTGGCCATGCCGGTAAAGTGCATCAGGTGGTCGTCGGTGGTAGAATAGTTGGCAAAAGTTTCCTGGCGAAGTTCCTGCGTAACTTTCATCTCCTCGCCGGGTTTGCTGAACAGATCCGGCCTTTTCTCATCCGTTGGCAGGATGGCCATTCCCATTCTGGCAGAGAAGCCCTTCTCGCTGACGTCTCCATCCCAGGCCACGCTGTAACCTTTCTCAATGGCGTTTTCAACCACAGCAGTCAACTCGTCTATCGGCAGGTTGTAGAAGGAGCCATTCGACCAGTTGTCGGGAATCTCAAGGACGAATGGCCGATAAAACGGATGATGCGTGTAGGATGAAAAACTGACGTAGTCTTCGGGATGAATACCGAGCGACCGCGCGTAAGACTGAGGGGTGTATTCTTTGCCGTCTATCTGGAAGGTCTCCGCTACCGGCCCCATGTAGGCGTCGAGGATGTTGTTGACCGCAGTGCGCCATTTTGCGCTAAGACGCTTTTGGGAAGCCAGCGCATCCAACATCCCTTTCAAGGCTGTTTCCATTTCCGAATGGTCGTACATATAGTCGCCGGGGAGTTTTCCACTATAGACCGACTCCGGTACGGCTCCTGCTTTGGCAAAGGCATTGACGACGTCGTGTGCCAGGCCGCCCTCGCCAAACTGGGTCTTGCCCTGACGGTAGAGATAGTTCTGCGCTTTGTCTAAGTAGTTCTGGCGGACAAAATACATTTCAGAAAGGTCAAAATCCTGTTTTCCCATGCGCATCAATTCCGATTCGAAAAGGGAGGAGGTCGCAAAGCTCCAACAAGTGCCGGTGTTCTGCTGGTTCTTAATCGCGGTGCAATGGCAGTCGCTGGTCATCGTGAATTGGTATTGGGAAAAAAGAGGCGCAGTTCCAATCAGAATGAATAGCGCTAAAATGAAATTTTTCATCGTGCCGGAGATTTTAAATTTTTTAAATTTTTTTTCAAATAAAAATAAAGGGAAAAGGGCGGGACAAAATAAAACGCCGAATCTCCTCTTTTTTTTAATCAGGTAATTCGGGCGGTGAAATTAAATTAATTGGAACTAAAAAATAAAACAGGATGGCTGAAAGAGCCATCCTGTAATTTGAAAGTCATTTTTATTTTACTAAATCGTTTCATCTCTTTTTTAATCCAGCCATATACGGGCGCCGACATACCCCCGGACGCCCATCAATGGCCCCCATACCTGCATGGCGTCGAAGTATTCGCCAAAGGGCCTTTCCCAATCAATGATGGCGTGCTGCTGGCGGTAGTTCGTGAGGTTTTCCCCACCGACATACACTTCAAAATTTCTGAAGCGACGGGTTACCTGTGCATTTACCAAAGCGTAGTCGGGCGAATATCCTTCAAAGTACTGGCGGTCTTCAACGGTGGGCGGGATGTGCGATGCGTCGGCGAAACGCTGTTTGCCGGTGTATTGGATATTGGTGTTAAACATCCAATTCCGGCTCGGCGTCTCGTAGTTGAAAGTGGCTAAGGCGCGGTTGGCGGCCACCATCGGGCGCTCGCGCAGGTTGTTTTGATAAGTTACTTTGACGTCGTTGAGCTTGTATGCCAGCTTCATGTCGAAGCCCGGGAACGGCGCCCAACTACCCATCACCAGCAGGCTGTTGGAATAGCTCTTTCCGTCAAGATTGTAAAATAGCACGCTGCCGTGTACGCTTTCCATGTCCATTACGACCTGATTGATAAAATCAGTGCGATAAAAATCGAGGACGATTCCGGCTGAGCGGCCTGCCAGTCTAAAGTTCTGGGTGTAGTTCAGGCCGACGTTCCAGGCATCCTCAACGCCGAGCTCCTCGGTCACAACAAGGAGGCGATTGCTGGCTAGCACGGCCATATTTTCCGACAGGAACTGGGCGGACCGCACCCCCCTTCCACCGCTCAGGCGCAGGATGCTCTCATCCGTAAAGTTGTATTTGAGGTTCAGTCGCGGCGTGACAAAAGCTTTGCTCTTAGCGGCCTGCCCGCCTCTCGGGCCGCTGATGTTCAAATAATCGGCGCGCAGACCTGCTATCAATCCGAATTTATCGGTGTTATAGACGTACTCGCCAAAGGCGCCCGGCATGGCCTCCGTCCGACTGAAATCTGTGTCGTCCAAAAATTCGTCGTAGTTGTCATATTGGAAACTGGCGCCTATGTTCACTTTGTGGTCGGTAGTGCCGAGGAAAGAAGAATAGAGCAGGTTCGTATAGAGGTTTTGCTGCTTGCCGTTATAGCGCGTTTTGCCAAAGAGGTTTTTGGTGTCGTGAACGGAGCCGCCGTAGATAATGGCGACGGAAGTTTCCGGCTTCTCGAAACCGAAATATCCGAACTTGCCGAAGACATCCACTCTGCGATTATCCTGGTTGATGCGGTAGTAATTGTCGGGATTGATTTCGCCTTCGGGAATGAGCTGGCCGCCGATGCGGTCGTCATAGACTCCCTGCACATTCAATTCAGCGTGGAAGTTATTCCCTTCATAGGTATTGCGCCAAAGGCCGGTCAGCGTCTTTTTCAGAGGCTGGTCGAGGAAGGTGTCATTGTTTCGGTCAAATTTCCCCTGGGTCGTACTACCGTGCAGGAGCAGGCCGCTGCTATAGGATTTGTTCCACTTTTTGTTCAGATGCAGGTTCATCTCGCCTCTTTCAGTGGTCGAGCCAAAGAGATTGATGAAAAGAGGCTTGTCCCGATTCGGCTTCATCATTTCGATATTGATTTGGCCGGTCATCGCCTGTGGGCCGTTTTGCACAGTGCTGGCGCCTTTAGACACCTGGATGCTCTCTACCCAGGTACCGGGGACAAACTCCAATGCCAGGGGACTGCCCAATCCGGTAAAGGCGGGGCGCTTTTCCACTAAGAGTTGAGAATATATACCGCGCAGACCCAGCATCTGAATTTCCGTGGCGCTGGTGACGGCGTCCTGTCTCATGACATCAACGCTGGCGCTCGTCTCAAAGCTTTCGGCGAGGCTACAGCAGGCAGCCTTTTTCAGTTCGCCGGAAGTGATGCTTTCTAAGTTGATGGTGCTGAGCGTCGAGGTGAAATTGTCCAGGCGGCGCTCGCTGACCTGTATGACATCTAATTCAGCGACGCTTTCAATTTTGGCAAAGATGGAATCCTGCCCGGGATTAACCCGGACAAGCATTGGGTCGTAGCCGACGTACTGTATTTGCAGGGAGGCCGCAGTGTCTAACTTTGGCAGCCAGAAGTTGCCATTCTCGTCTGTGATGGTTCCAATGGCGGTTCCCTCCCACTGGACGGTGGCGCCTATCAGGCTCTCTCCTTCCTGGTCGAGAATCTGGCCAAATAGCTGTTTGGAGGTTTGGGAATAGAGATTGGAAATAGAAAATAAAAGGAAACTGAATATAATCGTTAGCGCTTTCATGGATGATTATTTTACCAGAACCATCGTGCAATCCATTGATTGACAATCAAATCACACGACAATCCTATTTTTTAAATAAAAAAATGGGAAGATGGGAAAGGGAAAAAGAAAGCGACTAACAAAGGAAAGACTGAATCAACCGGAGCAACTCCATCCCGGCAGGCGGGGAGATATCCTGCGTCCAGGTGAAACCTGTCTGATTTTCAACGAAGCTGGCTTCAAGAAGAGAATAAACGGGAAGCTGAGGCGCCGGAATTGCCAGGTCAAAACCTAGGGCAGGAAGGATAAACTGCGCATCTAATCTGACGAACTCAGTCACGCAGGTAGTGCAATTGTGCCTGCTTTCGGTCTGCGCCAAATGACAACTACCGCCTTTACAACAATTGTCTTTTGCTAATTCCTCGTGGCTCTCACAGGTATTTTCCGGCGTAAAAATGGAAGTTACTGTCTCGCCTTTGCAGAAGCAATAAAGGTGATGCACGCTCAATCCGGTCGTGGAGAAAAAAACAACTCCGGCGAGTAAGAAGACGGCGATATGTCGGAAAATATTCTTCAAAATAGAATTTTGCGATGCAAAGATAAGGTCAAAAGAGATGCCATGCGCCTGCTACCCTGCCCTTTTTCCATTAGATACAAAAACTATAACTTCTTTTTAACAAAAATTTTGTGGAGAAGAAATGGGCTGCCTGATATTCCCTGAATACGATTGGAATAAATATTTTTAAAAAATTAAAATGGCTTTAAAAAGAAGTCGTTGAAGGGTATTTCCATCAAATTTCTCCGGACGAAATTCCCATCGGTGTTTTTATCGGACTCCTAACGAACCACTCCGAAGGAGAATTTCTTAGCCAGGGAAACCGCTAAGTGCAGAGCCAGTCCGAACAATGCCCAGAAGATCATCCTGGCGCGGCGAACGAGGCCGAAGGTGATGCCCAGGGAGGCCGTGTAACCCAAAAAGGCCAAGGCGCTGCTGATGCCGATTTCATTGACGCCCAATCCCTGCGGGATGATGAAAAACAGGGATGCGCTGGTAGAAATCATTCCTGCCACGGCGGTCAGGTCAATGAGGCTCGGAGAAAATCCGAGGATAGAAAAGATGGCGAACAGCTCGACAAGGTAAATCCACCTGCCTGCAAATTTGTAGAAGAATGCCAGGAAGAAGCGGCCTTTCGGAATCGGCTCGCTGCGATATTCCTCCACAATTTTCAATTTTTTCAAAATATATCCCGAAAGTACGGAGGGGGCGGTGGAGAGCGCCAGCCACATCAGGCCAAATCCAGCGATGGCAAAAACGACGGCCAGCACGCCTAAAGGGATGGAATATTTCGGATCAATCTTCACAAAGGCCAGCATTATCCCAACGCTCATGGCGGCGAACAGGGCGCCCGAAATGGCGTGAATCAGCCTGTCCACCACGATTGCCCGGCTGGCGGTCTGCCAGTCAAGCCATTGCGTGAGGTGTTTGATTTTGTAAGGCTCGCCGCCTAGCCCTGCCAATGGGATAATGGTATTGTATGCTTCGCCGGTCAGTTGATTGTAGAGCAAATCCGGGAAGGAGACTTTGCCTTTCAATAGCGTGCTGATGCACATGGTGTTGAAGAAAATCCAAAGCACCGCCACCGAGAAGACGAGGAACAGTTTGCTGCCTAACACGGAAAGGGATTCTACGACCACGTTCAGTTCCATGTTGAAAATGAATCCCAACAGGATGAGGACGCCGAGAATGTAGAAGTAAATCGGGTCGATTTTTTCCAAAATATTGGCGCCGGTTTTAGTGATATTGGAGGCGTGGACGGATTTGGAAATCATGATGGCGGTGATGGTCGTTCCAATAACCGCCAGCCAGAACATGGCCTGGTACAGGAAAACAATGCAGAGCAAAAACGTGAGGAAGGCCGTCACGTCCTGTTTATTCAACTCGCGCCAGAAGTAAAAGAAATTGTCTGCAAAGCCCGATTTGGAAGGATAAGGGGGCGATTGGGGTTTCAGGTCTTCGCTTTGGCTGCTGCGCCGGCTCCAGGCGTAAGAGGACACCTGCGCCAGCATGTACAGCGCAAGTGCGCCCAGAGTAAATACGGCAAACAAGTACACCTGCGAGCCGGTAGCTCGCCAGGCGCTAATGCCTAAGGCTTCAAAGAAAATGACGTAGCGAAGGTCTCCGGAAATGCGCTCGTACCAGGAGCCAAAACGGGAAGTACGGTAGGTCAGTCGGGCGAGTTCTCCGTCGCAGCCGTCCAAAATGGAGGCGAGCTGAAAAATCAGGGCGCCCAATACGATGGATTTGTAAACGCCCGAAGCTGCGAACCAGGCGCCTATGAGGGTCAGCAAAAAAACTGCCGTTGTCACCACATTGGGATGCACGCCAATTTTTGCCAAAAGGAAGCTGATGTGCGTAGAAAAAAAGCGGTTAAACTTCCGGCTCACCCATCCGTCGTTGGGGTGGGTGAGCGTTTTCATCAGGCGTCGCTCTGCTTCCCGCTTCATCCCGGGGTCGTCCACGTCCTGCCACAAAGCTCTGTCCAATGCGACAGCCCGAACGCCGTCCTGGTCAATAAAATGCTGGATGATATTGCTGACCGAGTGGGCGCCGGCCTTTGCCTGAGCGTACACTTTTTTGCCGAAACCGGCGGGGAAGTAAAAAAGCCCCGTATCCACTAAGTCGTACTTTTCTATCTCTTTCCCAATATTCTGGATAAAGCCTTCTTTGGATGCCACCTTAGTAGCGTCGTCCATGTCGAAAACGCCTTCGAGGTTGCCATCGCAGGCCAGAGCCGGGAGAAGAGGCTCCTGTATTGCTTTTCGGAGAAAGTCCTCTACCGTCTCCGGAGAAAAGACGTGATCGGACATGGTCAGCAAAAATGGGTCGTCAAAACCCACAGCCCCATCTCCGAAGGAAACCCCGTTGCCCAGTTCGTACTGCTCGCTGACGACGTATTCAATATCAATATCTCTGAGGCGGTGGATCTTCTTCATTTCCTCTACCACCTGCTCCCGATACGCTCCAACTACAATTCTGAAATGCTCCACGCCTGCCCGGTTGAGGGTCAGAATGGAGCGCTCCAACAGGCGAAGTCCGCCGAGTTTCATCAGCACTTTCGGCATCTTAACGCCTCTCTCTCTGAATCTTGAACTTTTACCGGCGGCGAGTATGACGGCATGCCTGACGGCGACCGGCCGGTCGTTTTGACCTGCATTGCTGATTGGCGTCTCTGCCGAAAAGGTAGAAGAATTCATACTTATTTCTTAGTGCAACTGAAGCGGTGAAAATTATCTTTCAATTTGGAATAGAGAATAGCGTGAACCGGGTTTGGTTATAGGGTCTGTTTTTAAAAAAAACAGGTTTTATGATTGTAAAATGGCCGCTTAGATTTTCTGAAAGCGGAAATGGCAAACCTTTGCCATTTTTTAGTTCGCAAGACGTTTCAGGTCAGGCCAACGACAGGTGTTGTACAACTCGCCGGCGAGGTCTGTTTCTTTTTTGAAAAATCGGGCGCAAATGTATTGAATATGCTTAGGAAAATGAAAATCGCCGTCCATATTTTTGGGCGGCGATTTTCTGTTATCGGCTATTATTTTTCGGATACTTCCTCAAAACTGCATGCCCTCTCCTCCTCCGTCATAGTCGCCGTTTTTATTTTCTTTCACAGATTTCTGGCCTTTTTGATTCAGACGGTAGCTAAAAGTAAGCGTGGTTTGTCTAGACCTCCACTGCCATTCTCCATCAATATAAAAATTGGGGCCTTCGGTGATGGAGCGCCATTTGCGAGTGTCGAATACGTCCCGAACGCTGAGGGTCAGGGTTCCGTTTCCTTTCAAAATGTCCATGCTCAAAGCGGGGTCTATCACCCAAAATGCCTTGCTCTTGCCCTGGGCGCGAGCGCGCGGCGCGCGGTAGTTGAAATTGACCTGGAAATCTACTTTTTTCATTATCGTCACTCTGGAAGAAAGCCGCCCAAACCAAGTGTAGTTGTCGGTGTCAAATTTCTGCCCCTCGTAGTTTCCGTCTGTGATGGAACGGAAGAAGTTGGCGTTACCGTTGATTCTCCAAAACTTGAACGGGTCATAAGAAAAGGTGAACTCTAAGCCGAAGTCGTTCCGATTGGACAAGTTGACGGGGATGGTATAAGAAGTAGTGTCGGACAATTGGGTGCGGATGCGCTCTACTACCCCATTGGTATGGCGATAAAAAATGGAGGAAGTGAGGGAGCCTTTTTCAAAATAATGGAGATAGCCCAGGTCGTAAGAGTCCGTCAATTCGGGAGAGAGATTGGGGTTCCCGCTCCAGAAGTTGCGCACGTCGCTGTAGGTAAAAAACGGGTTCAGCTCCCAAAACCCGGGTCTGCGAATCCGCCGGCTGTAACTGATCTGCATGGAATTCTTTTCAGACAACTCGTATCCCAAAAACACGCTGGGGAACAACTTGGCGTAGCGCTGCTGGTTGATGGAATCGCCTAATTCCGTGTTGACATCCGAATACTCTCCCCTCAAACCAACCTGCCAGTTGAATTTTCCAAATTTATTTCCAATGCTGGTATAGGCTGCAAAAATATTTTCATCGTAAATAAAATTATTGCTGAATCCCGGGATCGTGTCCCAGTTTCCGTCTGCGAACTCCTCCACGCTGTAGTCGTTGCCTATGTTGCGCAGTCCGGCGCGAAGTCCAGCTTCCACTTTTCCATTCTGGCCAAAAGGTTTAATATAATCAGTTTGGAAAATCAGGTTTTTCTGATTTTCTAAGTTGTTGGAGCGCTGGTGCAAGTCAGGCGCTATTTTGTTGATTCCGCTATTGTCGAATTTTTCCTCTAAGAAATCCGAGCGTTCATCTTCCTTGCTGTTTTGGTAGCGAAAATCAGCGGTCAATTCATGCCCTTCCCTGTCGAATAGTTTTTTGTAGGTAAGCGCGTATTCGAGGTTAGGTTCCTTTTCAAATTCATCGTCTGTCCGGAGGCTCGTGCTCACTGGATTATCCAGGGTATTCACAAAGTCCCGATAGGTGATCTTTTGAAAATTGTCATTGTTCCGATAGCGGTAGTTGAGGGAGGTGGTCAAAATATCTTTGGGGGTAAAATAGTAATCGGCGCCTAATCGGATATTATTGGAAATGCCGCCTCTGGTTCTCCGCGAAGACTGCTCGGTAATTAAGGTGGCGTCGTCGGTATAGAATTCCTGATACTCATTTCCGATACCTGGGCTTTTCTGGTAGCGCAGGCCGTAGTTGGTAAAAAAGTTAAAGCGGTTTCTGCGATAATTTAGATTCACAGCGGCGCCGTACTCCTCGGGATAGCCGGCGGTGAGGTCGAAAGAGCCGTTTAGTCCCTGGCTGCGGTCTTTTTTCAAAATGATATTGATGATGCCGGACATCCCTTCCGCCTCGTAGCGGGAGGAGGGGTTAGTGATGACTTCGATGCGGTCAATCATATTGGCGGGAATCTGCCGCAGGCCATCCGAGTTGCGCAGACCCACGAGGCCGGAGGGCTTGCCATCCACGAGAATCCGCACGCCGCCGCTCCCGCGCAATTCGACATTGCCATCCACGTCCACGGTGACGGAAGGCACGTTGTTTAGCACGTCCGTAGCCGTTCCGCCGGAGTTGGCCAGGTCTTTTCCCACGTTGAACACCCGTTTGTCCAAGGACAATTGCATCTGACTCTTTTCGGCGCGAACCTCCACTTCCGACAGCATTTTCGAGTCTGCTTCTAATTGGATGATCCCCAGATTTGCCGCAGGATTTTCTTTGGTGAGCGCAATATTCGGGATGACTTTGCTTTTAAAGGCAAGGAATTCGATTTGGGCGTAGTATTGTCCAAATTTGGTCTCTATCAAAAAGCTACCCGTCTCGTCGGTAATAGTCCCCGTTACCATGGAGCTATCCTCTTGATCAAAAATGGTGACGGTCGCAAACTCCAGGGGCGTCTGGGTGCCTGAATCCACCACTTTTCCCTGAATGATTGCTTTTAAATTATCGTGTGGAAGATGAGGATCGGCAGGCTGAGCCTGAATGAAAAAGCTCGTCAGAAGCAAAACTGCTGACAAAATGTACTGGGCGTTCCTAAATATTTGCATTTACCTAAATTTTGACTTGTGAAAACGGCTCGAATGGAAAATAGTTTACTCTTTAAAAAATTTACTGAGCACTTCTTCCCTATAACTCGCGCCAATGGGAATTTTAGCCTTCCCCAGGTGGAGCATGTTTCCTTCTAAGGTTTCTATCTTACCTAAAGCGACGATGAAAGACTTGTGAATGCGCATAAAGCGGTCTGCGGGCAGTTCTTCCTCTAAGCTTTTCAGAGAAGCCAAAGCCATGATGCGACCCTGAGGAGTGTAATAGGCCACGTATTCCCGCATACTTTCTATATAAAGGATATCATTCAGTTTGAGACGGTAGATTTTATGTTCTGATTTTACCAACAAAAAATCCTTTTCCGGTTCCTGTTTTTCCACAGGGGGAGGCTGTGCGGCAGATTTCAGTTGGATCAAATCCACCGCCTTGTTCACCGCCTTCACAAAGCGCTCAAAGCTGAAAGGCTTCAGGAGGTAATCAATCACGTCTAAGGAATAACCCTCTAAGGCGTACTCGGAATATGCCGTCGTAAAAATCACTGCGGGTTTGTTGGGCAGGATTCGTAGAAATTCGACGCCGGTAAGTCCAGGCATCTGAATGTCCAAAAACATCAAGTCAACAGTCTGGGTTTGAAGCAATTGCATGGCCTCTAAGGGGTCTTTACAGGAGCCGGTCAGTTCTAAATAAGGAAGCCGGCTGATATAATTATCCAGCAGCGTGCGCGCCAGCTCTTCGTCATCTACAATAATGCAGCGAATTTTTTCCATGGAAATATTAGCGGTTTTTACCTGTCTATATTAGTTTTTTCCTTTTCAATTTTTCCTTCACTCATTTCTATTTTCAAATAGACCTGAAAAGAATCTTCTTTACCCTCAATGCGCAGTTCGTGGCGATTGGGGTAGAGCAACTCCAACTGGCGTTTGACATTTTCCAACCCAATCCCTCCAACTTTATCTTTTGTAAAATCCTGTTTGGGAAGGCTGTTTTTAACTTCAAAAATTATCTCTCTGTCAAATGTGCTCAGTCGAATATCTATCCACCCGTTTTGGAGGTCTTCAATCCTGCTGTGTTTGAAGGCATTTTCAACAAATGGAATAAACAGCATGGGGGCAATGTTCAAACCGGGATGACTCTCATCTAAGTGTACGCCAACCTTTAGACCCCGGCTATCCTTGAGCAGGTGCAGATCAATGAAGTGATGCAGGTATTCGATTTCTTTTCCCAGGGGTACGGTTTCGGCTTTGCAGTCGTAAAGCATGTAGCGGAGGATGCCTGAAAGCTTGAGCAGGTTATCCGAAGCTTTTTCGGATTTGATGACCGTCAGGGCGTAAATATTATTCAGGGCGTTGAACAGGAAGTGCGGATTGAACTGGGATTTGAGGAATTTCATTTCCGCCTCTAATTTTTTGCTGCGGTAGTCGGCGGCTTCCTTTTCTTTTTCTTTGGCATAGCGCATCATTTCAAATAGCGAGCTGCCTATAAAAGAGGTAAAATAGGGCATGGCGCTCCTAATAAATCGCATAAACTCAAAACTGGCAACCTGTCTGCCTCCCCCTCGCATTCCTCCGCCCCGTTGGGAGCCGGAGCGTCTGAAATACTCCGACCAGGGCATGATATCCAAATCCTGTAAATACACTAATAGCATGACTAAAAGAAGACCAGAGAGCAGATAGGTCAGTTGTCTCCTGGTGAAAAACAAACGGGGAAGCAACAATTCCATATTGAGCCACACCGTTAGGATGATGCCGCCCAACACGACTAAGCTCCGCCAAAGAAAGCGATCGAAGTGTTCCCAGCCTCCGGCAAGCAGTAGTGGGATGAGCACCCAAAGCCCTCCCCAAAAAAGGATTTGCAGCCAGGTATTTCTTTTTGGTAGTGAATTCATGGTGCAAAAGTGCTTTTTTAGCCGGCATACCACTTAGTTTTATCAACCAACGCTCAGGATTTATCAATGAACCTTGTCTGATTGCGTTATAGAGAAAATCTGCCCTTTGGTTGATTAAAATTT
>CAZXQI010000089.1:0-16006 GCA_964643005.1 uncultured Saprospiraceae bacterium | reverse complement strand
AAAGCAGCGCCACGCAGATGCAGGCTTCCGGCTTCTGTTGGACGAGCACATTGATATTTTAAAAGACGGCGAAAGATTAGTGCTCGCAGGCGTTGAGAACTGGGGTCTCGGCTTCGGCGAGCGGGGAGACCTCCGCAAAGCCCTGCGCGAGGTTCCGGCGGACGCTTTCAAAATCCTGCTTTCTCACGATCCTACGCACTGGGATCAGGAGATCAAATTTTTTGAGTCTCCCGTGCAGCTCACGCTTTCAGGTCACACCCACGGTATGCAAATGGGGGTAGAATTCGCAGGCCTGCGCTGGAGTCCTTCCAAATATCGCTATCCGAAATGGGCAGGGATTTATGAGGAGGATGGAAAATACATCAATGTAAATCGCGGATTTGGCTTTCTTGGGTTTTCCGGACGGGTAGGTATCTGGCCGGAAATAAGCGTGATTGAACTGAGGCGGAAAGGCAATGTCTGATAGATGCTCTCTAAAAAAAATTGACAAGCGACTACATCGCACAGCTCAACCGCCTACCCTTGCTGCATTTCTGCCCTGGGGGAGTTCAGCAGGAGCTTGTCGTGTAGCGCTTGCCGGCGCAAAGGTAATTAATCAGTGGAAATGAACAAATCGGGAAAGCGATAGTCTGCCATTTTTTCCGACAGGATACAGCGCTGTTTGAAGCGTCCTGATTGAAACATCTTTTGGCAAATCATCCGCGATTTTGAGTATCTGCTCCTGCTCAGGAGCCATTTTGTCGGTACGAGCTTATGCGGCGGTAAAGCTTCATTTGTCTTTTTTCAAATTATGCCGTCGTCAAATTTTTTTTTTATGGCTGGTTAGTTTGTCTAAGCTCTGTGGGAACGGCATTCCTTTTTTCAAAAATTTCAACGCATCCCCCTTCAGGGATTCACAAGTTCCTCAACTAAATAAATGTAAACGGGAAAGTGGTCGCTGTATCCGGCGATATAATTGTCGTAATCAAAAGTGCGGAAGGGATACCCCTTGAAGTGCCCAACGCGCTGAATGAGATAGGGTTTGTTGTGTACGGCGGCGCTCAGGTAGCGATAGCCCGGTTGGCTTTTATCAGTAAGTCCCTCTGAGATGATGATCTGGTCAAAAAGGCTCCAGGCGTCTCGATATGCCAGGGTGCCTATTCCCTTTTTAAAAAAGGAATACATGGTATTAAAAAAATCGCCTTCTTTCACCTGCTTGATTTTCTTTTTAGCGCCCAATACCTTTTTCACACTGGGACTGTTTGGGTCGTCGTTCAAATCGCCCATGACGATAATTTTGGCCTTTGGGTCAATTTGCAGCAGAGAATCTTTTACATTTTTACAGATCGTGGCGGCAGCATTTCTCAGGTAGGCGGAGGCGGCTTCCCCTCCCCTTCTGCTCGGCCAGTGATTGACTAAGACGTGCAGCGGGCTTCCATCTAATTCCCCGCTTACGAACAAAATATCCCTCGTATAAATCCGCTTCCCATTTTCATCGTCAATGAGCAGCGTTAAGGCCTGGCTATTGGTTAGCGTAAAATATTTGGGCTGATACAGCAATCCCACATCTATACCGCGCCTGTCCGGAGAGTCAAAGTGGACGATTTGATAGTCCCGGCCGGCAATGACGGGATCCTTCACTAAATCTTCCAGCACCAGGCGATTTTCCACTTCCGCTACGCCGAGGATGGCCGCTCCATCGGGCGTAAGATCCGTGCCTAATTCAGAAATGACGCGGGCGAGGTTTTTCAACTTTTCCTGATAGAGTTCCGTCGTCCAATTTCGGTCTCCTTCGGGCGTAAATTCCTCGTCATAAGTTTCGGGATCGTCGAAGGTGTCGAATAGATTTTCCAGGTTGTAAAAGCCGACGCAGGCAACTTTGTATTGCTTTTTCTGAGCATAAACGCCGGAGAACAGGAAGAGCGCGAGGAGGAGCAGGGCAATTTTTTTCATTAAGAAAAACGGTTTGTTAGATAGAATATCGCTGGCGGGCAAATGTAGTGAAGTCGGACAAAATGGCGGCGCTTTCCGGTTGAAAGCTGATTGGGGATAATTGGGGGGCTTTGGGATATGGGAGAAATGGAAAGCCGACGGCTCTGGCCAATCAGTTTTTTTCCAAAGCGGCAAACGGCTTCTACCGCTTTTCAATCAGGAACATGCAATTTATTGGCGCAGCTTGGAGAACTTCGGCAGCCATTTTTAAAAAACAAAAAAGAGTTGAGAGACCAGGCCTCAACTCTTTTTCTCAGAAAAAACAAAATTTCATCAATCTCTCATAAAAGGATAATCGGCCTGCACGTAGTTGTCTTCGTACAATTCATGCGGCTCAGACCAGGGAGATTCTTCGGCAAATTTTTCAGCTCTGTCAATTTCTTCTTTGACTCGTTCTTTGATGGCTTCAATTTCTGCTTCCGTTGCAATTTTATTTTTCAGGATGGTCTCCTCCGTCGTCTTTATCGGGTCGATATCCATATAGGATTTCAACTCGTCCCGGCTGCGGTAATGCGCGGGGTCGGAGACGGAGTGCCCTTTATAGCGGTAAGTTTTAACCTCGAGGAAATAAGGTCCTTTTCCGGCGCGGATATGAGCGACCGCCTTAGAGATGGCCTCGTGGACGCTCTCGGGAGTCATGCCGTCCACGGCTTCCGAAGGCATATCGTAACCCCTTCCCAGTTTGTAAACATCGTTCACATTGCTGGTGCGGCTGACGGAAGTCCCCATGGCGTAATGGTTGTTTTCACAGATGTACAACACCGGGAGCTTCCAGTTCATAGCCATATTGAAAGACTCGTGAAGGCCTCCCTGGCGGGCTGCGCCGTCTCCAAACATGGTCACGCAGACCAAGTCGGATCCTCTGTATTTTTCTGCGAAAGCGATTCCCGTCCCAATAGGTATCTGCGCTCCGACGATGCCATTCCCTCCGAAAAAGCGATTCTCTTTGGAAAAGAAGTGCATGGAGCCGCCTTTCCCTTTGTTGATACCGGTGGCTTTTCCATACAGTTCGGCCATACAGGCTTCCGTGGAACAGCCCCTGCCAATAGCGATGCCGTGCTGGCGATAGGCCGTGATTACTGCGTCGTCTTTTGTGATGGCGGATTCCAATCCTGCCGCTACTGCCTCTTGTCCTATATAAACGTGAAGGAAGCCTCTGATTTTTTGCTGGCTGTATCCTAACAAGGCGCGTTCTTCAAAGCGGCGAATGCGCAGCATCAGTTCATACCAACTGAGATATTGTTCCCTGCTGTAAGCCGGTTTTTTCGCAGTGGTCTTCTTTGCTGCTTTTTTTCTGTCATTTTTTAAAAAATTCTATGGTGAAATGTGAATTTAGCGATGAAAGTGCGGAGGTTTTGGAGGTTTGGATTTATCGGGTAGTCAAACAGGTAACATCTTGCGAACGCCTACCCGCAAAAGCGGTTGCAAAGCAATTCATTTTTTTTCAAAAAGGGAAAGTTTCAATTGGCCAAAGCAGGCAAAACCCGAAGTTCTTTTCTTTTCTACTGCTTTAATGGGTAAGGGTCTGGCGAGGGGTGGTTTTTTATCGAAACTTCCAGGCGAAGATGGCCTTCCGACATTTACCAAAATCTTCAAAAGAAGCCCTGACTCGTTCACTTACCGCCTTTTTGGCAAGGATGATTGATTTTTTTTAAAAAAACTAATTCATCACTATCCTACTTCTTGCCCTCCTGTCCAAATGAGTCAATTGCTGCTTCTTCCATTTTATAGGGTTAGAAACTTCAATCATTTTTTCAATGCTTTCTTTTCTTTTAGCTCCCGACAGGCGCCTGTTTCAACCCCTCCCTGAGCGATCAATAAAATTTGAGCCTGCCTGCTGAGTTCCGTACATGAGCACATCCTGGATGTTCACATGCGCCGGTCGGGTAGCCATGAAGAAGATGACTTCGGCCACATCGCTCGCTCTCAGGGGTTGGAAGTTTTCATAAACTTTTGCAGCCCGATCCGTATCGCCGTCAAATCTCACGCTGGCAAACTCCGTTTCTTCGACGTGACCCGGAGCTATCTGACTGACTCTGACATTGCTGGTGTACAGGTCGAGGCGCATGGCCTGAGTCAGGGCGTTTACGGCAAATTTGGTGGCGCAATAAACATTGCCGCCGGGATAGACTTCTTTTCCAGCGCTGGATGCCACATTGATTATATGACCGCTGCGGCGCTCCACCATCTGCGGCGTAATAGCGCGGGTGAGATAGAGCAGGCCTTTTATATTCGTGTCAATCATGGTATCCCAGTCGTCAATATTGCCCTGATGAATGGGATAGAGACCTTTGGACAAGCCCGCATTATTTATCAGAATATCTATATTTTTCCACTCCTGCGGCAGCTCTTCAATGGAAGACCGAACCGCCTTTACATCTCTCACATCAAAATTCAGCGCCAGGATTTTGTTGCTGAACCGACTGTGAAAATCTTCTTTCATCTCTTCTAAGCGCTCGGCGCGGCGTCCGGTGGCAATGACTCTGAATCCGTTGCGGGCAAAAATTTCAGCGGTAGCTTTTCCAATTCCGGAAGTGGCGCCGGAAATAAGCACCGTTTTGGCCAGTTCTGGGAAATCGGAAGAGGCCGTTTGGCCGACTGCTTCTTTCACAGCGTCTGTATTTCCCTCGTATTCAGTTTCCGGAAGAATTTTGGCCTCTGCTTCTTTCTCCAATTTGGCGATGATGGAACGGCCTATTTTTAAAAAAGCTCTCTCTTCCGCCTCGACAGCAAGGTTCTTTTCTGTCTCCCCAGGGCTGGGATTTTCAATTTCTCGTTCCTGAGTATCGGGGAAGATTTTTCTTAAGGCGCTTTTCAATTCGGGATTATCCGCTAATTCTTCTCCTGTTGCGGCAACCGGTTCAGCGCGCAGATCAAATCTGAAGGCTTCATCATTCTGTTCGGTTTTCAGTTCAGGGTTAATTTTAACGGCTACTTCATAAAAGTGATTAGCTAAAGTGCGCTCGCCGAGTTTGTGATAGAGCAGTGCGAGGTCATAATTGGCAAACGGATGCTCAGGCGCATATTTCAGAGTCTTTTTAAAATGCTTAATCGCCTTTTGAGGGTCGTCAAAGTATTCATTCAGGAGGGTCGCCAGAAGGTAGTGCGCATCTGTATTTTTCTTGTCCAGCTCAATAGCCCTTTTTAAATACTCTGCTGCTTTAAGTTGTTGGCCATCAAAGTATTGAAAAAGGAGAACGCCCAATTTAAAATGAACGTTTTTATATTCCGGTTCAATCTCGATCACTTTTTCAAAATAATGTTTTGCCTCTAAGTAGAGGCCTTCATTTTCGGAAATTTCTGCCAAAAGGAACCAGGCGTCCGAAAATTCTCTGTCTTTCTCAAGGATGATTTCCAACTGCCGGGCTGTCTCGTGGAAATCGTACCCGTATTGTGCGACAGCGTATGCGTAGTAATAGCGAAGGCGGATGTTGTCAGGATTGGCTCTCAGGGTTTTCTTCAGGTATTTGATACCTTCTTTGTTGTTGTCGGATTCCATCAATTCTATGGCATGATCCAAAATTTCTTCCGGCGTTACCTGGCTTTGACCATCGGTATTTAAAACCAATTCCTGGTCGTCATCAGGAACCAGGTCGAGCAAAACCTCATTTTCTTCGTCAAAGTTTTCTTTGGGATTGATGTCTTCATCCTCTTCAAAAAGGGTATCCAAATCCGAATCCTCCTGATCAACCAGAGCGCCCACCTCCTGGCTGGCTTCGTTTAGGATTTCCAAAATACCATCCTCGTCCCTACCATCCGCAACAGAGGCGCCTTCCATTTCCTCTCCCTGGTTTTCTGTTTCAAATTCATCGCCGGCGCCAATATCCGATGTGTCATTTTGGGAGACGTTTAAGTCGGGATTCTCTGCTATCAGTTCGCTCCCGGAATTCTGAATCATTTCAGCGAGGGTCGGCTGGAGAGGGGAATTTTCAAAATTGTCAATCTGCCCCGTTGTATCCGCCCTGGCTACTCCAATAAAGTCTTTAAACACCTTGTAGTTTTCGGCGCTGAACTCCTCTAATGGATAGTACTTTGTTTCCCGAAGTTGGCGAAGGAACTCCCCTACTTCATTGGATATGGTCTTGGTGATTTCTAACTGCCGCTCCAAAAGGGAGCCCTCGGCTGTTGCCGCCTGCTGCCTTTCTTTCCTCAGCTCCTGGTATTTTTCCAGCCAGAAATTCATGTACTGAATGACATTGCTAATCCTGGAAAAAGAAGTCGGAACCGATTCCCATTGTCCATCGGAGTCCTGTCTGCGACCCTCAGCCGTCACGACTATCAGTTTGCCGGATTTCCCCCAGTTTTTCCAGGCAGGGAGAATCCCGTACATCGCACCTGGAGATTTCAAAAAATTATCCGTAATCAATAAGAGAAGGGCGCCTTCCGGCAATGCGACGGATTGTTGCAGGGTCTGATCTCCGTCGGCGTTTAAAAAACCTTTTTTTTCAAAATAAAGGCCAATCCGAGCCAGGTCTTCGCTTAGCCGGTCGGCAAGTGCTTGATTTTCAAGACAATAAACGAGGAGGTGCTGCTTATTCTGAGGCATGGCATTGCGTGAGTTGAAATTGATACTTGTATGGGTTCTTCCAACTTTCTTTTGAAACAGAGGGAATAAAAACAATTATCCACTGTTTGTAAACTTTCCGTAGGAAATCCCAAAGATGAAGTTTACTGAATTAATCAAAGGAAGTTTCAATCCTTCCTACTCAGAAATCAGTTGACTGACAAATGTATCAAATTCCTTTTTGAACGATTCATACCGGCTGGTAGCCGGGCCGTCAAAGCCCGTGTGGATTTTCCGAATCTGATCATTTTTATCTACAAAAATCAAAGTGGGGAAGGCTCTCAGGCGATCGAGCATGGGCAGTATCTTCAGCACATCTTCGCCTTTTGAAGTGCCGGCATAAACTACTTCGTAGGGAATTTCCAGGCGTTTTTTATAAGTCTCAATTACCTGACCGGCCTTTTCTGCATCTGCGTACCTTTCGAAAGCGAGGCCAATCACCTCGAGATTTGCCGGTTTTTTCTCCTGCAAATAATCAGTGATGAATTTTGTTTCATCCAGGCAGTTGGGGCACCAGGTTCCCATCACCTGGATGAGTTTCACCTTTCCTTTGTATTCAGGATTTTGCAGGGCGATCATTTTGCCCTCCGGATTGGCCAGGGCAAAATTCAGGCTGGCGGCGCCAGGCAAAAGCTGCGTTAGTTTTTCCGGATCGGCGAGATGATAGCTATCGTCCTTGAAGGCTTCCCAGGTCGTACGGTAGTGTTTTCCCGAAAAAAGAACGCCTGTAATCTGACCATCTGGCATCATCTTTCCCTCAAAGAGATTGGCGGAGGCGCCGTCGAAACTGGACAGGAAAAATTTATCGCCGAGGACGACTCCTTCCAAAAAGCGATAATCTCCCGACTGGGTTCGGAAGGTTCCGGTCAGATGGTCGCCATTCTGCTTAAATTCAGCGATGGCCGGCGACGGACCTTTGTCCCGGTCTAAGCCGATACGAGCCGGCCATTCTCCGTTCAGGTCTATTTCCGGTTTTTTCCGCACGGAAGTAAACCTAAAATCTTTCCCATGATGGGCAGTAAAAGGAATGGAGTAATTCTCCTTCGTCTTAACTACCCATACTCCATCAATAATATTTCCGGCGAAGGATGCAGAAATGTAGGTTTCATAAATCGGGAACTCAATGCGAATGGTATCCCTGGCTCTGTTTTTACTCCTCCCATAAGCAATATCGGAGGCGGGCACAACCAGGCGGTCTTTCCCATTGATGATTTCAATGTGAAAGGTCGTGTCATCGTCGTAAACTACGTCAAAATTGAAAGGGACTTCATTTTCCTTCACATCATCATAGGTCATATTCACCTTATCGGGCAAAGGTTCCCCTCTGGGATTGGGGGTGACGAGTTCAGGGTCAATTTTCAAAACAGCCCTCCACCTTCCGGGCGGCAGTGCAGTGTATTGATTATCAATGGTTACGCAGGAAGAAAGCATTGTTAAAAGAATTATCGTTATTGGAAAAATTAGTCTGTTCATCTTTTTTTACTTAAAAGTTTCTGAAATAGATTCCATCTCCTCCAACAAATGAGAGCGACAAAAGTCAATAAAAAAATGAGTTTGGAAAAGGCAGAGTATTACAGAAAGAGGAGGTTGGGGAACTCCGGATGGGGCAAAGGGAGCTGTACAGGCAGGGTTAAAAGTTATTTGAAAATGAATAAAACGAGGACTATAACGATCAGAGCAAATACTATCAACAGCCATTGAAACGCTCCCCATCTGCTGCGATATTGGTTAAAAAGAAGTTCCACGCAATCGCGCCATCTGAGGCTTCTCACGACCGGCTCAAAGCCCATAAAAAGGTAGTGGATCTTTCCCTTATTCTGAAACTGGCCGTGTTTGACCAGGATGAAAAATTCTGAATTTAGGAAGGCCAGTTCAAATAGCTCGGACACTCCATTGGCCTGCTCGATGATTATTTTGTTGGAGCCATCGAGCAGGCGCCATCTTCCTTTAGCGACATTGCCGTCAGAGGACGTCAGGTACTCGCCTCCTTCATTGAAAAAATGGAGCATCGCTTTTTGAAAACCGGGGTCGTCGCGAATCTCCATCCAGGGTTTGCCGCCAGGGGTAACGTAGAATTTCTGCTCTCTCAAATCTTCTCCAAACTGCTGCACCTGGGGCAATACAAAGTCGAGGTATTCATCTAAGGTTTGAAACTCAGGCAGGTTGATTTCAAAAGTTTCCTCAATTTTGTCTAACGGGCTATTCATCGGTTAACTGTTAAAAGCATTGTTTATAAGCTGCAAAGATAGCCAGAAATCAGGCCGAAGAACGTTTTTATGCCATTGAAAATAAGCGCCTGTCGTATCATTGCCCGTTCGCTTCCCTATTTTTTTATTAAAATTGAGATTATGAAAAAAACCTTAGTTCTGCTTTTTAGCCTCGCAGCTTCCATCGCCTTTGCACAAAACTTATCTCTCGATTTAATTCCTCAGCCGGCAGAGATTCAAATGGCTGCCGGTAAATTTTCCCTAACTAAGGCCGCATCCATCGCCTTCAATCAGCCGGAAGCCGCCGGCGCCGCTATTATGCTGGCAGAAAAACTCAACATCCCCACCGGCTTTTCGCTGAAAGCTCAGCAGGGTCTAAAAGGCGCCATTCAGTTCAGGCTGAATAGCACTCCGGATCCTAAGCTCGGCGCCGAAGGTTATACATTAAAGGTGTATCCAAAAAATATCGTCATTTCAGCCAACCACTCGGGAGGGCTTTTCTACGGTATGCAAACCCTGCTTCAATTATTGCCAAAAGAAATAGAATCAAAAAAACCGGTTTGGGCAGACTGGGCTATACCGGCGGTGAGTATCACAGATTACCCCCGTTTTGCATGGCGGGGGCTGATGTTAGACGTGAGTCGCAATTTTTTCCCGGTAGAAGATGTCAAAGCCTTCATTGACCAGATGGCGCGATATAAGTTCAACACTTTTCACTGGCACCTGTCAGACGACAACGGCTGGCGCATCGAAATCAGGTCGCTGCCCAGGCTGACCGGGGTAGGCGCCTGGCGCGTAGAGCGGCATGGCCATTTTGGAAGGAGAGAAGCGCCAAAGCCCGGCGAGAAGGCCACCGTCGGAGGATATTATACCCAGGAAGATATTCGCGAAATCATCCGCTACGCCGCCGAGCGCAATGTCTCCATCGTACCCGAAATAGACGTACCCGGGCACAGCATGGCCGCCATCGCTGCTTATCCGGAATTGAGTTGCACTAAGGATCCAAACACATTTGTCGATCCGGGAACGGCCTTTTCGGAATGGTATGCAAACGGAACCTTTAAAATGTTGGTGGACAATACTTTAAATCCTTCCGACGAAAAGGTCTATGAGTTTTTGGACAAGGTTTTCACAGAAGTGGCCGCCCTTTTTCCCAACCCCTATATCCACGTCGGAGGGGATGAATGTTATAAGGGTTATTGGAAAGAAGACCCTGGTTGTCAGGCTCTGATGAAAAAGCTAAACATTCGCCACGTAGAAGATTTGCAGGGTTACTTTATGGAAAGGGTTGAAAAAATCTTAGCCTCCAAGGGCAAAAAACTAATAGGTTGGGACGAGATTTTAGAAGGAGGCGCCAGCCCGGGCGCAACGGTGATGAGTTGGAGGGGCGTCAGAGGCGGCATCCATGCAGCCGAACTGGGTCACGAGGTCGTGATGGCGCCGAGTACCTTCGCCTACTTAGACTACAATCAGGGCGACCAAAGCGTTGACCCTCCGATTTATGCGAGTTTGAGATGTAAAAAAAGTTACAGCTTCGAGCCGGTTCCAGAAGGCGTTGACAGCAAATACATCCTCGGTGGCCAGGGCAATCTATGGACAGAGCAAATCCCCACCCTGCACCACGCTCAATACATGCTCTTCCCCCGCGCCTGGGCCTTAGCTGAGGTTTACTGGTCACCCAAATCGGCAAAAAACTGGGAGGATTTTACCCGTCGAATGGAGGCGCATTTTGCTCGTTCGGATATGGCTGAGCTAAACTATTCTACAGCCGTTTATGACGCCATCGTCCAAACCAGTTGGAAAGATGGAAAACTGTGGCTCCAATTAGAAACCGAAATACCGGGTCTGGACATCTTCTACTCCATTGACGACACCATGCCGGGTAAATTTTCTCCAAAATACCAGGCGCCGCTTGAGCTTCCCGAAGGCCCTATAACTCTTCGGGTGATTACTTTCAAAAATGGAGCGCCTATCGGCCATCTCATCACACTCGGAAGAAGCCAGTTGGAAAACAGGGCAAAATGAGTTTTTAGCTCAATACATTTTTTCCGTTGGCTCTCGCAAACTTTTTCAGCGAAGAATTTCAACGGGATAGCCCTAAAACGGAGTATTTCGGACAGATATGCCGGTTCAAAACTTCCAATACTCTATTAAAATCCCGCTTTGTTTTGAAAATGACAGATGCAGGGTCGTAGTTCAGTAGGTAGATTTTATATTTGCGCCCGGTTTGGGTGATAGGAAAAAAAGACACGCTCCTCGTAAATCCGTCCAGGCCTGTTTGTTATGAAAAAAATATTACTCTTTATCACGCTCGTCAGTTTGATTTCTCTCTCCGCTTTTGCCCAAAGAGGCGGCACAGTTCGCGGAACGTTAGTTGACAAGTCAAGCGGCGACCCGCTGATGTTCGGAACCATCTTATTGAAAGACACCAAAATCGGAACGAATACCAATGAAGACGGCTTTTTTAGCATAGGAAATGTTCCCGCAGCCACTTACACTTTAATAGCAAGCTACACGGGATACGAAACCATAGAAGTTGAAATTACAGTTAAAGACGGCGCGATTGTCACTAAGCAACTGGCTCTGTCTTCCGGCGCTGTCGAACTGGGCACCGTCGAGCTGTCTGCCAGAAAGGAGCGTTCGAGGTCGGACGTTCAGGTTTCAAAAGTAACCGTCACCGCCAGTCAGATCAAATCCCTGCCCGGCACAGGGGGGCAGGCGGACATCGCCCAGTATCTGCCGGTACTTCCCGGAATCATCTCCACAGGCGACCAGGGGGGGCAAATCTACATCCGGGGCGGTTCACCTATCCAAAACCGCATCCTCTTAGACGGCATGACCATCTTCAACCCATTCCACAGCATCGGCTTTTACTCGGTCTTTGAAACGGAAACCATTCGGACAGTAGATGTCCTCACCGCAGGTTTTGACGCCGAATACGGTGGGCGGGTATCGGCTGTCTTAGATTTGAAGACGAGAGAGGGCAATAAAAAGCGCATGGCCGGCCTCGTCAGCGCCAACCCATTCCAGGCCAAAGCTCTGTTAGAAGGGCCTATCAGTAAATTCAAGGAAGGGGACGGCAGCAGTTCATTTCTGTTCACGGTGAAGCACTCTTACATTGACAAGACCTCTCCTCTGATTTATCCCTATGCTGTAGATACCACCTTTTACAAATATAGAGACGACAATAATATCGGAAGTCAGGACTCGAAAAAACTTCCCTTTAGTTTCTCAGATTTTTACGGAAAATTGTCCTTTGCCACTTCTAACGGAAGTAAGTTGAATCTCTTCGGATTCAATTTCTACGATAAAGTAGATTACCCCGGAGTCGCCAGCTTGGGCTGGAATTCATTCGGCGGCGGTTCAAACTTCACCCTGATTCCTCCCAATTCCAACGTGGTGATAGGTGGCACAGTGGCTTATTCCAATTACGATATTGAATTAAAGGAAGCTGATGGACAGCCCCGGACGAGTAGCATCTCCAATTATAATGTGCTGCTTGATTTCACTTATTTTGGAATGAATCAGGAGGTGAAATACGGATTTGAAGTCAATGGTATGGATACGGATTTCAAATTTCAGAACTTCTTAGGTCTGACCATCGGCCAAAAAAGTTTCACCACTGAGTTAGCTGGTTTTATCAAATACAAGGTCAAGTTGGGTACCTGGATTCTGGAGCCGAGCTTCCGCCTCCAGTTTTATCCATCACAAAACGCCTCCAATTTAGAGCCTCGTTTTGGGGCAAAATGGAATATCACGGACAACTTCCGCTTCAAAGCCGCAGGGGGAGTCTATTCCCAAAACCTTATCAGTAGCGTCAATGAATTGGATGTCGTCAACCTCTTCGTCGGATTCCTCACCGGTCCTGAGCAAAGGCTGACCAAGCCAAACAGTCTAGAGAAAGCGCCTCATCGCCTGCAAAAAGCTTATCACGCAGTCGCAGGATTTGAAATAGACCTTACCAAATATATCGAATTGAACGTAGAGCCTTACTACAAGGACTTCAGCCAGCTCATTCAAATCAATTCCCACAAACTGGATCCGGGCGATCCCAACTTCGTGACTGAAACGGGAGCGGCTTATGGCATTGATTTTACAGCCCGATATGAAAAAAACAATGTTTATGTCTGGGCTACCTACTCCTATGCTCACGTGAACAGAGACGACGGATTCCAGGTCTTCCCAACCGTATTCGACCGTCGGCACAACATCAACCTGCTCGCCTCCTATAAATTCGGAGAGGATAAAAGTTGGGAAGCCTCCGCCCGCTGGAATATGGGATCCGGTTTCCCCTTTACCCTTACGCAGGGATTTTATAATGATTTTAGTTTCCAAAATGGGGTCGGCGCCGACCCCATCACGGGAAATGGAAGCCTGGGGGTAATCCTGGATGAAAAGCGCAATGGCGGACGCCTGCCCTATTATCACAGGATGGACGTTTCCATTAAAAAGACCGTCAAATTTAGCCGCTACTCTAGTTTAGAGGCCGTTGCCAGTGCGACAAACCTGTACAATAGGGAAAACATTTTCTATTTTGACCGAATCAGGAATCAGCGCATCAATCAATTGCCGATTATGCCCAGCGTCGGTCTGACTTTCAATTTTTAAAATAAAACCAATACTGCGCGGATGACTTACAGGTCATGCGCCGGTGACAATAATTATTATAAAATGAATTTGCACGAATATCAGGGGAAAGCCCTGCTCAAAAGTTATGGAGTCGCTATCCAGGAAGGCGTCTTGGCGCACAACGTGGAAGAGGCAGCCGAGGCCTGGCGCCAAATCCGCGAAACGACCGGAACTGATTTCGTCGTCGTAAAAGCTCAAATCCACGCCGGCGGGCGCGGAAAAGGCGGCGGCGTCAAACTGTCTAAAAACCTCGGCGAACTCAAAGAGAACGCCGGCGCCATTCTCGGCATGATGCTCAAAACGCCGCAAACACCAGGAGGAATGACCGGCCCAGGCAAGCTCGTTCGCAAAGTGCTAATCGCTGAAGATAGCTACCGACCCGACTTCGGCGCCTGTAAAGAACTTTACATTTCCATCCTGACCGACAGGGAGAGAAAATGCAACGTCATCATTTACTCCACAGAAGGAGGAATGGACATTGAAAAAGTGGCCGCTGAAACGCCCCACTTAGTCCACAAGGAATACATTGACCCTTCATTGGGTATTCAGGGTTTCCAGTGCCGCAAAGTGGCCTTCAACCTCGGCCTTAGCGGGGACGCCTTTAAAAACATGTCGAAATTCGTAGCCAATCTCTACAAGGCCTTCACCGGCGCAGACGCTACCTTATTCGAAATTAATCCCTGCCTGAAAACGCCGGACGGCCGCATCGTCGCCGTGGATAGCAAGGTCTCAATTGACGACAATGCGCTCTATCGCCACCCCGATTTGGAAGCTATGCGCGATACGGACGAAGAAGACCCGACGGAAGTAGAAGCCAAAAACTTTGAACTGAACTACGTCAAATTAGACGGCAACGTCGGGTGTATGGTGAACGGCGCCGGCCTCGCTATGGCCACGATGGACATCATTAAGCTGTCGGGCGGCGAGCCTGCCAATTTCCTTGACGTGGGCGGTACCGCCGACGCCAAACGCGTGGAGCATGCCTTCCGCATCATCCTGAAAGATCCCGCCGTGAAAGCCATTCTCATCAATATCTTTGGTGGTATTGTGCGCTGCGACCGCGTGGCGCAAGGCGTGGTAGATGCCTATAAAAACATTGGCAATATCTCTGTGCCAATCATCGTCCGCCTACAGGGAACTAATGCCGACCTGGCCAAAAAGATAATTGACGAATCGAAGTTAAAGGTCCATTCAGCCATCCTTCTACAGGAGGCCGCCGATAAGGTCAAGGCCGTTCTAAAGGCTTAATCCAGGGACTTTTTTTAGAATAACAAAACTGGGAAAACAGGGAAGTCCGAAAACCTTGTCAGGGCGTATTTGAGGCGAAGAAGAGTTGAGTTTGAAAAAAAATTGCCCGCCATTTACAAAGTTTCGCGATCTCTGTTTCCCCATCTTTTATAGGTAAAGAAGGTAAGTATCAGGAAGACCCTGCGCATCAGGCGATAAGCTAGCCAGTTTCTGGCTCTGACGAAAAAATTTTCCTTTTGGGTAATCTGTTCAAGGGTAATTTTTGAGCTGCCGGCCACTACCCTTTCCAGCGCATCGCTCAATTCTCTAACCGCCTGTTTTTCAACTGATTCCACATTCGTCTCTATACTCCCGTAGGTGCTTAGATAGTTCAGGTTAAAAGAGCCTAAGGTAAACCAATCGTCGTCAATCAGCATGACCTTGGCATGTAGGACAGAATGATTCCATTCAAAAATTTCAATGTCATTTTTCAAAAAAAACCGGTACAGGTGGCTGCCGGCAAATCTCATGATCGGCACGTCCGTGCGCCCCTGAAGGACAAGTCTCACGGGTATCCCCTTTTTTGCTTTTTTAATCAGCGCCATCCGAAAGCGCAGGCCAGGCAAAAAATAGCTGCCCAAAATGAGGATGGATGAATCGGCCTCTTTGACCGCTTTGCGATATCGGTCGTCAATCTGATTTTTATACCTAAACCAATCGTTGTGGATGACCTTGATCTGTTTATCTATCTTTTGGCCGGGAGAGGCCGACCTTCGTAGTAGGTTCATTCTCTTCAAAAATTTCCTTCCCCAAAGCTCTCTGCACATCTCCTGAACCTTCCCGCAAATGTCTCCTTCCAACCATACGGCAAAATCTAACCAGGCCGGCGTCTTTGCCGTTCCGCTATAATTATCGGAGATGTTGATCCCACCGATGATGGCATAGCAATCGTCGGCAATGGCAATCTTGTGGTGGAGTCTCCTGCCAAAAATCCAGCCTCGAAAGAAAAGCGAAGGTGAGAAAAAGCGGATATGGACATTGGACTGCTCTAAAGAGTTGATGAATCCTTTGGAGAGACCGCCCGATCCAAAAGCGTCGAGCAGGAGATAAATTTCGACTCCTTTGCCGGCAGCCCGGCTTAAGGCTGTTGCAATTCGCCTGCCCGTCTCATCTTCTGCCAGGCGATAAGTCTGCAAATGGAACTCTTTATGCGCCAAAGCAATCAACACTTCCAACTGCTGAAAAAAAGTTTCGCCGCTATTTAAAAGATGGGTAGAAGAACGCATCCTGCAAAGTCATTTAGGGCGAAAATAAAAAACCCCTGCAACGATTAACTGCAGAGGTCTGATTTAAGTAGCCCGTAGGGGAATCGAACCCCTCTTGCAAGAATGAAAATCTTGAGTCCTAA
>CAZXQI010000088.1:0-16112 GCA_964643005.1 uncultured Saprospiraceae bacterium | reverse complement strand
TCGGTGTAGCGGAGGGTAGGCATGTGGTTGTAAGCCGCAATGCCGATAATGACAGACCAGACTTTCATATCGTTTGCCTCGCGAATGGCGATGATGTCCTCGGGAGTTATCGAGGGCGGAGAAGCTGGAACGCTTTCAACAGGGTTCTGCGTACCCATAAAAGAGCCATCCTTCCAGTAGCCTGTGACTTCGGAGCCGTCAGAGAAATACAGGGTTCCTTTTCCATTAAAACTACCAATTGCCCATTCACCTATGTAGCGCTCGCCGTTGGCATAGTAGATAATCCCCTCGCCATCCGGAAAGCCATTTGAAAACATGCCCATGTATTTGGCTGTGCCATCCTTATAGATGTATGCGCCCCGGCCTTCTGTACAATCCCCTTCGATACAGCCTATTCTGCCGCGTTCAATTTGCGGATTGCCGAGAAATTCGCCTTCTCTCCATTCTCCTGTGGACTGAGTGCCGTCGGCATAATAAAAAGTCCCCCTGCCATGCTTTAGTCCTATTTTGAAGGCGCCTACGTAGCGGTCGCCGTTGGGATAGGAAAAAGTTCCCCAGCCGTCGGGCTTGTCATTTTGAAACTGGCCTTCAAACTTGCTGCCGTCAGTATAACTGAAAACGCCTTCGCCGGCATTGCAGTCTCCGGAAATACAGCCCGTCTGTATTTCCGGTTCCGTCGTAGCTCCCACCTCTTCGTCGGGGAAAATATTTTCAATGATCTTTCCATCTTCATCAATCGGCAGCCCCTGCTTCCAATAGCCTTTCCAGGATCTGCCGTCTTTCAGGGTCTTAATGCCTTCCCCTTCAGGATAGCGATTGACCCATTCACCCCGATAAATAGAGCCGTCAGTGTAGTAGCAGGAGCCAACGCCATGGATTTCACCGTTCAAGAATTGTCCGACATACTTCGCCCCGCTTGCATAGAGGTATGTGCCGGTGCCATTCTTGCAATTGCCGGAAATACATTGAGCCTCAACGGGGTTTTGAAGAAAAAGAAGAAAGAAAACAGTGATGCTATAAAATACGAGGTGCTTCATGGATGAGTGAATTTTATAAAGATAGTCTGGGTTTAATTCTGGTAAAAGAGGCGCGCTCAAAAATATACTTTCCGAGCTGATCTCAAAAGGAGACCCTTTTTGGGATAAACAAGTTACACAACGAACATCTGTTCCCTAAAGTTATTATTTGCAAAAATAGTTTCAAATAAAGACGCTTATGCTTTAGCCTCGCCAATTTCGTAAACGGCAGACAAGGGCAGTTCCACAAAAAAAGAAGTGCCCTCCCCGACCACAGTTTCAAAGCGAATATTGCCGTGGAAGCCTTCAATGATGCTTTTGCAAATAGCCAGTCCCAGCCCCGTGCCCGAAGTTTTGGTGGAAAAATTAGGGGTGAATACCTTCTTCTGCACCTCTGGTGGAATGCCGCTTCCGTTATCGCTGACTTTCAGGACGACGTTTTCCTCTCTCTGATAAAGTGAAAGCGTCACCTTCCCTTCTCTGCCGTCGGGAATGGACTGGATGGCATTTTTGAGCAGGTTGTTGATGACCCTCGTAATGTGGTTGCGGTCTGCATAAACCTCAAAATCCTTATCGGGCAGTTCTATGGATATATTCGTTCCCTTGCTTTCATTGCGGAACAGGTGATGCACCGAAGTGGCGAGGTCGTTTAAAGAAAACTGGATATTCTCGGGTCGCGGCATTTTTGCGAAGCTGGAAAATTCAGTGGCAATCTGAGACAGCGAATCAATCTGCTCTACTAAGGTATTGGACACTTTTTTTAGCAGGGGGCCGATTACTTTCGGGTTTGGGTCGGTCCAAAAAGCATGCTCTAAGTATTGGATACTCAGCTTCATAGGCGTCAGCGGATTCTTAATTTCATGGGCAATTTGCTTGGCCATTTCCCGCCAGGCGCCCTCCCGTTCGGACTGAGCTAAGAGTCGGGTGCTCTCGGCTATTTCGCGGGTGGCTTTGTTGTAGGCTTCCACTAAATTGCCGATTTCATCTTTGCGCCTCCAGACCAGTGGAGCGTTTCCCGATAGTTTGAGTTTTTGCAAACTCTCTCCCAGTTCCACCAGAGCATGAGTAATGGAATTGGCCACAAAGATGGCGAGGCCGCCCGCAATCAGCAACAGAAAGACGTACACGTTGAGCAGGGTACTCATGAAATCCTTCACATCGCTCCGCAATTCCCGATGCTGCGTATAGTAGGGGATACCCATAAAGGCTAAGTTGTTGCCGTCCAAACCTTTCAGGGGAAGGTAGGCGGTGGTAAACTCTAATTTGCCGATGCGCTCATCCTGATCTCTTCTGGCATTGCCCAATCGGGTGAGCGACTGATAGGCATAGGCGCCCATCTTGGGAGATATAAGGCCATCCTTGAAAATCTCTTCTTCCGAAGAAATGACGAGGTCGCCCTTTGTGTTGTAAATGTTGACATCGAGGCCGTACACCTCGGAGATAAGTTGTACGAGCAAGGGAAGGGAAAACTTGTCCGGTTCATCCAGTCCCTGGATGAGCAGTTTTTCCTGAAAGTTATCTGGGGATTCAATATTATTTTCTTCAAAAAAGGGCGTCGTATCATCTCCTAACCGGTAGGGCTTTGACGGTGCATTTTCTTTGTCTCCCGTCAGCTCCCGCTCTTTATGCCAGGTCTTGAGCTGGTAATTGATATTGGTCAGAGCTGAAACCACTTTCCAGTCGAGCCGGCCCTTGTAGTATTCGTCGGACGATTGCCTGAAATACCAGACCGTCACGGCGCCGATGCCCAGAAATGAAAACAAAATCATGCTGATATACCAAACCTGAAACTGGTTGCGCAGGGAAGGTTTTGTCGTTCTCAGGAAGTTCAAAGGGCCTGGTAGCGCATTGGTGAAATAGTTGATGCCGCCAAACAACACCACGGCAATAGACAGCAGCGTGAAGACATAGGAAAACAAGGACAGGGGTTTGATATATCCGCCCGTCTGCCGCTCAATTTTGACGACGATATTGTCCGGAGCGTGGTACAGCAATTGGGAGCCGGTGCTCGTGCGCTTCGGTACAATAGACTGACCGACGGGAGGAATGGGGTCGTTTAGTTTTCGGCTATAGGATTTGTTTTGCTCTTCGATGAGCACGCCGTCCTGATAGATGGCGTAGTCATAGTTGTCTAATTCTGCGAGATTCTTGTACTTCTTATCCAGGAGTAATTGAGTGTAAACCTTCGTAGGCGTAGAAAAGGAGCGTCGGAAGGTGACGAATACCGTCAGAGGGTCTTTTGTTTTCAGGTCGAGGCGAAGCAGGTAACCGGGATCCCTGGTTCTCTCCGGTCTAAACTTCAGGAAAGGCCAGGTATTGAGCGAATCGGCGGGGTTGGCTTTGTGGAAAATCTCTTCCATCTCTCCAAAGGACTGCTTTTGTCCGGTAAGGGCATTGGCGCCCGTTTTCAGATAGAAGCCGGCCAGACTGAAATCGTAATTGTAGAGCAGATACTTATCGAGTCTTAGTTGGGCGCTCACCAATTCCCTCGCTTCATCCATTGAGATGGTACTGTTGTTGAAATTCTTTTTCAGAGTATCCCAAAGCGGCAGAGAAGATGGCGATTGAAGCTTCCCGCCAATTTCCGCCATTCCAGGTCTGGCGATAGGGTCTTCAAATTTGGCCAGCGCCTTGGCGTAAACTTCCCGGCGATTCAAATCCTTATCGCCATTGTATTTAAACAACAACATGGCCGTAAGGCCCGAAAACAACATCAGCCAGCCCAGCAGCCAGCCCAGCGTCATACTCTGGACTTCGACAAAAAATTCAAAGACGACTAAATAAATAATGGTGGCCGTGAGAAAAAATACCGGCGCCAGTTTCAAATCCATCTGTAAAAGGACGGGCATTGTAAACAGGAGGGACACGGCGATAGTCCCCATGCGCCATTTTTTGTTGAGGCCAATTTTATAAATGGCCACCATCATGCGGTGACTGAACAGGAAAAGGGCGAGCAACAGCAAGACCACTCCTACCAGCGCCAAGACGCTCTGGGCGTTCAGATTAAATACATTTTCAAAGTCGAAGACGATCTCCGAATCTAAGATGATGGATTTGAAAGTATAACAAACCATCAGCAGACCTATCTCGATGGCAATATAGTCTAGGGAAATAAGCCCAAAGCGGACAATCATGGAGGTCGGCGTAAATTCCCTCACCTGAAATTCGCGATTGAAAAACACCATCAACCAGACCAACAGAATGATATTGATGAGCAGCTCTCCTAATGAATTCATCCCCTCGATCACATTGTCCGTGTACATCTTCGAGAAGACCTGGAAGGTGGCGAAGTGCTCCATAAAGCCCGACTGAATGATCAGCCAGCGCACCAACAAAACTGCTCCCAGGATAAAGGCCGCCCCTACCCAGGGTTTAAATCGCTGCACTAAGAAAGTAGCTAAGCTATTTATCAGGACGCTGAAAGCCACAATCCCGACAAGATAGAAAATGAACACTAACCGGAGGTTCGATTTATCTTTCACAGGCCCATCGGAATCAAGGTAGGCTAAGACCTGGCCATCAATGGTCGTAATGGCAAAGTCCGTTTTGTCTTCCGTCAGAAAGACGCCGTCAGGCACCTGGAAGTCATCCGTCTCAAAGGTATTGGGAAGGAGTTCGCTCTTTCGGGAATATTCCTTTTTGACCGGAATCATGGCCAGCGCATAGATGCTGTCCGTCAACCGGGTTCTGCTAAGTTCATAATAGCCATTGGATAAGCGCAACAGGCGCTTGTCGGCGTCTTTGGTTTTGGGAGTTTCGAGCTGAGCTATACCCAGGGGAGTTTCATTGTTCAGCCAGTAAATCAGCGAGTCGCCGATATAGAGGCCAATGTTGTAGTCGCTTTTGGTCAGTTTGAGAAGGTGGTTGAGGTCGGCTTCCTGTTCGCTGGATTTGAGCACTTCAATCCCTCGCAACTGTCTGAAAATAAAGCCCGTATCCGTCAAAATTCCGGCGACTTCTGCTTCTTTTTTGTGGAGGCTGCGCTCAATTCTATGGGAGAAATTCTCCAGATGGTTCTCTTTCGTGACGCCAAAATCGAGCATGGCGCCCAGCGCAAAAAACAGAAGGGTAAAGCCAATTGTGAAATAAAGCCGTCTTTTCATATTGCAAAATTTACCCTTTAGCTGGGTATCTGCATACAGGTTTTATTTTTGGAAAAAAGAATAGGAAAAAAGGAGCGGGTAGTTCGTCTTTTCTGAAGAGGCTCAAAGTTAAGTTTTTTAAAATATATACAGGGTCGGCCTTTTCCGTTCTGGCATTTTTAGAAAAATATTTTCAATAAAAATTGCCCTTTCTACTCCACCCAAACCTTTACCATCTCCACCGTCTTTCCCTTTGTCTTGTGCTCGCTGCCGCAACATTCGCCATTTTTGGCTTGTAGCCATTCTTTCTCGCCCTTGAATTTGACGGCATAATGAACGTCAAATTGTCCGGCCATTTTTCCCTCTAATTCGACGGATAGTCCGGTCACAGAGCGGCGTCTGTCCTTAGTCCCTGAAAAGGAACCGTTTTGACCGGCTTTGCTCTGTCCTAAATTTTTCACCATGAGTCGGTAAGAAATATTGAGATCGGGATGAAAGGGTTCCAGTTCCAATTGCAGGCCGAGCAACCTCTGGGGCGCGTCAAAATCCCCTGCGGTCTCTCCCTGTTTAAAAGGCAGTTCGTCTTCTACATTGAAATGAGCCAGCCCCTTGATTTTAAAAGACACATCATCCGCATCCTTGTGGCTGGCTGAAATGGCATTCTGCACCGCTTTCAGGGCATTGAGTCTTCCGTACCCATAAAAGGGGCTGTGGCCGGTAGCGTCGTAGGCGCCCAGTTCCTCATCAATGCGGTCGCAGGAGTTTTTGATAATTTCCTTCACCTGTCGCCAGGTCAGTTCGGGATTGACGGAAAGCATGAGCGCCGCCACGCCCGCTACGCCCGGGCAGGCGCTGGAGGTTCCGCCAAAAGTCGCTGTATAACTCCCCTCCTCGTCGCCGAGGGTATCTTCTGCATTGAGGCCGCCGCTATTGTATCCCTGCAAACCTCTACGATCGGTCGTCCAGATACCCGGCGTGATGGGTCGCAGCGGATTGAGCGAAGGTTCAAAAAAATCATTGCTCGGGAAACAGCACCATATCGCCTCGCCAAAGTCGCTATATACGCTGCGCTTACCGCGGTCGTTGCAGGCGGCCACGGAGATTGCCAG
Organism: uncultured Saprospiraceae bacterium; assembly: GCA_964643005.1. Lineage (GTDB taxonomy): Bacteria > Bacteroidota > Bacteroidia > Chitinophagales > Saprospiraceae > UBA6168. The sequence continues at coordinate 9,905 of CAZXQI010000088.1, read as the reverse complement.
CGGGTTGCTGGCGTATTCATCGTGTTTCACATCCTCTTTGCCATTGCCTGCCGCCCAGGTAATGACGCAACCTTTCCCGTTTCTCCCGTTTTTGATGGCGTATTCGATGGCCGCTTTGGCGCTATCCGGCAGGGTTGATTTCGAGAAATGGAGCGGGTCGTTGGGATTCCACCAGGCGCCGTCTTCCGGACCCCAGCTACAGGAGATGACGTCGGCGCCGTTGTCGGCAGCCCATTTGAAAGCCTTCGCTTCCGAAATGGAACCTATGCTGCCCAGGCGGACGGGCATCAGCTTAGCCTCCGGAGCGACGCCGTGAGCTTTGTTCTTTCCACTGGCGCAGGCCACGCCGGCGCAGGCCGTGCCGTGTCTATCAGAAGGATGCTTGGGACGAGGGTCGTCAGAATTAAGGATGGTATCTCTGGGGGAAACGACTTTCCCTTCCACATTAAATTCATCGTGGTCAATGTCCACTCCATCGTCTAACACAGCTATTGTGGCGCCGCCGCCCTTAGTGATTTTCCATGCCTGCTCCACGTGGGCGTGTTGATCCACATTCAGGCCGTTGATGGTCGTCTTTTTCAGGTGCCACTGCATGGGGTGCACGAACTTATACTTCCTAACCCGCACCAATTCGGGATGGCAGGCCTCCACTTCTGACAGGGCAAGCAACTCCACAGACAGTTTGAAAACCTTCAAACCAGTGCCCTCCGGCGCCTCTACGAAATAAGAATTGGGCGTAATTCCCAGGTCTTCTTTCAATTTGAGATTGTACTTATCCATTATCCGCTCGCAATCCTCTTTGGTCAAATCAGGCCTGAACTGGAGGTAGAGATTTTCTGTATAAACTACCAGAGCGCCAGTATCGGGATCTATCAGCACCCTGCCCGCAAAGCGGACTTCTTCCTCCTGCGACAGCATTTCCCGCACGGTGTTGCGCAGATTGACGGCCGAGCGATTGCCCCGAGGAATACATTTGTAAACCGTGACATTAGCCTCCGGATAGGCGGCCACAGGCATGAGCGAAGGCACTAAGTTGCGAGCCTGGGCGGACATGCCGATCTCCCCGATGGGTAGGGCTTCTTTAGTGCGTATGACGACGAGGTCTTTGGATTCTACAAGTTGAAAGTTTTCCCCGTCTTTTCCTCCGTATTTGTATTGGTGCATGATGGATTGGACATTTGGTGAATAAATGATGCGCTGGTTTTCAGCGCTTTAGTACCTGCTTTTGCAAAAATATCAAAAAGCTCCACCGAAGGCGAATTATTTCCGCGTATTAAACTCGATGCTGCCGGCTGATACTTTTTCTATAAACTGCCGCCAAATAAAGCTTTTATACTTCGTTTAAGAAAGCAGACGTTAATATTGCCGCCTTTCAAAAATAGACTTTCGGATGTTGACATTTGCAAAAGCTTACCCCAATGAGCAGGCAGGTCTCAGTATCCAGACCAAAATTGATTGCAGACTGTTCTATTTTTTAAAAAAATAAAAAGAAACAGTCGCACAGCCTTTTTATCAAAAAAGAATTTCACAACATGAAAAAAATTTTCTTCCCTCTCCTCTTAGTTCTTTTCTTTTTAAAAATTCAGGCGCAAACCAGTCCTGAATTATTCGTAAAACCAGACGACGCTCCCATCCTCAGCGCCAGCGACCACGCAGCTCAGTTTGCGGCGACCATCACAGCGGAGCAAATGAAGAGCTATCTCGAAGTCCTCGCTTCCGACGAATTTGAAGGGAGAGAAACCGGCACGGAGGGACAGCGAAAAGCGGCAGATTTTATCGCCGCTCATTTCAAAAAGCTCGGCCTGCCAGCGGTCGGGGAAGACAATGGTTATTTTCAATATTTCACCTACACTTCTGAAACCTGGCAAAACGGCCAGATAGAATTAAACCTGAACGACCGCCGCTATCGGCATGCTTCCGATTTCGTTTCTTTTCCATACCTGAATTCTGACAGACCTTCCTACGCCGCCAACGAAGTAGTTTTTCTCGGCTACGGCATTGACGACCCGAAGTACAGCGATTATCAGGGCGTCAAGGTTAAGGGCAGGGTCATCCTTATCTTTCAGGGCGAGCCGGTGGATGAAAGGGGCGTTTCGCGACTCAGCGGAACTAATGAACCATCGCCATGGGCTGCCGACTGGGAAAAAAAACTCGAGGTCGCCTACCGACACGGAGTGAATACGGTTTTGTTTATTGAGGACGACATTTCTAAAGTTATCCGCGAAAATCGCTCGCTCCTGAGCTATGAAATGCAAATGCTCCCCCCCAACCAGGCAGAAGATCGCTACCCCAACAATGCCTTTGTTTCAAACGAGGTGGCGAACGCTATTTTCGGCGCTAAATTGAAAACCCTCCTTGCCGCCAAAAAAGCAATGGATGAACAAGGGAAGCCTGCTTCGATGTCCATTGCGTGCAAATTAGAAATGTCGCAAAAGAAAAATTCGAGGCGCTTAGACGGCTCCAACGTGCTTGGCTTCATCGAGGGTTCCGATTCAATTCTGAAAGAAGAGGTAGTCATAGTATCCGCTCACTACGACCATTTAGGTAAACGAGGCAATTCCATTTACTATGGCGCCGACGACAACGCTTCGGGCTCCAGTGCGCTCATGGCCATCGCCGCCGCTTTTGCCGAAGCCAAAAGACAGGGATACGGGCCTCGTCGCAGCGTGTTGTGCCTTTCCGTCAGCGGAGAGGAAAAGGGGTTGCTCGGCTCCGCTTATTACGCAGGGTATCCGATTTTTTCTTTAGATAAAACAGTGGCCGACGTCAATGTGGACATGATTGGGCGCACCGACAAGAAGCACGAAGGCGATCCCAATTATATCTACGTCATCGGCTCCGACCGGTTGAGCGCAGAACTTCACGCCATCAACGAGGCCGCCAACGCTGCATTCACCCAACTCGCATTAGACTATACTTTCAACGCCGAAGACGATCCCAACCGCTTTTACTACCGCAGCGATCACTACAACTTCGCAAAGCGGGGAATTCCCTCCGTGTTCTTCTTCTCCGGGATTCACAAAGACTACCACCGCCCCAGCGATACTCCGGATAAAATCATGTATCCCAAAATGGAAAAAATTGCCAGGTTGATCTTTCACACCTCCTGGGAACTGGCCAACAGAGACGAGCGGATTAAAGTAGATGTGAAACAAAAAGATTAAAAAAAGTAGCAAAAATTTATTTACAAAACATTTTGTTTTACCTTTGAAGATGATTATTTAAAATCCTTCAGAGCTTAAAACAAAATGTTATGAACGTAAAGAACAAACCCCAACGCTTATTCGGCTTTCTCAAAAATAATTGGTTCAAACTTTCTTTAGTTTTACTGGTCTTGTACGTCTGGTTTCAAAAAGACCTTAGTTTCCAGGTATCATTTGATGAGCCTGGAAAGACAGAGCAAAAGGCCACCCAGGTCAAAGAGAAGCTTACCGAGGCCGACCTCGTCCATGCCGACAGAGCTTCCGTCATTGAGAAACTCGAATTTCCATTTATCGGCAACAGCATGAGCGGCAGAGATGGCCTTTCTGAATTGGCTAAGATTCCTGAAGAAGTCAGGCGCGCCTACCTCGAACGTTTTGCCAAAGTGGCTATGGCCGAGCAGCAAAAATTCGGCATCCCCGCTTCCGTCATTTTAGGAACAGCGCTCTACCAATCCTCGGCTGGGCGGCGACAGGTCGCTATTGAGGGAAATAACCAGTTTGCCCTTTTTTGCACGGCCAACTGGAGCGGCGTCTGTTTAGAGCTACAGGGGCGGCGATATCGCAAGTATGAAACTGCCTGGGAGAGTTTCCGCGATTTCAGTCTTTTTGCCAATGAGAATTTTGCCTCGCTCAAGGGAGGAGATTACAAAGCCTGGGCTAAGGGAATGGGGAAAGCGAGCTTTAGCGGCTCCGATGATTTTTCAAAAAGCCTCATTGGCGTCATCGAGAACTACGGCCTACAGGAGTTAGATAAGTAATCGTGGGAGGCGGCGAACTCCCATACTCATCCTCCCTTCTCTATTTTTTAAAAAAAATAAATAAGTAAGTACATCGGGCAATGCGATTCTCCCTGAGAAGTTTCGCGCGGTAGGTTTCCGGCAAATGGTTTATCCGACGAGGACGCCTTCCGCCTGTTCCACTTCCATCAGGCCATTTGGGTTGACCTGCGCCATCTTCATGGGGCGAATGGTATTGACCAACTGCTCTTCAAATGGCGCCTCGATGCGGATGTAGTTATCTGTAAAGCCGGATAATTTGTCTGGCTCCCCTCCCTTTTCAAACAATACCGGTCTCGTGTCTCCGATGTGTTGGCGATAAAAATAGCGCTTTTTCTTTTCGGATAAAATGGTCAGTCTGGTATTGCGCAGGCGGCGTTCGTGCATGGGCACGATTTCCTGCATTTCTGCGGCAGGCGTATTCTGGCGCTCCGAGTAGGTGAAAACGTGGAGGTACGAAACGTCTAATTCGTTGATAAAGCGATAGGACTCTTTGAAATCTTCGTCTGTTTCGCCCGGGAAGCCGACGATGGTATCGGCGCCAATACAGCAATGTGGCATTAGCTCTTTGATGAACGCTATCCGCTCGGCGTATAGCTCCCGACGATAGCGACGGCTCATAGCTGCGAGCTGCTTGTTGTTTCCACTTTGCAATGGCATGTGGAAATGCGGCATAAAGCTCCGCGAGCCGGCCACGAATTCTATGATTTCATTGGTGCAAAGATTCGGCTCGATGCTCGAAATGCGAATGCGCTCAATGCCGTCCACTTTGTCTAATTCTTTTATTAGGTCAATAAAAAGGGCTTCTTTTTTCGGCCTGGCGCCTTCGATGATTTCCGTGCCATTGCCAAAGTCGCCGATATTGACGCCGGTGAGGACGATTTCTTTGACTCCCATTTCTGCAATCTGGCGGGCATTGGCGATAACGCTCTCCACTGTGTCGCTGCGGCTGTTACCTCTGGCCAGCGGTATGGTGCAATAAGTGCATTTATAATCGCAGCCGTCCTGGACTTTGAGGAAAGAGCGGGTGCGGTCGCCAAAGCTAAAAGCATGGGCAAAGCGATTGGCCTCTTTCACCTCGCCAGCCCTCACTAAACCTTTGCCTGGCGCCTTAGACAGATTGTCCACATAGTGTAGCACATTGAATTTCTCAGATGCGCCCAGCACCAGATCCACGCCGGGGATTTCGGCAATTTCGTGCGGTTTGAGTTGGGCATAGCAGCCTATCACGACGACGTTTGCATTGGGCGAATTCCGCAGCGCCCGACGCACGATTTGCCGGCATTTGTGGTCGGCAGAGTCCGTCACCGAGCAAGTATTGATGACATAAATATCGGCGCCCTCATCGAAGTCCACCTGCAGGTATCCCGCATTCTCAAAAAGCCTGCTGATGGCCGAGGTTTCAGAATAATTCAACTTGCAACCGAGGGTATAAAAAGCAACAGATTTTGGCGTAGCCATTTTTTTAGTCTTTAAAATTCAATGTGAAGAGATCTCGCAGGGACTTATTGGGCGGGATTGGCAGGCGCTGACATTGCCCGCTCTTTTTGTCCTTGCGGAATTGATGGGCAAAAGTATTGAAATTTAGAGAGTTGTTTAAATTGCCCGCTCTTCCGGGTTTTACTTCGGTTTCAATTTAGAGCGATTTTAAAAGTTTCTTCGGTTGGGAGTTTTTCACAAAGAGAGTCTCATTGCGATTAAATAAAAATTATGCAAAAAGGAAAGTTATTGCTGATACCCACCCCGTTGGGGGAAGGAGGATTGGATTCCATACCGGAAGCCGTGATTGCCGCGCTACATCGGCTGAAGTTTTTGGTGGCGGAGCGAGCCAGAACGGCCAGACATTTTATCAAAAGCACCAATCCGCCCGCGCCAATTAGCGATTATCAGATTTCAGAATTAAATGAACACACGCCATTGGAAGAATTGGAGAGGCTGCTACAACCTGCTTTAGATGGACACGATTTGGGTTTGTTGTCGGAGGCCGGCTGTCCGGGGGTGGCTGATCCGGGCGCTGATCTTGTGAATCTAGCGCATCGGCGGGGAGTGGAAGTCTGGCCTTTCGCAGGGCCTTCTTCTATTCTGCTGGCGCTAATGGGTTCGGGCATGAATGGACAGCAATTTTGCTTTCACGGCTATCTACCCGCCAAGACGCCCGAATTGGTCAAAGAGCTAAAGCGCTTAGAGCAGCAATCCATGCGAAGCCGCCAAACGCAAATTTTCATCGAAACTCCTTACCGGAACAAGGGCTTAGTGGAGCAGGCGCTAAAGAATCTATCGGGCGACACGCTCTTTTGCATTGCCTGCGACCTCAGCCTGCCGACGCAATACCTGCGCACGCAAAAAATTTCGGCCTGGAAAAAGAATCCTCCGCCCGACCTAAACAAGCGTCCCACCATTTTTCTGCTGGCTGTCGGCTATAGATGATTAGCCCTCCACTAAGGTTCCAATGTTTTCTCCCTGAACGATGCCGATGAGATTGTGCTTGTCGTTAATGTCGAAAACGACGATGGGAATATTGTTTTCCTTGCAGAGTGTAAAGGCGGTCATGTCCATGACGCCAAGACCTAATGAAATGACTTTTGAAAAGGTGAGTTTTTCGAATTTAGAAGCGGTGGGGTCTTTTTCCGGGTCGGCGCTGTAGATGCCATCCACCCGGGTGCCTTTCAGGATAACGTCGGCTGAAATTTCGCTGGCGCGCAGGGCGGCGGCGGAGTCTGTGGTGAAATACGGATTGCCCGTGCCGCCGGAAAAAATGACTACCCTGCCTTTTTCAAGGTGCCTGATAGCTCTGCGGCGGATGTAAGGCTCGGCGATCTGATCCATCTTGATAGCGGAGACTAAGCGAGTATATACCCCGATGGCTTCTAATGCGCTCTGTAGCGCCATGCCGTTGATGACCGTAGCGAGCATGCCCATGTAATCGCCTTGTACCCGTTCGATACCGGATTTGGTCGCCTGCAATCCTCTGAAAATATTCCCCCCGCCAATTACAATGGCTACTTCTGCGCCGAGTTCCACCAATTCCTGAATTTGTTCGGCATAGTGGTGGAGGATGACAGGTTCAATACCGAATTGCTGTTTTCCCATGAGGGATTCGCCACTAAGTTTGAGCAGAACTCTTTTGTATTTGATAGCCATTTTAAATTGATAAAAGTTGTTTGGAATAATAATCAGAGCCGAAGCTAAGGCAAAAGGAAAATACGGGCATAAAAAAAGGCGAACTAACTGCTTAATTCGCCTTCCCTGATTTTCAGGAATTATCCTAATTCGATGTGTCTGAAAGCCGTAACGGTCAGGCCGTCGTCTAAGCTTTTCAGGTATTGTCGAACCGTCAGCTTGCTATCTTTCACGAAAGCCTGATTGAGCAGGGTGCTTTCCTGGTAGAATTTATTCAATTTACCGATGGCAATCTTTTCGAGCATGGCCTCCGGCTTGCCTTCCTGGCGAGCCTGTTCTTTGCCAATTTCGATTTCCTTCTCGACAGTTTCGGCGGAGACGCCGTCCTTGTCAACGGCTATCGGGCGCATGGCTGCCACCTGCATAGCCACGTCTCTTCCCGCATTAAAAAATTTGTCGTCCGCTTCATTCAGGCCTACGAGTACGCCAGAGCGATTACCCATATGGATATAGGAAGCTATTTGTGGTGCTTCGAGTTTTTCGTATTCTGAAAGTTCAATCTTCTCTCCGATAACGCCGACTTGTTCCGTAACTTTTTCACCGATAGTAATGCCCTGGTACTTCATGTTCAAAAGCTCTTCACGGGTAGCCGGGAAGTTATTTAATGCGATTTGAGCAAAATCTTTTGTCATGTTTACGAAGTCTTCGTTTTTGGCGACGAAGTCAGTTTCGCAGCTCAGCTTCACGATGACGCCTTTCTTTTTATCGTCAGTGACCAAGGCAATGACAACGCCTTCTTTTGCCTCGCGGTCGGCGCGCTTTACAGAAAGCTTCTGGCCTTTTTTGCGCAGGATTTCGATTGCTTTTTCAATATCCCCCTCAGCTTCGGTCAGCGCATTTTTGCAATCCATCATGCCGGCGCCAGTCATGTCACGTAGCTTCTTTACATCAGATGCTGATAATGTGATCATTGTCTTTATTGTTAAATGGTTAAAAAATGAATGGTCTTTGGTTCTCAGGCTCCGGTTACTCCTGCCTCTTTCTCTTCAGTTTTGTTTTTGCTGCGCTCCTCTAAGCCTTCGCGGATTGCTTCCACTAAGTACTGCGTCACGATGGCGATAGATTTGGAAGCGTCGTCATTGGCTGGAATTGGGAAGTCCACCTGATTCGGGTCGGAGTTAGTATCCACTATTGCGAAGGTGCGAAGTCCGAGTCTGTGAGCTTCTGCAATAGCAATATGTTCGTGGAGCACGTCCACCACAAACACGGCGGATGGCAGTCGCTGCAACTCTTCAACCCCTCCCAGGACTTTGTCCAGTTTCTGGCGTTCCCGCTCAAGGGTGAGGCGCTCCTTTTTGGTCATGGTAGCCGCTGTGCCGTCTGCCAGCATCCGCTCAATATTCTGCTTTTTTTTGACTGAGCGCTTGATAGTGGCGAAGTTGGTCATCATACCGCCCAGCCAGCGCTCGGTGACGAATGGCATGTTGACAGAGCGAGCTGCATCAGCCACGATGTCGCGAGCCTGTTTTTTGGTAGCGACGAACAATATTTTCCGACCTGAGCGGGCAATCGTACGCATGGCGTTAGCTGCGCGCTCCAAACACTCAGTAGTGCGGTTCAGGTCAATAATATGAATGCCTTTGCGCTCCATAAAAATATAAGGAGCCATTTTGGGATTCCACTTTCTGCGCATGTGTCCGAAATGGACGCCCGCATCGAGTAATTCCTGGTATGTAGGTTTTGCCATTTTTATTTTTATTGTTGCTATCAGGCTGCCCTGTCAACTGACTCAAAATAGCCGGAAGCCAGGCGCCGGGAGCTAAATTAACGTTTGGAGAACTGGAAGCTTTTTCTTGCTTTGGGTTTGCCGTATTTCTTGCGCTCTACCTCGCGGGCGTCCCGAGTCAGGTACTTCTTGTCTTTTAACGGCTTGCGAAAGTCGGCGTTCAACTTGACCAACGCGCGAGAGATACCCATGCGGGCAGCCTCTGCCTGGCCTTTGAATCCGCCGCCATCCACATTGATTTTAAGGTCGTACAAGTTGCTTTCTAAGCTGACCGTGTTAAAAGGCTCGGTAATGGCCGATTGGATGTGAACTTGCGGGAAGTAATCTTTGTAGTCTTTGCCGTTGATGCTGATCTTGCCCTCACCCTTTGTGAGATAGACCCTCGCAACGGAAGCTTTCCTTCTCCCTATGGCATTTATCATTTCCATGTGCTAAAAATTTCCTTGTTAAAAATTGAAAGGTTCTGGTTTTTGCGCTGCGTGAGGATGCTCTTCGCCGGCATAAACGAACATTTTTTTGATCATGGCGCGTCCCAATTTGGTCTTGGGCAACATACCGCGCACGCCGTTTTCGATGACGGCCTCCGGTCTGCGCTCCAACAGCAATCCGGCTGTTTCCCTGCGCTGCCCGCCCGGATAACCGGTATAGCGGATGTACTCTTTCTGATCCAGCTTGTGGCCGGTAAAGCGGATTTTGTCGGCATTGAGGACGATGACATAATCGCCACAGTCCACGTGGGGAGTGAAAGAAGGCTTGTGTTTGCCCCTCAACACATGCGCAATGCTGGTAAACAGACGACCTGCCGTCTTGCCGGCTGCGTCCACCACATACCAGTTGCGCTCCACGGTTTCTTTCTTCGCTGACACGGTATTATAACTCCGGGTATTCACGATTTTACTGGTTTAAAATTTAAAAAAATAAGTCTAAAAAAAGCCTTTTTTAAAGGCGGGTGCAAAGGTATATTTCTTTCCCTTAAAATCAACTCCTATTTTAAAAAAAAATCAAAATGATTTTTCATAA
>CAZXQI010000087.1:0-16354 GCA_964643005.1 uncultured Saprospiraceae bacterium | reverse complement strand
CTGAGCCGACTGGTGTGCTAAGGACTGGGAAACTGTACCCACCAAAACAAATCCCCCCCAACCCCTACATTTGCACCGACAAACTCATTAGCTAACCCGACCTTTCGAGCCGAATAAACCTGCCGATATTTATGTGGAAGAAAGCGACCCTTGCCCTATGTCTTTCCCTGTTGGTTCTGTCTGTAGGGGCGCAGACCAGACTGCTGACGCCGGAAGAATTTCTACCTTATCATTATGGAGAGCAGTTCTCCGAACATAGCCAGATAGTGGATTACTTCCGGCAGGCGGCTGCCAATAGCGACCGGATTAAGCTGGTTGAGTTTGGCAGGACGTATCAGCAGAGGCCGCAAATACTGGCCTTTGTCAGTACGCCTGAGAACCTACAGCGACTGGAGGAAATCCGACAAAACAACCTCCGCAATGCCGGACAGTTGGAAGGCCGAGCGGACAATGCCAATCCCGTCGCTCTCGTCTGGTTAGGCTTTAGCGTACACGGGAATGAGGCGGCAGGCGCAGAGGCGTCCATGTCTGTGCTGTATGAACTGGCCGACCCCGCCAATGCGGAAGCCGCAGAATGGCTGAAGAATACTGTGGTGTTGATAGAGCCTTGCGAGAATCCCGACGGGCTGAGCCGCTACGTTTCCTGGTATCGCCAGGCCAGTCCGGCGATTCCGGATCCCAATCCTGTGGCCAGAGAACATGCGGAGCCCTGGCCTGGCGGACGGGTCAACCACTATCTTTTCGACCTGAACCGGGACTGGGTCTGGGCTGCGCAGGTAGAGACTCAGAACCGCCTTAAGATGTACAATGACTGGCTGCCGCATGTCGTCGCCGATTTGCACGAGCAGTACTATGATTCACCCTATTTCTTCCCTCCGGCCGCCCCGCCTTTTCATACTTATCTGTCCAAATGGCAGTCGGACTTCCAGACGGAGGTTGGAAAAAACAACGCAAAGTACTTTGACAAAAACGGCTGGCTCTATTTTACGAAGGAAGTCTTTGACCTGTTCTTTCCCAGCTACGGCGACACCTATCCCAGTTTCAACGGCGCCATAGGAATGACCTACGAACAGGGCGGACATTCCCGCGCGGGTCGAGCCATTCAGTTGCCCAATGGCGATACGCTGAGCCTTGCCGACCGGATAGAGCGCCATCGGACGACAGCCCTCTCTACCGTGGAGATTTCTTCTAAAAATGCCGCCCTACTAGTGCAAAACTTTGCGGGCTTTTATGAAAAGTCCAAAAGCGATCCCCCAGGCCCTTACAAGACCTATATCGTCCGGGCAGAAAATCCGCCGCAGAAAATCAGAGCCTTCACCGAATTGTTAGACCGCCACCACATACGCTATGGCTTAGCGGGCAGAGAGAGCAGGTCGCTCGCAGGCTACGACTATTCCACCGGAAAAGAGACTAAATTTGACATTGCGGAAAACGATCTCATCGTCAGCGCCTACCAGTCTAAGGGGCTTTTGACCCAGGCTCTGCTCGATCCGGAACCGACGCTTGCGGATTCCAATACCTACGATATTACGGCCTGGTCTCTCCTCCAGTCTCATGGACTGGATGCCTACGCCGCTGAACAAAGGGTGGACTATTTGGAAGAATACCGCCCTGCCCCGGCCGCCCTGCCTGAGTCGGCGCCGGCCGCCTACGCCTGGCTCGCCCCCTGGAACTCCATGCAGAGCGCTCGCTTTTTATCCGATATTTTAAAAAATGGCGTGGTAGCTCGCTATGCGGAATCGGCGTTTGCAATAGAGGGCAAAACATGGCCGGCGGGGACGCTGCTCATCACGAGGGCGGACAATCGCAAGATAGAAGGCTGGGGAGAAAAGATCCAGCAGGCGGCCTCGAAGTTCGCCGTGCCGCTGACATCCGTCGGCACGGGATGGGTGGAGGCGGGACGCGACTTCGGCTCCGAAACGATGCGGCTGATTAAAAAGCCCTCCGTGCTGGCGCTTTCCGGAGAGAAAACGTACAGCAATGAGTTTGGGCAGGTGTGGTTTTATTTTGATCGGGAAATTGAATACCCGGCTACCATCGTGGATGCCGACCGCCTGTCCCGCATCGAACTGAAAAACTTCGACGTCTTAGTGTTGCCGGAGGGGCGGTTCAACTTCGACGAGGCGACGCTCGACAAGCTAAACGACTGGGTTTCTGCGGGTGGGCGACTGCTGGCCATTGGCAGCGCCAATCTGTCTCTGAGCGCTAAAAAGGGATTTAACCTACAGCGCTCTTCCGAAGACAAAGACCCGGAATCTTCCTGGGACGAAGCCGGGTGGATTGCCTCAGACCATCGCACAGCGCTGTACAAAGACAGGACGGCCAATTATATCGCCAGCCACAATCCAGGAGCTATCGTGCGGGTGAAGATGGACGTCTCGCACCCTTTGGCTTTTGGTCTGAGGGATTATTATTTTTCCCTAAAAACGGGTGGCCTGAGATTCGATTTGGTGAAAGACGCCTGGAACGTCGGTTATTTGGAAGAAAATTTTTTGACGGAGGGATTCATCGGCTACCGGCTGAAAAAGAAACTGGGAAACACGGCGGTGTTTGCCGTTCAAAACAAAGGCAGGGGAAAAGTGATTTACCTGATTGACAATCCCCTGTTCCGCTCCATCTGGGAAGATGGCAAGCTGCTTTTTAGCAATGCTGTATTTTTTTGAAAAAAATTCAGCGCCGCCGTATCCGCAGGGTCGGGGGCTTATCGTTGACAAATTTCTACCTTTAGCGGTTCTATCTAATTTCATTTTGGTAAAAGAAACTTTTCATGCAGATATTTAAGGCTTTGCTCTTCTCCGGTCTTGTCTTGTCTGTCGCACTGATGGGTTGCGATAATGACAATTCTAACGCTGGCTCTTCCTCTCAACCCACTGAAATCTTACAGCCCGTGCCGGTTCCGAAATTTGACCGCGATTCCGCTTTTTCCTTTGTCAGGGAGCAGGTGGCGTTTGGCCCCAGAGTCCCAAACTCCGATGCACATCGCCGTTGCGCAGAATGGCTGGTTCAAAAATTCCAGTCGCTGGATTTGAAGGTGACGGAGCAGCCGTTCAGGGCCAGGGCTTACACGGGAACCATGCTGAACGGCGTCAATATCATCGGGCAGTACAATCCTGATGCGTCCCGACGGATTCTGCTGGCAGCGCACTGGGATAGCCGCCATATCGCAGACTCTCCCCTCAACGTAGATCGGAGCAACGAGCCGATTTTGGGCGCCGACGACGGCGGCAGCGGAGTGGCCGTCCTCTTAGAGGTGGCTCGTCAGTTGCAGATCAATCCGGCGGATGTGGGAGTAGATTTTGTCCTTTTTGATGCGGAGGATTACGGCAGCGACAACGACTCCAGCCCCGACTCGGAAAGCTGGTGCCTCGGCTCTCAGCACTGGTCTAAGAATCTCATTCCACCCGGCTACCGCCCCCGCTATGGCATTCTGCTCGATATGGTCGGCGCCAAAAATGCGCGCTTCACGAAGGAAGGCGTTTCCATGGCCTTTGCTCCGGAGCTCATGAACAAGGTCTGGAAGCTGGCGCAGAGCTTGGGCTACTCCAATCACTTCGTGGACGAACAGGCCAACCCCGTCACGGACGACCACTACTTCGTCAACACCATCGCCAAAATCCCGATGATTGACATTATCGGAAAAGGAGCTACTGAAACGGGCTTTGGCGCGCATTGGCATACGCACAATGACAACTTAGACGTGATTGACGTCCGAACCCTGCGAGCTGTCGGCCAGACTTTATTGGAAGTGATTTACAGAGAGGCTGCGGGGAGATTTTGAAAGTATTCCTCCAGCGCGGGCGGCGCCTTTTTTATTTTTTTTGAAAAAAATAAAAAAGCGCGTTTTCGGCTTTTGAAAAACGCCCTCTTCGGGCGGCTTCAGCTGGCAATTTCTATTTTTCAAAATGTATATTCAGAATTACATCAACGGCTCTTTTAGCCCTGCCCGGTCGGGCGGATATTTAGACAATTACAATCCGGCGAATGGGAAGGTTTATTCCTATATCCCCGACTCTGACGGCGCAGATGTGCAGGCAGCGGTAGAGGCGGCAAAGGCGGCGTTTCCGGCCTGGTCGTCCTGCGGGGTGCAGGAGCGGTACCGGATCCTGCACCGGATCGCCGACATGATTGCGGCGCGGCAGGAAGAATTTGCCAGAGCGGAAAGCATGGATTCGGGAAAGGCCATCGCCACTTCTGAGAGCGTTGACATTCCGCGGGCGGAGGCGAACATTCGCTTTTTTGCCACCGCCATTCTCCATTTTAGCTCGGAGGCTCACCAGATGGAAGGACAGGCCGTCAACTACACCCTGCGCCAGCCCATCGGCGTGGTGGGTTGTATTTCTCCCTGGAATTTACCCCTGTATTTGTTCACCTGGAAAATAGCGCCGGCTCTGGCGACGGGGAACTGCGTGGTGGCCAAACCGTCTGAACTGACTCCCATGACGGCCTTTCTCTTGTCTAAAGTTTGTGCGGAAGCGGGGCTGCCTTCGGGCGTTTTGAACATCGTCCACGGCCTCGGCGCCAAAGCCGGACAGGCCATCGTCGAACATCCCGAAATCAAAGCCGTCAGCTTCACCGGCGGCACGGCTACAGGCCGCATTCTTGCCAGAACGGCTGCGCCAATGTTTAAAAAGCTCTCTCTCGAATTAGGTGGCAAAAACCCCAATATCATTTTTGCCGATTGCGATTTTGAAGAGGCTCTGAGCAATACCATTCGCTCCTCTTTTTCCAATAATGGACAAATATGCCTCTGTGGTTCAAGGATTTACATCGAAAGGCCGCTGTATGAAAAGTTCAGGGACGAGTTGGTTCAGCGCACAGAGCGGCTTCATCTGGGCGATCCCTTTGACCGGCAGACCGAACTTGGAGCCCTGGTTTCCCAACAGCACAGGGAAAAGGTGCTGAACTACCTCGCGCTGGCAAAAGAAGAAGGAGGCAAAATTCTCTGTGGAGGCACTCCCGTCGAACTTCCGGGCGAACTGTCAGGCGGGTACTACCTGCGCCCCGCCGTCGTCGAAGGCCTGCCGAATACCTGTAGAACCAATCAGGAGGAAATCTTCGGCCCCGTCGTTACGCTCCAGCCATTCGACACGGAAGAGGAAGCCATCGCCTTAGCCAATGGCGTGGAATACGGTCTGGCCTCCTCCGTCTGGACGCAGAATTTGAGCCGGGCAAGCCGCGTCGCAGAGCAGATTCAGGCCGGTATCGTCTGGGTCAACTGCTGGATGCTGAGAGATTTGAGGACGCCTTTTGGAGGAGTAAAAAACTCTGGCGTGGGGAGAGAAGGAGGGACGGAAGCGCTGCGATTTTTTACGGAAGCTAAAAATGTGTGCATCAGATATTGAGCGCAGGGCGCCGGTTCGCTCTACCCTGGCAGCAGACTTTTTCTTTTCTAATTTTTAAAATCTTTCACCAGGTTGTTGGCCTTTATTCGCCCTTCGATGGCGCGGATACGCCACTCCGTAAATTTCTGGTTGGACTCAAAGCCGTGTCCGTAGATGATTTCATCCGGACGGCGGACGATGACAAATTTATTGGTGTGTACCTTGTCGTTCTCTTCGTCCCAAGTCAGTTCCTCCGTTTCTAACTTTTCGCCCTGGCTGCCCTCCCATACGACGCTGTCCCTCACGATAAAGCGGTCGTCGTTGTCGAACCTTTGGGCGTAGCCCGCAGTCAGGCGACCGACGACTTCCTCGCCATTTTCACTAAAAAACTCTACGTATAAACCGTCTGGAAACTCCTGAAAAGGCTCGCTCTTTTCGATATACCTGAGTAGTGTCGGGGCTACGATGCGCAGCTTCAAGATGGACGAATCGCTGTACAGCATCTCGACTTCCTTAGCCGTTTCGACCAGGGTTTCTTCCTTTGAAAACAGGCGGTTCACCTCGCTGATATCATTCTCGCAGGCGCTGAGCAGGACGGCAATAAGAAATGCTATAGGCAGTAACCTCATCTGGTAGAAAATTTCAGTGTCGCAGGTTTCCGGCGTCAAACCAAACGGGCGTTTTGACGTCTGGCTCGCCGTTGTAGTTGACGGTAATTTCTTCTCCGGGGTCAATATGTCTGATGCAATAAAAGTCAATGGTCAGATGCTCGTAGTCCAACAGGTAGCGGGCGTTTGGCTCATAGGCGTGATTGTACAGGGAGCCGTAGCCCAGCGCGATGGCGCATTGCTTCTGTTCGTCGCCCCATAGGAAATAATAGTCGTGCAGCTTAGTTCCGTGGATGGCGGACAACTCTTCCGCAGGCAGCACAATCGCCGGACAGATTTCGATAAGGTCTCCTTCTTCTAATGGTTCTTCGGCAAAAACTCCCCGACCGCCCAGGTTGCTTTCATTGATTAATAAAAAGGGAACGCGTTGAGGCATAAGTGACAATTTTAAAAATAGCGGGCTTTTATTGTTTTTTATTTTTTTAAAAAAAATGGCGTTTGAAAGGAAGGCGTCTAAAAGGTTTTTTAAAGGAAAAATTCAAAACCGATGAATATAGGGACCCTTGAATATCGCCTCTTTAGGATTTGAAATTTTCAGCTTACTCCTTTTTTTGATTTTTTAAAATAGTTCCTCCCCCTGCCGGCGGGCGCACCCTCCTCTCAGCGCAACAGTAAAACGGTTCCCTTTTTTTGCACGATTCTCCCGCTTGTCTCCGTCATGCGAATGAAGTAGGCATAGACTCCCTGCGGGAGTGGCCTGCCGTTCTTCCTGCCATTCCAGCCCTCGCCGGCATTGGTGGAGACGAAAAGTTCCTGACCATAGCGGTCGTAGATGTGCATTTCAAAGGCTACATTTTCAGCCAATGCGATGAGGGGCTTGAATTCCTGATTGAAGCCGTCCGGCGCAAAAGCGTTGGGAACAAAAATCCTGGCGTCCTGCTCTGCGCAGACCGTGTTTGACCTGCTTTCTATAGACAGCGCATTGCCGTCGGGAGCGCTCAGGATTGCCGAGGCAGTCACGAAATAGCAGGCTCGCGCATCGGCAAAATTATCCGGATCAAATTCATGCTTGTAATGAGACGCCGCCGCATCTGTCGTGTTGAGCAGGCTCTGGTCGGCGCCGATAGTCTTGTAAATCTTGTAAGCCGTAGCCTGTGCGTTTTCGAGCTTAAAAGGCGTCCAGGCCAGTTCGTTGGCGCCTAATGAAGGGCTGGACAGGCTCAGGTGAATGGTGGAACCATAAGTGGAGAAGGCGACGGAATCGCAATCGTCAATGGTTTTTATTTTGTAAAAAACGGAACCGTCATCGGGGGATGCAAGGGCGTCGGTATAGGTCGTTTCAGCAGCGAGAGGAAACTGTGGAATCTGCGTCTGGATAGCTGAATAATTCTGATCCATATCCGAACGGAGAATCTGAATCTCTTTGATTTCCGCCTCAGTATCCCAGACCCAGTTCACAACTATCTCCTGATTGGGGGCGACGGTCACATTTTTGATAAACATATCCCGCATGGGGATGACGATGTCGGACAAGAGGCAGACTTCATTGGATTTGGAAGCAATACCGGTTCCTGCCTCTATTGCCCGCAGGATGAAGCAGTAGATATCACCATCCTTGATATTTCCAAATTCATAGAAAGTATCGGCGGCGCCCAGCGCGACCGCAGGAGCCGGCGCGGAGCCGTTGACACCCACCCAAAGCTCCTGACTGCCGACGCCGTTTTGCCAGTTTTCATAGAGGTTCCAATTCAAAGAAAAAGACTGGCGGCAGGGATTCAGTTCGGCTTCGAGGAAGATGGTTCTATGCTTTGCGTCAAAAATGCTCGTGTTCCCGCAGCGGTCGAGGGCATTGACGAAATACGCCTCAGACCTCATATCGGGTTCGGCGTTGAGGTCGGTGTAGCTCGTTCCTGAAAAAACGGTGTCCACCGGAATGACGCCGATAGGCGTTTCCCGATAAATCAGATAGGCGAAAACTTCCGGCGAGGGGCTGGGCTTCCAGGTCACGACGACCTGGCCGTCTTCTACGCTGACGCTCTGAATGGGCGCCACTTCGGGAGGGCGATTGTCGAGCGTGTCTGAGGAAACAGCCGTCTGGCCGGGGCAATCGTAATTGCTGCGCAGATAAAAGTACCAGATATCGCCGCCGGGATTGACGTGGAAAAAATAGAGCTGATTTTGATCGCTGATAGAAGCCAGCAGAGCGTAAGTCCCTTGAAAATCCTGACTGGCGTAAACTTCGTAACTGACAAAAGGCCCGCAGGCGTTGGCGGGAGGATCCCAAAATAGCGTATCGCCCCGGACGCATAGAAAATCAGGCGCCTCTATTTGCGCCTGTATTTTTACGCTCAGGAAGAACCCGAGAAAAAACAGGACGAAAATTTTTTTCATGATTTATGATTTTCTGGCGATGTCTAACGAAGGCTCTCCAATTTTGTGTTGAACTTCTTTTCAAAATCTTCCACGCTGTAAATTTGAGCCAGGCGATACTGCATCAGCCATTCTTCTATATCTTTTCTAAAATAGACCAGGCCGATATCTTTGGCGTAAACTTCCATTCCGCCAAATTCCAATTCCAAATGACCCTGCTTTTCGTGATCCACTAACTCCTGGGTGATGAATTTAACGGCGGGCAAATTTTTACCGTCAAAGACAACGGCGGTGTCGCCGTTGAATTGCCTGTTTTTTATCAGCGTGATGGTTGCGCTGTCTCCGGGCGGATTCCAGTGAAAGGAAGAGAGCAGGACGCCGTAAGGCTCTTTTACTTTAAATGGGAAAATATTGGCGGCGTCAATCTTCGCCTGGGTCGCTACTTTTTTTCCCGAAAAATCCGCTTCGTAAGTGCGGAAACCGGCGAGCAACATGCCGTTGTCCACCCGCTCTTCCCGCGAAAACTGGTCGGGTGAAAGCTCCTGATCGTAAGAGCGTCCCAGCAGAAAACGGCTGCCTTCCTGTCTGACGGACTGGTAATGCCAAAAGATGGGCGGATCGTAAGTCTCTCCGACCGGCTGGTATTCGTACACCAGTCCATTTTTCATTTTTTCCAAAGGGAAATAATAGGATTCAATATTTCGACTCCCGTCATCTTTCCCACAGGATGAAAGCAAAAAGGCAGCCCCTGCCAGGACAAAAAAAACAGTATAAAAACCTGTTTTAAAAAAATTCATGTTAACCTAAATCAAACCTGATACCCTGTGCGAGCGGGAGGTCTTTACTATAATTAATTGTATTGGTCTGTCTCCGCATGTAGGCCTTCCAGGAGTCGCTGCCGCTTTCCCGACCTCCGCCGGTTTCTTTTTCTCCGCCAAATGCGCCGCCGATTTCTGCGCCCGATGTGCCGATGTTGACGTTGGCGATGCCGCAGTCGGAGCCGTTGACAGAGAGGAATCTCTCGGACTCCCGAAGATCGTTGGTCATAATAGCGGAAGAAAGCCCCTGTGGAACATTGTTTTGGATAGCAACAGCCTCTTCGATGTTTTTGTATTTCAGCAGATAGAGAATCGGAGCAAATGTCTCCTGCTGCACGATTTCCATATCTGGCCTCACTTCAGCGATGCACGGCTTCACATAGCAGCCGCTCTGGTATTTTTCGCCCTCTAATGCGCCGCCTTCTACGGCAAACTTACCGCCTTGGGCTTTGATCTTTTCAATGGCGTCCAAATACTTACTCACGGCGTCCTTGTCAATCAGGGGGCCGACGTGGTTGTGCTGATCGAGCGGGTCGCCGATGTTGAGTTGCTTATAGGCGTTGGCGAGTTTTTTCTTAACCTCGTCGTAGATGCTCTCGTGGACGATGAGCCGGCGGGTTGTCGTGCAGCGTTGTCCGCAGGTGCCCACTGCGCCAAAGAGCGCCCCTGTGAGCACGATGTGCTGATCGGCGCTGGGTGTGACGATGATGGCGTTGTTGCCGCCAAGTTCGAGCAGACTGCGACCCAGGCGGGCGGCGACGGCTTGTCCGACGATTTTGCCCATGCGGATGCTGCCGGTGGCCGAGACCAGGGGAATGCGCAGATCTTTTGTCATCAGCTCCCCGACTTTATAATCGCCGTTGATGAGGTTGATAATGCCCTCAGGCAGGTCGTTGGCCTGAAGTACTTTTTTGAAAATATTCTGGCAGGCTACGCCACAGAGGGGCACTTTTTCGGAGGGCTTCCAAATGCAGACGTCCCCGCAGATAAGCGCCAGCATGGCGTTCCACGACCACACGGCTACGGGGAAGTTGAAGGCGGTAATGATGCCCACCGGCCCCAGTGGATGCCACTGCTCGTACATGCGGTGACCCGGGCGCTCAGAGTGCATGGTCAGGCCGTACAACTGGCGGCTTTGCCCTACGGCGAAGTCGCAGATATCGATCATTTCCTGAACCTCGCCCCAGCCTTCCTGGAGGCTCTTGCCCATTTCATAGCTAACTAAGCGACCGAGCGGATCTTTAAGCCTGCGAAGCTCTTCGCCGATTTGCCGCACGATTTCACCCCGTTTGGGTGCGGGAACGTTGCGCCAGAAATTGAAAGCTTCCTGTGATTTTTGCACGACGGCGTCGTATTGCTCTTTAGTGGTCTGACTCACGCTGCCGATGAATTCGCCGTCCACGGGCGAAAAAGATTTGATGTACTTGCGGGATGTTTCCGACTCGAGGCCGGTGCTCGTGCCTGCATTATTTCTCTTCAGGCCGAGTTTTTTTAAAAAATCTTTATTCATGATGACTTTATTATTTTTTGTGTGAAGGTATGTCGGCTGCCAACAGGCAATCAATTTGCCGGAGACGCACCGTTTTTTTAAAGGCCTGCAAAGATAGAACTCTTCGCCCTTTTACCAGGAGGCAAAGCTTATCTCAGGTCAAATTCCATGTCCAGATTGACGTCGAAGGTACCATTGGGGAAGCCCCGCAGCCGCTCGATTTTTACCTGAATATTGAGATCGGGTAGCAAAACCAATTCCCGAAGATCCAGCACATCGCTGGGTACGAGGTCGAGGTCGTAACCCGTTTTGTAGGGCACGGGATCCCGGTAAAACGCCTCTCTGCCACAGTTGGGTTCGTTTTGTCCCACCGGGCACAGCCGGATAGACACGGCGTCGAGAAAGTCCAATTTTGATTCTCCAAAAATGACGGATAAAGTGGCGCGTCCGGGTCGGATGCTTTTGATTTCTGCGGTATCTAAACCTTTGGCCAGAATGAGCGCCAGCGCATTTGGCTTGACATGGTTGATGGGGATGTAATACGTGTCGGGGGGCTGTAAAGTGGCGTTGACCGTAAATCGCAAATTGGTGACCGGTATGCGGAGCCGCGGCGCAACTTCTTCCTTTTTACAGGAAAAAAACAAAGTGGAAATCGCCAAAAGTAGGGACATGTACTTCATCAGAAGTTTTTTATTCTTTTTAATGAGAGCTTTTTTTATAAAAATTTTATTTCTGTTCAGAGTTGATTAATTTCATCAAGAATGGTTTGTTTTGCTCCATAAAACAGAACGCCTGAGATTTAGATTTTCAGAGATTCATCCACAGTTTTTTTTAAAAATTCCCAAATTTTAGCGACATGGGCGAACAAAAAGTATCAATTGCGAAAAACCAGGACGAGTTGCAGACCTTCGTCCGGCATCTGCTGGAGGACATGCAGTCACTGGAATACATGCTTGAAAATGACTGGTTTGAAAAAGATATCCTCCGCATTGGCGCCGAGCAGGAAATGTGCCTCGTAGATTCCAGAACTTTTAAACCGGCCAAAATTAACTTAAAAGTTATCCAGGAAATGCAGGAGCAGCCCTGGTTAGATACCGAACTGGCGCAGTTCAATCTGGAAACCAATCTCACACCGCATGAGTTTACCGCCAATTGTCTTCGGCTTTTAGAAGAAGAAAACCTCGACTACCTGAACAAGATAAAAGAAGTGGCTAAGAAGATGGGCGCTAACATTGCCCTGACAGGGATCCTGCCCACTCTACGAAAGTCTGACCTCGACATAGAGAATCTCACCGCAAAGCCCCGCTATATGAGCCTGATGGAGGCGTTGAACAGTCAGTTGCTTGGCAGCGCATTTGAACTGAATTTGCACGGCATTGACGAACTTCACGTCAAGCACGATTCCCCGCTGTTGGAAGCCTGCAACACCAGCTTTCAGGTACACCTACAGGTAGCGCCGCAAGACTTCGTCTGCCTTTACAATATTTCTCAGGCTCTGGCCGCCCCCGTCATGGCCATTGCCGCCAACTCGCCGCTCGTCTTTGGGAAGCGTCTGTGGCACGAGACCCGGATTGCACTGTTCCAACAATCGCTCGACACCCGCACTTCCCACGACCACATGCGGGAGCGCAGTCCCAGGGTCAATTTTGGAAACGGATGGCTGGGCGGCTCCATTCTCGAAATTTACAAAGAAGATATCGCCCGCTTCCGGGTGCTCATGACGGCTACCGAATTGGAAAGTTCCGTCGAGCAGGTGCGCAATGACATAGTGCCTAAACTAAAAGCTTTGCAGGTACACAACTCGACGGTCTATCGTTGGAATCGCCCCTGCTATGGCATCAGCAGCAACGGCAGGCCCCACCTGCGCATTGAAAACCGGGTGCTGCCCGCAGGCCCCACGATTGTGGATGAAACGGCTAATGCCGCCTTTTGGCTCGGCGCCATGATCGGCATGAAAAAGCACTGCCAGGATGTGACGGAGCGCCTGTCCTGGGAAGACGTACGAGACAACTTCATGAAGGCGGCTCAGTTTGGAATAGACTCAAAATTCAATTGGTTTGACGATAAAAAATTACCCGCTACCCAATTGGTTCTCGAAGAACTGCTCCCCATTGCCGAAGAAGGCCTGCTCGAACAGAAAGTGGACAAGGCGGATATTGACAAATACCTCGGCATCATCCGCGAGCGAGCCAAAAAGCACATGACGGGCGCCAGATGGCAACTCAGGGCTTTTACAAAATTGAAGGAATCTAACACCACAGACGAGGCGGTCGCCGTCATTACGGCCTGTATCGTCAAAAATCAGGAAAAAGAAATGCCGGTTCATACCTGGGAATTACCCAATCCAGACGACCTTCAGGACTACGTCCCCTCCCGCCTTCGCATCGAAGAATTTATGACGACGGATATTATCACCGTCCAGAAAGACGACCTGATTGATTTTGTGACAGAGTTGATGAACTGGCGAAAAATCCGCTATATGCCGGTGGAGGATTCAAAGGGCAGGCTCACCGGGCTTATCACCTCGCGCCACCTGTTGCGGTATTATTCTAACAAAAATCAACTGACCGAAAAAGCGGGCGATACCGTCAATGCCATCATGGTAAAAAATCCCTTTACCATAACGGCTAAAGAATCTATCGTCACAGCGCTGAAAGTGATGAGAGAGAAGAAGATAGGCTGCCTCCCTGTCGTACAGGGAAATGACAAAGAATTAGTAGGCATTATCACCGAAATGGATTTCCTACGGGTTTCTTCCCGCCTGATTGAGCGATTAGATACTCAGAAATGACGTCCGGTGAAACTGCATAGGATTTATTTTGGAGAAAAAATACTTCCGAAAAGGTAGTTCTTTCCGATACTATAAGACCTTTCTAAAAACCCCTGGCGCCAACAGGCGCCAGGGGTTTTGAACTTTTCAAACTCTCAAAAGGAAGAAGGGTATCGCACTGCCCGATGAATTATTTTCTAAAAAAACACAGCAGGCGCACGCCCTGTCTATGCGGCGAACTTATCATTTGCCTATTGAAATCACCACGGGCTGAAGCAGAGAAATGATTTTGGTGTTCTCGTCCAATACCTGGTGCAGGGTGTCGGAGATGGAGACCCGAACCCAGCTATCATCCGAAGCGTTAATATCGGCGACCCTGCCGGAGAAATCCCCGGCGTCTAATCTGGCCTCGTCTGCCAGCGAGGCCTTTAGGTAGTTTCCACTCCCCTGTAGACTAAGCTTGCTGTCATCCTGGAGTTGTATCTCTAAATGCTGCACATGGATGGACGCCTTCATCCGACTCTCGTCCTGCCCGGTAATTTTGAGATTTTCCTGGTCGAATCCCTGTAGTGTGATGTCGTCCGATTCTGCGACGCTCAATTCTGTCAGCGAAGGCAGGTGTATTTCTATCGCGACTGTTCCCTCCGGTTCATCGTAGGCGACGATATTGAGCTGAGTCCCCTCCTGTGAAATGCTCACCCCCTCGGCGTATTCTGCACCCCTGAGCATGTTTACTTTGAAGGCCTCGCCCTGGTATATTTCTAAGCGGACTTTGCCGCGCAAGTGTATTTTGTCAAAATTTTCAAACGAATTGCGCTCTTCTGAAGAATTGATATAGTCGGGGGCGATCATGCCCTGCGGCTCCATTTTTAGGAAATAATCGTATTTCTCCCAGATGGGGAATTTGTAATTGCGATCGGTAGCGATATCGACATCCATTTGATCCATGCTGGCTAGTTTCACCCACTTGCCTTCGGGGACGCGAAGGGTGATCCCGACTTTTTGCGACCGCCACCTGTCGCCCTTTTCTAAGTTGAAAAAAGAAGGCAGGATCAACTGGTTTCCTTCTGCCTGGTATTGATAATCAAGACCTGCCGCTAATTTTTGCGCCTCATCCATCGTCCTGCCAAAAGAGGAGTTGGTTTGTATTAATTCAAACTTTCCACTATTGGATTTTTCGATCCTGAGTTCGACATTTTTCGATACGAGCCTGTTGTCGCTGATGGAAATTTTGTTGCCGAATTGCAAAATGCCACTGCGGTTTGGCGCTTTTTCAGAGCTAATATACAAGGTGTCGGCAGTGGTAAATCCGGTAGTGGCGCCGAGGCTCAGGTCGCTGTTTTCTGAAAACTCCCGCACAACATTAGTGGTCACAAACATCAGACTGATAAAATTGACAGCCCAGAAAATCCACAGGCCGACCGCCCAGCGGGGCTTGAAGTGCGTCCCCATAAAAACCCGCATGACGAGCAACGCCAGCATCAGCAGAGGGATGCCGATAAAAATGAGCGTATTAAAAACGCCCAAAGAAGTCAAGAGGGCGGAAGAGGGATAGAGAAAGCTCGAAAACGGCAGTCCAAGAAACAAAGCGGCTACCGTACCTACCCAGACCAGCAGCAATATCAGCACTAAGAGAATCCCAAAGGCGAAAATCAGCGATCTGAAAATTTTTGCCAGAGTCTCAAAGACGCTGCGAATGACTGAACTTAAAAGGGAGACGCCTTCGGAGGCAGTCGCACTGAAGCGATGTCCCTCAGTTGGAGAATCTTCTGTTGCTTCTCCTCCAGACTCTCTGCTTTTTTTTTTCGAGCCAAACTCTGCCTTGATCTCGTCGCTAAATGCGCTCACTTTTCGCGAAACGTGCTGCAACTCTTCCTCGATGATTTTGCCGATGTTGGAGACATTGACGGGGTCGCCCCGCATAGCTAAGCGGTCGCTGGCAGATTCTACTCTGGGCAGGATGCCCCAAAGGACAAAATACAGAGGAACGGCAAACCCTCCCGTGATGGTAAACAGCCCAAAGATCAGGCGTACCCAGATTGGGTCTTCAATTCCAAAATAGGCGGCGATGCCCGAGCATACGCCGGCGACTATCTTGTCTTCCGGATTGCGGTAGAGGCGCCTGCCGGTTTTTATCTTCCATTTCCTGCCCTCGGTGGCAGACTCCGGGATTTCCTCCGCAAGCGGTTCTGCGCCAAAGTCTTCTGGTCTGCCCATGATGGCGATGATGTTCTTCACGTCTTTCAGAGAGGCGATCGGACGCTCTCCTTTTTTTTCCTGTAAAAGTTCTCCCATGCGGGCCTCGATATCCGTGGTGATTTCCTCGTAGCCCTCCGAATTGCGGAAGTGATTGTGGATGGCGTCCAGGTAACTGTGGAGATGTTCGTAGGCGTCTTGGTCAATAGTGAAAGGTCTGCCGCCGAGGTTGATATTGAATATCTTATTCATTTTGAAATTAGTTTTCTTTTAAATTTTTAGTTGAGTCTTTTACAGCTTTTACCAATTGATTCCAGGTGACCAGCAGGCCATTCAGAAACTCCCGTCCATCGTCGGTGAGGGCGAAGTATTTTCTCGGCGGCCCCGAGGCCGATTCTCTCCAGGTATAGCTGAGCAGGCCGGCACTCTTAAGTCGGGATAGCAAAGGATACATGGTTCCCTGTACGACGATCATGTCCGCAGCTTCAAGGCGGTTGATGATGTCCGTAGGGTAAGCCTCGCCTTCATCGGCAATGATGGACAGAATGCAGAATTCTAAGATTCCCTTCCGCATCTGCTGAGTCGTGTTATCTAATAATTCCTGAATTTTCATAAAACTAAAGTTTCCGGATTCCCATTGGTTTTCGTTTTTGGAGGAGGAGAAAGTGAACAGCAAAATGAAAAGCTGACGATCAGCCGATTGCTCTTTTTTAAAGATTCATTCTTCCCCTTTTGGATATTTAGCGATACAAAGCTAAGCCTTTACATGATATTGTGTAATA
>CAZXQI010000086.1:0-16631 GCA_964643005.1 uncultured Saprospiraceae bacterium | reverse complement strand
AGGCTTGTTAAAACTTATAATTTTGGAACTTTTAAGCTTCCCCTGAAATTCAGGCATAGTGCGCAAAAGATGCTGCGCTGCGGGAACCCCTGCGATCTGAGACTCTTCCTGAAGAACCGACCCAACCGAAAAGACCGCAGATCTTTTCAATCCTTTGCAACCGAAAGAAATCAAACCCTCAGGCTACTCCTTCACAAACCTCCAGACTCCTCCGACGCTCCCTATATTTATTTCCAAAAAATAAATTCCCGTTTTTAAGTCTTGTACCCTGATTTCAAACGATTTCCCCTGGAAGTTTCCCTTTGCCAATAGCTGGCCTAAGACATTGAATATCCGGTAGTTTCCCGCATCCCCAAACGCCTCCTCCAATTGCACGCTCAGGGAGTTTCGAACGGGATTGGGAAAGAGGCCGGCGCTTAGTTTAGGGAGAATTTCTTTAGCCGGAACCACGCCCTCGATGCTGAGGGGCGAGCTGAAGAGACCCAGGCCGCCGCGGTAGTTGCCCACTACTGCGTCCATGAAGCCGTCGTCGTTGAGGTTGGCGAAGGCGACGCGGGTAATAGCGCCTTCCCGCAGATCGCCGAATTTTTTGCTTACCAATTCAAAGGAGCCGCCGTCGAGGCTGTCGAGGTTGACGATATAGGCTTCGAGGTAGCCCGCTTCCGATCCCGTGATGAGGTAGGTCAGCGTATCCCCAAAGTAGAGGATGACGGGGGCGCTGTACCCCGTGACGTAGCCCTGCGATTGCGTGTTTATTTTTCCCAAAAAGCGATTGTTTGGCGCCTGGTCGGGATTCGGGTGAAAGACGGGATTGCCGGGCGTGCCGAGGTTTGGCATGTAGTTGATATTGCCGTTGCGCTCGCCGACGATGAGATCGGGGAGGCCGTCCCGATTGAGGTCATAGATAAAAGGCGTGGAATACTGCCCGACGTTGATGCCCTGCCAGTTGGGCTGGATAGAACCGAAGACGGGCGGATTGCCTGAGCCTGCCGTATTTTCAGCGTAAAAGAGATTGCCGAAACGCTCGCCCACTAAGAGGTCGAGATCGCCGTCTCCGTCGAGATCGCCGAAAGTGGGGGCGAAGGTGTAAGTGTTAGCGGCGAACTGTTTGAAATTCAGCCAGTTCTCGTCCACCACCTCGAAGGCAGGCTCCGTCGAAGTGCCTACATTTTTTAACACAACCAGAAAGGGGTCGTTTTGATAATTGGGCATCCAGCGATTGAGATTGCCCACGACGATATCCATCAGGCCGTCTCCGTCGTAGTCAAAGAAGGCGGGTTGTGCGCCGGTGCCGAAGTCGAGCATGCCGTCCACGATGAGGTCTTTTCGCTGCAACTCAAAATGAGGAAACTCATTGCTGCCCGTGTTTTTGTAAAACCATGCGACTTCGTAATCCGGCGAGGATGCCGCAATATTAGGCGATGCCACCAGATCCCTGATGCCGTCGTTGTCCACGTCCAGGTGGAATGTGGCCGGGAAGTCAATAATTTCAATAGAGGTGTTATAGCTGGGGAAAATAGTGTCCTGTTCGGTCAGCCAGGCCTTGTTGGGATTCCCTCCGTTTTTTGCTTTGATGATGTTCGGATAAATCAGGTCGCCGTACAGCACTTCCTTATCGCCGTCGTTGTCCTCGTCAAAGGTACACAGGGTGGCGCCGCCGTGATATCTGGAGGATTCATCCGGCGCAAAGAAGACGGCGCATTCATTGGGGTTGTCGCTGAACGTCATAGATTGCGAAAAGGGCAGGATGCCAAATTTGCCCCAGCACTGGTCTGTATATTCAAAGATCAGCGTGTCGGTGGTAAAGCCCTTTTCTAAGGACACATTTTTAAAATAAGCTACCTGACTGCCGACGGAGTTGAGCGACAGAATGTCTAAGTCTCCGTCGTTGTCTAAGTCGTCAATAGCCGGGTAGTCCGGAGAGCTGATGGGCAGGTTGGTCGGCGCCCCCGATGCCGGTACGGTGATGACATTGAACAGCCAGGGGAATTGCATCCGCTTGAAAACCAGGAGGTTGTTTTCAAATTTTCCCCTGTAAACCTTGAGACCCGGCACGCCCTCATCCTGCGAACTGACAAAAATATCTGCGGCGCCATCCCGGTTGAAATCCCGCATGAGGACGAAGTCCCCGCAGGCAGGAAAGTACGCCGTGTGGAGAGGGGAGAACTGGTATTTCACTTCGCCGACCCCGCCCGTGTGCAGAAAGGCTAAGTGCATATTGCCGTTGCGATCAAAGGCGTACAAGTCCATTTTTCCATCGTTGTTCAGGTCAACGGAAGACCACTGCGGGGCGTTCAGCCCGCCCGCCCAGGCGTTGGACAGAGCCGAGCCGTTTCGATAAACCGGCGCCTCTAAGCGTTGGAAAAGCTGGCCGTAAAGGGTGTTGAAGAACGTCAGGACAAAGAGAAGTACCGATAGTTTTTTCATGGATGGCGTTTTAATTTTTTTTGTTCCAAAAAACTACCTCAATGGAGCGGTGTCTATTTTTATGGATGAAAGAATAAAGGTGTGTTTTTTTATTTTTAAAAATCTGCCGGCCTTTTCTTTTTTTTAAAATGGCTATAGTGGGGTTGCGCATTGTCGGCAGGAACCTTTATTGGCGGTTTAAAATCCTCCCGGAAAATTTGAGTCTATTCCCGATGGCCAAACAGCAGCGTGCCAATGCGCACCATGGTGCTGCCTTCTTCTAAGGCTACTTTGTAGTCGCCCGACATGCCCATAGAGATTTCCCGGAAACGGTCGTCCTCTGCAAAGAAGCGATTTTTTAACGCTGTAAAAATATCTTTTAAATGCCGGAACTCCTTGTGTACCAAAGTCATGTCCTCCGTAAAAGTAGCCATGCCCATGACGCCCGCGATACGGGCGTTTTTTAGCAACTGAAATTCAGGCGATTGCAGGAGGGCGACAGCTTCTTCTAAGCTGAGGCCAAATTTGGTTTCCTCCTCAGCGATGTGAAACTGAAGCAAACAATCAATGTTGCGATGGTTTCTTTTTGCCTGCTTGTCAATTTCCTTCAGGATTTTCATGCTGTCCACAGAGTGGATACAGGCGATAAAGGGCGCTATGTATTTGACCTTATTGGTCTGCAAATGGCCGACGATGTGCCATTCTATGTCTTTGGGCAGAGCCTCGTACTTGGGTACTAATTCCTGCACTTTATTTTCTCCAAAAATATGCTGACCCTGTCGGTATAATTGCAGGATGGCCTCCTCTGAATGTGTTTTGGAAATGGCGATCAGTTTGGCGCCGTAGGCCTGAAGTTCGGAAAGAATTTGTGTGAGCATTGCGTTGATAAGAATTGGAGCAAAAGTAAAGATTTTGGAGCAAGCTATTGATACGCCCAGAGTTTCTCTTCTGACGTTTTGTCATTTACTGCACTTAGTTTTCTGCCAATTCCACCCTAAAAATGGAGTGAATCTTACAAAAAGTCAGAGAAAAACCGCTGGCATGTTCATTGATTCCTCCCAATTACATTTTTGACCAAACACCATTAAAAAAAATTAAATAGCATGGGCAAAATTATTGGAATAGACTTAGGAACGACCAACTCTTGCGTAGCCATCATGGAAGGTAACGAGCCGGTCGTCATCGCAAACGAAGAAGGTAGAAGAACGACTCCTTCTATCGTCGCATTTTTGGACAAAGGCGAGCGCAAGGTTGGAGACCCCGCTAAGCGCCAAGCCATTACTAACCCCCAACGGACGGTAGCTTCCATTAAACGTTTTATGGGTCGTCGTTACTCCGAAATAGCCAATGAACTGGGGCACACTACGTACAAAGTCGTCAAAGGCGAAAACGACACCGTGCGGGTGGACATTGACGGCAGGCTTTATACGCCGCAGGAAATCTCCGCCATGGTGCTGCAAAAAATGAAAAAAACGGCTGAAGACTTTATCGGCCAGGAAGTAACCGAAGCAATTGTTACCGTGCCGGCTTACTTCAACGACTCACAGCGTCAGGCTACCAAAGAAGCCGGCGAAATAGCAGGCCTGAAAGTCCAGCGTATCATCAACGAACCGACGGCTGCCGCTCTCGCTTACGGCCTCGACAGACGCCATAAAGACATGACCATCGCCGTGTTTGACCTCGGCGGCGGTACTTTTGATATTTCCATCCTCGAATTGGGCGACGGCGTTTTTGAAGTGAAATCCACTAACGGCGATACCCACCTCGGCGGCGACGACTTCGACCGTCACATCATCGACTGGATGGCGGATGAGTTTAAAAAACAGGAAAACATTGACCTGCGCAAAGACACGATGGCGCTACAACGTCTGAAAGACGCCGCTGAAAAAGCCAAAATCGAACTTTCCTCTTCTTCAGAAACGGAAATCAACCTACCTTACATCACGGCTATTGACGGCGTGCCTAAACACCTCGTGCTGAAACTGAGCCGCGCGAAGTTTGAGCAACTGACGGACGACCTCGTGCGCCGGACGATTGAACCCTGCCGCCTGGCATTGAAAAATGCCAACCTCACCAGCGGCGATATTGACGAAGTCATCTTAGTGGGAGGTTCGACCAGGATACCCCGCATTCAGCAGGTGGTGGAAGAGTTCTTCAACAAAAAGCCAAACAAGGGCGTGAACCCCGACGAGGTAGTTGCAGTGGGCGCTGCCATTCAAGGCGGCGTACTCACCGGCGAAACCAAAGACGTGTTGTTGCTCGACGTGACGCCTCTCTCGCTGGGTATCGAAACGATGGGCGGCGTTTACGACGTAGTCATCGAAGCCAACACCACGATTCCTACCAAAAAATCAAAAGTATATTCTACGGCTGCCGACAACCAGCCCAGCGTAGAAATCCACATCCTACAGGGAGAGCGCCCAATGGCGAGAGACAACAGAACGGTTGGCCGCTTTATCTTAGATGGAATTCCGCCGGCTCCCAGAGGGGTTCCACAGGTGGAGGTTTCCTTCGACATGGACGCCAACGGTATCCTGAACGTGACCGCTCACGATAAAGGTACCGGCAAGCAGCAAAATATCCGCATCGAAGCCAGTACAGGCCTGAGCAAAGAAGAAATTGAAAGAATGAAAAACGAGGCTCAAGCCAACGCTGACACCGACCGCGAGACTCGCGAAAGAATAGATAAACTGAATGCCGCCGACTCGCTCATTTTCCAAACGGAAAAACAGTTGAAAGACTACGGCGATAAAATCCCGGCTGACAAACGCAGCGCCATCGAATCGGCTCTCAACGAGCTTAGAGACGCTCACAAAGCCGAAGACATTGCCCGTATAGACAGCGCATCCAACAACCTCAACGCCGCATGGCAGGCCGCCAGCCAGGACATGTACCAGGCTACCCAACAGCATCAGCAGGAACAAACGACCGCCGATACCGGCAACGGACAGGATTCTGGCGCCGACCACACGGACGACGTGACCGACGTCGAATTCGAAGAGGTCAACAACAAGTAATTTAGCAGAAATACCCTTCGGGGTAACTTCAATAGAAATTCACTTTTAGTCTTTTATAAAATTCCTTCCTGGTCTTCAGGAGGGAATTTTTTTTGCCCCGATTTTTTTTTGGGGAAGATTATTTTTTAATAAAAAATTTCTGAAAGGAGTGTCCTGTTAAATTTTTCACGCAGGAGAAAACTAATCGAATTATTTTTTGGAGAAAGCCTCCGTAGGAGCCTCCCTTTGAGGGAGAAAATCTATCCAATTTCAACAGAATCCCTCCAAAGGAGAATTTCCACCGCCTTTTTTGTTCTTTTGCATGGCCGGTACGACTTTCCTTAGATAGTGCAAGCGCTTCGACTTTTTTTACTCAATTATAAATGAATTTGGCCATGAAATTACTTGTAAAACCTTATTGGCTTGCGCTGATAGCGGGATTCATCTTGTGGAGCGGTTGTGAATCCTCCAATCCCAACTGGCAAGAGGAGGCTGCCAATCCGGCCTTCCTGCATAATTCCCTGCAGCAGGTAACGGACGTGATCGTCCACGACATTTTCTCTCCGCCTGTGGCTGCCCGTATTTATGCCTATACCAACGTAGCCGCTTACGAGGCAATGGTTCCCGGCTATCCGGATTATCAATCGCTTGCGGGTCAGTTGAATGGCCTGACGCCTGCGCCTCAACCAGAGGAAGGAAAAGAATACTGTTTCCCTCTCGCCGGCTCTAAGGCATTGTTGGACATGGGCAGGCATCTCATATTCTCAGAAGACAAGATTGATGATTTTGAAAGCGAGCTGATGGCGGAAATTCGGAAGATCAACATGCCAAAGGATGTGTACGAACGCTCTATCGCTTACGGGCAGGCGGTGGCCAGGCACATCGTCGAATGGTCGGGAAAAGACAACTACAAAGAAACCCGCACCTTCCCCAAATATACGATTTCGGACGACCCTGCCCGATGGAAGCCCACGCCGCCGGATTACATGGATGCCATTGAACCGCACTGGGGCAAGATCAGACCCTTTGCTTTGGATTCTACGGGGCAGTTCAAGCCGGCTCCTCCTCCGGTCTTTAACATGAAAGACAGGAACAGCGACTTTTTTAAAGATGTGATGGAGGTTTACGAAGCGTTGAATGCACCCGACAGGGAAGAGCGTCTGGCCATTGCCAAATTCTGGGATTGCAATCCATACGTTTCCCACCACAAGGGGCACGTGATGTTTGCAGTCAAAAAAATCACTCCCGGCGGTCATTGGATGGGTATTACCCGCGAGGCCTGCGAATCGTCGAAAGCGGACGTCATGAGATCGGCGGCGGCTTATGCGATCACCTCCGTTGCGCTGGCGGATGGCTTCATGTCCTGTTGGGAAGAGAAGTTCCGCAGCGAGGTCATTCGACCAGAAACGGCCATCAACACCTACGTTGACCCCGAATGGGTACCGGCGCTACAGACACCGCCGTTTCCGGAGTACAACAGCGCCCACAGCGTTATTTCAGGGGCTGCCGCCACCGCCCTGACCAGTGTTTTTGGGGATAATTTCGCCTATACGGATTCGATAGAAATGGAGTTTGGCATGCCGCCTCGCAGCTTTACTTCTTTTTACCATGCGGCGGAAGAGGCTGCCGTGAGCCGACTGTATGGAGGAATCCACTATGATAATTCCTGCAATACCGGCATTGTGCAAGGCAAAAAAGTGGGGCAGTTCATTGTGAATAAATTAAAGATGACCAAAGGCTAAGCCATTTTGATAGCTGCCTTTTGCAAATATTTTAAGTTGATGTAGTTTCCTCAGAAGAGGTGGGCGACATTGGCTTTCCCACAAATTTTAACCTTCTACCGGGTTTCAAAAAAACTAAGGAACTACCATCTTTTTTAAGACTCCTTTTTATTAGAAAAAAACTTTCTGGGCGCGACACCGGAAAGTTTTTTTCTTTGCCATCACTTAAAAAGTCCGCTGCCGCTAAGCCTCCTGTCGGGGTGATTTAGAAAACGACTGTCCATGAGTTTTTTTAAAAAAGTCGGCCTTTTCGCTTCGCCCATTCTGTGCCTGCTCATTCTCCTGCTACCGCCGCAGTGGAGCCTGTCGCCGGATGCCTGGAAGGTAGTGGCTTTGACGGTTTTCATGCTCGGCTGGTGGGTGACGGAGGCTGTCCCCATTCCGGTGACGGCTTTATTGCCGATTATTTATCTGCCGATGCTGGGGGTCGCCGATATGAGAGCGACGGCAGTGCAGTATGCCAATCCGGTCGTATTTCTGTTTTTTGGCGGCTTTATGATTGCCATAGCGATGGAGCGCTGGAACCTGCATCGGCGCATCGCCCTGAATATCGTGCGATGGACGGGAACCAACGCCAACGGCATCATCTTGGGCTTTATGCTGGCCACAGCTTTTGTCAGCATGTGGATCAGCAACACGGCGACGGCCTTGATGATGCTGCCCATAGCCTTGTCGGTGGTCGGGCTGCTCGCCGGGGAGCGCGGCTCCAGGACGGATAGAGGCGCCCGCAACTTCTCCCTGAGCCTCATGCTGGGGATTGCCTACGCCTCCAGCATTGGCGGCGTAGCCACCCTTATCGGCACCCCGCCCAACGTCGTGTTCAAAGGAATTTTGAAAAAGAGTTTCGACACCGAAGTGAATTTCTTTGACTGGATGGTAGTGGCGCTTCCCTTTTCGCTGGCGCTGCTTTTTATCGCCTATTTTTTATTGACAAAAATTCTCTTTCCCAATCGGCTGGGAGGTTTTCAGGATGGGCGGCGTATCATTGACGAAGAACTGAACAAACTCGGCAAAGCCGAAAAGGGAGAGAAGCGGACGGCGATTGTCTTTGCCTCCGCCGCCTTACTTTGGATTTCGGGAAGCTTCATCAACCGCATCAACCCTTGGTTCCAGCTCTCGGATGAACTGGTGGCGCTGTTGGCGGTCATTGCGCTCTTTGTCGTCCCCGTAGATTTTAAGAAAGGAAGATTTGTGTTGGAATGGAAAGACACGGAGCGACTGCCCTGGGGGATTTTGCTCCTCTTTAGCGGCGGCCTAAGCTTAGCCGATGCGCTGGCTAAAACAGGCGTCGTGGATCTGATAGGGCAGCAGTTTGCAGGAATACAGGAAGCTAAGTTTTGGATACTGCTGGGGCTGGCGACTACCGCTTTGTTTCTGACAGAGGTCATTTCCAATGTGGCCTTAGTCACGATTTTCCTCCCTGTCGTTGGCGGCGTCGCCCAGGCGACGGGCATAGAAATCACCTATCTGACGGTACCGGTGACGCTGGCGGCGAGTTGCGCTTTTATGTTGCCGATGGCGACGCCGCCCAATGCCATCGTCTTTGCCAGCGGTCATATCAGCATCGGGCAGATGGCGAAGACGGGTCTCATACTGAATCTCATCACCATCTTTTTAGTGGCGCTGACGGCCAGGACGCTGCTGCCATTGGTCTTCTGAGGCCGGGTATTTTTTCACATATCATTAACCGTCAGGCGCTTAAGATTTCCCTTACCTCTGTTTAAATTTGCACCATTAAATTTTTTCCTTATGAAATATACTCTTTTTTCAATTCTGGCCATTGCCGCCATTTCTTTCAGTTTCAATTTTCCTGACTCCCAGAGTTTTGTGATTGAAAAATTCACGGTTTACGGAAACTGCAATATGTGCAAAGAACGCATTGAGAAAGCGCTCAAAGTAAAAGGCGTTCGCTTTGCCTCCTGGGACAAAGACACCAAGGTTGTCACCGTCAAATTTAATCCGAAGACCATTACTCTGGAGCAACTTCACCAGTTAGTGGCAGACGTGGGTCACGACACAGATCTGGTAAAGGCGAAAGACGAGGTTTACAACAACCTTCACGCCTGTTGCATGTACGAAAGGAAACAATAGATTTTCCGTTTATACTTCGACTCAAAATTGCCGCGAACACACGGGTGAATTAACCCCCGGATCCGTGTTTCGTGGCAATTTAATTTTACCCCTCCTGCCTTTTGATAAACAAGTATTGCAGCTTCTCCCTATGCGCTGATTTTGAAAAAAACAGGCATGCTTGAAAATGGGCTGTAATTGACGTAATTTTACCGCCTGAATTCCAGTCCCCTCCTCATGGGGTACACCTCCCTCCCTCAAACATTCCTTCTCACTCGTTCAGTTTTTATTTTTTTTAAAAATGAATTTCAATGCAAACACTAAGCAAACTTTCATTTGCATGGGTAGTGGTGATGCTGTGCCTTTGCAGGTTGGCCGACGCGCAGACCCCTGCCTCGCCCATGTTTTACAATCGCATTGCAGCGATCTCTTCCAGCAGCCCCGATGTATTTGGCAGGGGGTATTTAGGCACGATAGGCATCGGCGGCGCCTTGCAGAATCATTCCCGCCTCGGCGCCGCCAAGTTCGATCCCGACGGCAACATCGTGGCGACGGTAGGTCTTGGAAATCCGGAAAAACTTCTGGGCGTTGATCTACAGGCGAATTGGTTTGGGTTTGGCGCCGTAGGCGGGCGCCCTGACAACTTCGGCGAGGGGACGCTCGATCTGCACTTCAGCCGGATGATTGACCCCGATTTGTGGATTGGCGTTGGCGGCTATAACTTAGTCAACTGGATAGCCGAGGGGCAGGCCAGGTTGCAGTCCTACTACGGATCGGCCACGGCTATCTTCCACCTGCGGCAGAATAACCGGAAAGCCTTCAGCACCTTATTCCTGACGCTAGGCGCAGGCAATGGAAAATTCCGGAACGACGAAGACTACGATTTGATCAATCCAGGCTCTATCGGCATGTTTGGCTCGGCGGCCTTACAGGTATTTCCAGAGGGGAATTTCATCGTGGAATGGACCGGGTATAATTTCTATTCGGGGATTTCTATCATGCCGTCCAAAGAATTGCCCTGGCAGGTCATATTTGGGATAGATGACATCTTCCACGAGAAGCGCCACTTAATCGTCGGAACTTCCTTTGGTTTCCACTTATTTGGAGGCTCGTACCAAACGAAAGCGAGGATGGCAACCCTCCCGGCGCCACCCTCGCCCCAGCCGTCCCGAATTTAAGAGAAGACGGCTGGTCTGCTTTTTTGCTTTATTTATTTCCCTTGTGATAGTCTGCCAGGAACTTCGCCAGGCCGAT
This sequence comes from uncultured Saprospiraceae bacterium, assembly GCA_964643005.1. Lineage (GTDB taxonomy): Bacteria > Bacteroidota > Bacteroidia > Chitinophagales > Saprospiraceae > UBA6168. Next base: position 6,124 of record CAZXQI010000086.1, on the reverse strand, counting down.
ATCGGTGAGGGGGTGATTGAACAGACCCATGATAGACTTCAATGGCGTGGTGACTACGTCGGCGCCGTATTGAGCTGCTTTTACGATGTGCATCGAAGAGCGAATGGAAGATGCCAGAATCTGCGTGTCGTACCCCTGAACGGCGTAGATTTCGACGATCTGTTTGAGCAATTTCATGGAGTCCCAGTTGACGTCGTCCACACGACCGAGGAAGGGCGAGACGTAAGCTGCGCCAGCTTTTGCCGCCAAAATAGCCTGTCCGGCGGAGAATACTAAGGTACAGTTGGTGCGTATTCCGATTTCGCTGAAATGAGACATGGTTTTGACGCCGTCCACCGTCATGGGCACTTTGACCACGATGTTTTCATGTAGGCCTGCAAGGTGTTTCCCTTCTTCCACCATTCCTTTAAAATCCGTTGAAATGACTTCTGCGCTCACAGCGCCGCCTTTACCCACGATTTCGCAGATGGTTACGTAGTGCTTTTCAATATTGGCCTTTCCGGTGACGCCTTCTTTGGCCATTAAACTTGGGTTGGTTGTTACTCCGTCGAGAATACCGAGGGAGGCTGCTTCTCTGATGTCATCCAGATTGGCAGTGTCGAGAAAAAACTTCATAGTTGATAAATTGAGTTGAAAATAAATGTTCCACCTGCTTTTATTGCGCCAGGTACTTCCGCCCGTAGTGATATGATTTTCAAAGACATCAAAGGATTGCTCATTAAAATTATTAAAAACCAGACTCCCTTATAAAGAAGGTTGATTAGTACCTGACCCAGGGTATTGCAGAAACTGGAAAAACGTCGTCGCCTTGTTTCGACGCCGCTGTAAAAGTAACACCCTGAAAGCCGAATGGTTAAGTTTTACTCCCTGTAAATGGAGCAAATTGAGCCTGAAATTGAAACCCGCAGGAAAAAGAAAAATTGGGATTTTGAATTTTCTTTCTTTAAAACCAGGCTCCTGCCTTGCCGCCGTTTTTTGTGGAAAAAGACTGGAATCGGAAAAGCCCATGGGAGTTAATGAGACGCTTTCCCTATTCTCTCCGATCTTTACGACTCAGATTTAATTTTACAAAAATGAAGAGAGCTCTCAGTTTGTTTACCTTATTGATTTTCAGTGCTTTAGCAGGTTATACTCAGGTAGTAACCATTCAGGAGGCAGTATCCGGCAGCCCATTGGAATTGGTGAGCGTCAGCAGCAGGAATCCCTTTGCATTCACCAATACCAATGCGCAGGGACAGGTGGACATTTCGCAGTTTAAGGAATCCGCCGAAATAGAGTTTAGATTGCTGGGATATAAAAACGCAGTGAAGAGCTATGAAGAAATAGAGCGAAGCGGCTTTGTCGTCGTTCTGAATAAAACCGCAGTCAACCTGGACGCCATTGTCGTCTCTGCAAATCGCTGGGAGCAATCCTCACAAAACACGCCTTCCCACATCATTTTGATAAAGCCTAAAGACCTGGAATTACTCAACCCGCAGACTGCTGCAGATCTGCTTGGGACTTCGGGCGAAGTGTTCATTCAGAAAAGCCAGCAGGGGGGCGGCAGCCCGATGATCAGAGGATTTGCCTCCAACCGGCTTTTGTACTCCATAGACGGAATTAGAATGAATACCGCCATCTACAGAGCGGGAAATTTACAGAGCGTCATTTCTTTGGATCCATTTGCCATACAGAATACGGAGGTGCTGTTTGGCTCCAGTTCCGTCATGTACGGCAGCGACGCGATTGGCGCAGTGATGAGTTTCCAAACCCTGAAACCTCAGCTTTCATTCAGCGATGAAGCTTTGGTAAAGGGCAGCGCCGCCACCCGCTATTCTTCCGCCAACAATGAAAAGACCGGGCATTTTGACGTGAATGTCGGCTGGAAAAAATGGGCCATGCTGAGCAGCGTGTCTTACCATAATTTCGGCGAACTGAAAATGGGCTCCCACGGTCCGGACGATTACCTCAAGACCTATTACACGGTGAGAATGGACAGCCTGGATCATTTCGTGGACAATCCCGATCCCAGAGTTCAGATTCCAACGGCTTATGACCAGTTTAATATCATGCAAAAAGTAAGATTTAAGCCGAATGAGAGCTGGAACTTTCAATACGCCTTTCATTACTCCGAAACTTCGGACTACGGACGGTATGACAAACACATCGAGACAAAAGGCAATCTGCCAAAATATGCGCTCTGGAACTACGGCCCTCAGAAATGGATGATGAATAATTTTAACATCGAGCACAGCGGCAACAACGCCATTTTTGACAACATGAGCATTAAACTGGCTCAGCAGGGATTTGAAGAAAGCAGGATAAGCAGAGACTTTAGCGGGAACAAGAGCAAGTACATCAAAACGCAATTGGAGGAGGTAAAGGCGTATTCAGTTAATGCTGATTTTGAAAAGACATCCGGAGAAAAGCATTCCTTTTATTACGGTCTGGAATACGTGACCAACAATGTTAAATCAACAGGTACAGGTCTGAGCCTGGATGACGGCGCCAGCGTCAGAGTGGACGATCGCTATCCTCAGGCGGACTGGAGCTCTTATGCGCTCTACCTGAATTACATGTACAGGATTTCACGGCCGCTCAGCGTTCAGGCGGGCGCCAGATTCAGCAGCTACAATGTGGACGCCGACTTTACCCGCTTTTTGGAAGTATATCCCTTTGGCTTTTCTAAAGTCAGTTTGAATAACAATTCCACCACCTGGAGCTTAGGGCTTGTTTATGCGACAGAGAAATGGCAGGCCGGACTGAATGGCTCCAGCGGATTCAGGGCGCCCAATGTGGACGATATCGGCAAGATTACAGAGTACGAATCCGGCGAGGTCGTCGTGCCGAATCCCAAATTAGAATCTGAATATTCCTACCACGGAGAACTCAATGTGGCAAGAGCCTTTGGCGACTTTTTAAAAATTAATATTTCGGGGTATTACACCTATTTGGACAAGGCGATGGTCAGGGATGGCTTTCAGGTGAACGGCATGGACAGCATGTTGTACAATGGAGTCATGTCGCGGATATACGCCATTCAAAACGCCCAGAGCGCTTATGTCTATGGGACGCAGGTAGGAGTTGAATTAAAACTGCCGCAGGGCTTCTCTATTTTATCAAAACTCAATTACCAGCATGGAGAAGAAGACAGGGGAGTGAATGGAAAAACGCCCATTCGATATGTGCCTCCGACCTTTGGCCTTACCAGGCTGAGTTTCCAGAAAAACAGGCTGGAAATGCAGGTGTATGCCTCATATTGTGGCGGATTTAAGTTTGAAGAAATGAGCGTGGACGAGCAGCGCAAGCCGACCCTGTTTGCGAAAGACGAGAATGGGAATCCCTATACGCCTTCCTGGGCTACCCTGAATTTCCAGGCTTTGTACCATTTGCCTTCTAATATCACCGTGACGGCGGGAATTGAGAATATCACGGATAAGCGGTATCGGGTCTATCGTTCGGGGATTGCCTCTGCCGGAAGAAACTTTGTGTTTTCGTTGAGGACTAATTTCTAAGCGTGAAAGCGTTTCCAGGATAATTTTGACGATTGGTCAGGCTGAGCGACAGGTCGTCAATCTTCCTCAGGCATCTCGAAAAAGCTGAAGATGGTTCCGCCGTAATTTCTTTGGCAGGAAAAGAAAGGATGAGTTTTAAACTCGTGATTCTGATTGTGCTCCAGCACAAACAAACCTCCCGGCTTCAATAATTTTTTTTCAAAAATTAAATCTGGGAGAGTGTCAATGGCGGGCAGAGCGTAAGGCGGATCGGCAAAGATGTAATCATATTGGGAAGTCGTTCGCTCGATGAATTTAAATACGTCGGAAAAGGTAATCTTTATAAAATCTTCGATGCCTAATTCTTTGGCCGTTTTTTGAACAAACTTCACGCAGGCGGGAAATTTATCTACATAAGTCACATCGCGGCAACCTCTGGAAATAAACTCATAGCTGTGGCTACCCGTGCCCCCGAAGATGTCGAGCATCTTCAGCTCTTCGAAGTCCAAAATATTTTCCAAGATATTAAACAGACCTTCTCTGGAGAAGTCGCTTGTCGGTCGGGTGGGCCATTTATCCGCTGGGGGATTAAAGCGGCGACCTTTAAATGTGCCGGAAATAATTCGCATAGCATTTATTTTTCAGAATGGAGGACGGGGAGGCCTTATTTGCAGAGCGCCAGCGCGTAAACGTCGAAGAAGAAATGCGCCGGTATTTCGCTGAACTTCCGACTGAACTTCAAAAAGCCCGGCTCGGCGATAAATCCCAGATTGGCAATGTACCGGCTTAAGGTGCGGTACACATCGGAGTCCTCTAATAACTGACCTGATAATCGCAGCGGCGCCCGCGAGGGATCCAGGCCGAACTGATTGAAAACCAGCAGGGTAAAGTAGAGCACGTCGCTTGCCGTATTGCAGGAATAAGTATTGTAAAATTGAAGCGCCCGCTTTTCAAAATAGGCTATGTGCAGGTTGCCCTCAGAGAAATGCGCAAAAACTGTGTGCACCTCTGTCGAGTCGGCCATGCTTCGGAAGCCAAGCAACAAGGGGGTCGTCTTGCTATAAAACCAACTCGTGGGAAACTGCTTTTTAATCAACCCCATCAGGTTGGTGTCGGCGGGATAGACGACATGCGCATCAATGCCGTTCAAATCGTCTGACTGAATCTGGAGACTTGGCTCCTTGTCCGTCAGCTCCCGGAAATAGGTAGCTTTTTCTAAATCGTTGTAAAGACGCGAGGGCACGAGCACGGAAGACTCGTCGGGCATGAGGATTTTGACCCTTCGATAGAGGTAACTCAGTAATTCTTCTCGCGCAAAAATGGCGTCAAGCTCCTGAGCTAATTCTAAATTATTGGAAGGCTGGCTGGGGTAGGACATGCTTTTCAGCAATAGCGCATGACCAGAGGCTACATCAAAGACAAAATAAACTAAACTGCCCATCCCGGCCAGGATGGACAGTTGATAGGCAGATGACAATTTCTTATTGAAATCTGACTCCAGAATATCATAGCTTATTCCCAACTTCCTGTCAGAATTGGTTTGCTGCGGTCGCCAAACTTGATTCTCCTGTTTGGATCGTACCGCTCGTCATATTTCTTGAATTTCTTGTCTTTGAAATCGCCCATGAAATCTTTGTAGGGGATTCCAACTTCTACCACGTCAACGACGGATGACTGGTAGGTGGTGGTATCGGAAAAGATATCGAATTTGATGCCGTTGCCATAGGGGACGATACCGAGATTATCCAAATCGATGCCCATCCGCAGAATGGAGTCAATAGCCGGCTGGTAGGTGGTGTCGTAGCGAATGGCCTCTGTACTGGTCGGATCGTCAGGGTCTCCATAGACCTGAATAATGCGGAAACGCCCGTTCTTTAAAGAGTCGGACAAAGCCTCGAAGGAAGGAGCAAAGGTTCCTGTGACTCCCCGATAAGCTTCCTGAGCTTTCCGAATCTGGATGAGTTGTGTAATAACCGCCTTCTCTCGATCCGTCTTTTGCTTTTGGAAAGCAATAGGCTCTTCTATTTGTGAATAAAGGATATACCCCAAGAACAGGATGAGGAGGAACATTAAGACATTGAAAATCGTTCTCTTTTTCATTCCGGTTTGTTTTGATACAATGATAAAATTTTTTTCACGTCAACAATTAATTTCGACTGCAATTTTAATGAATAGGCTTCATTAAGGACTGCTATTGGCGGCATTTTTTCTTTACCTGCCAATATCTCTGCCTTGTATCCTGCATTTCACCAATCGGAATAGATGCTTTGTAAGCAATAAGAGATGTGTGAAGGCTAATTTTTTTGGCATTTAGCCCCCGATTTTACACTCTCCGACGTAGCTCGCACCCTCTTCTACGACCATGTATTTTGCCTGAATGATTCCCCGAACAAGCCCCGCGCCTTTTAGGTGCAGCGTGCCTTCTACGTGTATCTCCCCTTCTATGGCGCCCATGATGACGGCGTCTTTGGTCTGCACTATCCCGTCAATTCTTCCGCTCTCACCCATGACGAGTCTTTGCGAACATTTCACCTCGCCTTTGATAAAGCCGTCCACGCGGACATTTTCTTTAGAGGAAAATTTGCCCTCAATCACGGTTCCCGAGGAGACGATACAGGTGTCGCCGGAATCTTTTACGCTGTTGACGTTGG
>CAZXQI010000085.1:11871-16803 GCA_964643005.1 uncultured Saprospiraceae bacterium | reverse complement strand
ATTTCAACAGTTCCAAACAAAAGACTGACGTGAGCATGATGGGCGGCCTGATGCGCATCCAGACTATTGTACCCGTTAACAATCCTTCGGACGCCGTCATGCTGATGGATATCATGGGACAGAAGTACCAGATTACTGAAATGACCGAAGACGACCTCGCCTCCTCGAATAATTTCATGAATATGGACGAGGTGATGGGCGTGAGCTACGACACGAAAGACAGAAAGCAGATTGCAGGCTATTCCTGCTACTTAGCTAAGGTGAAAATGAGCAACGACATGGAAATGAAATACTATATCACCGAAGATATCAAACCGCCGGTAGGGGTGAAGTCCAAAGACCAGACTAAACTAAAAGGCTTTCCGCTCGAAATGACCGTTAACACCGGCGCCGGTATCACGATGGTTTTTACCGCCAAAGAAATCCTCTCGAAACTGGATGCCAGCGTCTTTGACGTTCCAACGGGCTATACCAAAAAGACGATGGAAGAATTCCAAAACGAAATGGGCAACCTGAATTTTGGCAATTAATCCATTTATGAATTATTTGTAAATATTTGGGTTCCTTTGATTAATAGATGGGGAATGCCCCGCCTCGCCTAAATAGTTACACTGAACTTCAGATCCCCTGTCGGAAAAATGCCCGGCAGGGGATTTTTCTTTATCGGAGCTGTCCCGTGCGATTCCAAAGACTTAGCTTTACCGCCGCGCCAAAATGAACGGCAAACAAAGAACAACGGAATGAAAGTCCTCCACACTTCCGACTGGCATCTCGGCCAAAAATTCGATTCCCGCGACCGCGAGGAAGAGTTTCGGCGCGCCTTAGACTGGTTGGCGACAACCATCATTGGACAGGGGATCGAATTGCTCATCGTGGCCGGCGACGTGTTTGACATTGGCAACCCTCCCAATGCCGCCCGCTCCCTCTATTACAATTTTTTTAAAAAAATAAGACGCTCTGAGTGCCGCCATATCGTCATTACTGGCGGCAATCACGACTCGCCCCTCATGCTCGAAGCTCCCAGGGAAGTGCTGCAACTTTTAGACATCCACGTAGTCGGAATGGCTAAGGAAAACCCGGAGGACGAGCTAATCATTTTAAAAAGCGAAGAGGGAGAAGTCGAGGCCATCGTCGCCGCCGTTCCATTTTTGCGCGACCAGGATCTGAGACGCATCATCATGGGGGAGACGGGAAAAGATCGGATAGAGCGCATCAAAGAGGGCATACAGGCGCATTACGAGGCGCTGGCAAAGGCAGCGGCTCCGTTCAAAAATCTGGACATCCCCGTCATCGCCACCGGTCACCTTTACGCCACCGGCGCCAGCAGCGGCGACAAACAGGACAATATTTATCTCGGCAATTTAGAAAACATCAGCGCCGACCGATTCCCCGAAATTTTTGATTACGTGGCTCTGGGGCACATCCATCGGGCGCAGGCAGTCGGCGGACTGAAACGCGTGCGCTATAGCGGCTCTATCCTTCCACTCAGTTTTAGCGAGAGAAAAGACGACAAGTCCGTGACTATCATCGAATTTCGGGGAAAGAAAATCCAGTCTATTGAGGAACTTCCCCTGCCCGTTTTTCGGAGATTAAAAACCATAAAGGGCAGCTTTGAAGAGGTGCAGGAGCAACTGAAGCGCCTCTCCCAAAAGCCCGAAAGCCAGCTTCCTTCCTGGGTAGAGGTCATCATAGAAACGGATGCGATCATTCCCAATCTCCATCATCGGTTATTGGATTTGGCCAAAGAGATGAATGTCGAAGTGCTGAAATCGAGGCTGAATAACAAACTACAGCCGCTCGAGGCTATTTTGGAAACCGTGGAACTGAACGACCTGACTCCCCTTGAGGTTTTTATAAAAAAATGCGAGAGCGCCGGCCGTACTCCCGAAGATATAGATGTGTTGATTGAGACTTTCCGGGAATTGGAAGAGTGGATGCAGGAGCGCGATGAGGAAAGCTGATTTTTAAAGACTGCCAATAAGCAGTCGCCCGGAGCCGTATTTTCCCGCCTGAAAAATAAATCTTCCCCTGTCTGACAAATTGTCACTTCTTAGAGAAAAATTTACCTTTGCTCCCCTAAATCTTTAAGAACATGTACAACAATAATCCAACCCTTTTTGGGGTACGCAAGAAAATAGATGAAGAGAAACAGGGCGAAGTCTTTTTTAAAGAAGGCGACGGCGAGGGCGAAAAATATTTCTATATCGAAAGCTACGGCTGCCAGATGAACTTCAGCGACAGCGAAGTGGTGGCGAGTATTTTGTCGGGCGCCGGCTTCCAGCCTACCCGCAATATGGAGTTAGCAGACCTGATTCTCATCAATACCTGCGCTGTGCGGGAGAGAGCGGAAGATACCGTGCGCAAGCGCCTACGCACTTTTGACCAGGTAAAAAAGAAGCGACCGGGAACCCTGATCGGCGTGCTGGGCTGCATGGCCGAGCGCGTGAAGCACAAATTTTTGGAAGAAGAAAAGCTCGTTGACTTAGTCGTGGGACCGGACGCCTACCGGGATCTGCCGAAATTGGTAGCGGGCGCCGAAGACGGCGAAAAGGGCGTCAACGTCTTCCTGTCCAGAGAGGAGACCTACGCCGACATCAGCCCACTGCGCTTAGACAACAACGGCGTGACTGCCTTCATCTCCATCACCCGGGGCTGCGACAATATGTGCTCCTTTTGCGTCGTGCCTTTCACGCGGGGGCGGGAGCGCAGCCGCGATTGCTTCAGCATCATCGCCGAGGCCAAAGACCTGTTCGACAGAGGCTATAGGGAGGTGACTTTACTGGGTCAGAATGTGGACAGCTACAAATGGGAAAATCCGGAGACTGGCGCCGTCGTCCACTTTGCCCAGCTATTGGAAATGGTGGCGATGATCAACCCACTGCTGAGGGTTCGCTTTTCCACTTCTCACCCCAAAGACATTACCGACGAGGTACTGCATACCATTGCCAACCATGAAAATATCTGCAAGTACATCCACCTGCCCGTGCAGAGCGGAAATAGCAGGGTGCTGGCGCTGATGAACCGCACTTATGACAGGGAATGGTACATGGAAAAAATCGAGACTATTTACCGCATCATCCCCGAATGCGCCATCAGTTCGGACATTATCGCTGGCTTCTGCACGGAGACGGAGGAGGAGCACCAGGATACCATTAGCATGATCGAGTGGGCGAATTACAGCATGTCCTACATGTTTCATTATTCTGAAAGACCCGGCACGCTCGCTGCCCGCAAATACGAAGACGATATCCCAATGGATGTCAAAAAACGCCGCCTACAGGAAATCGTCCAGCAACAAAACCGCATATCATATCGGCATAACCAGGCCGATCTCGGCAAATCATTTAAAGTGCTGATCGAGGGGGATTCCAAAAAATCGGACCGGGAATTCAAAGGGCGCAATACCCAGAATAAAATGATCGTGTTCCCCAAGGTGGAAGGCTACCGACCGGGAGACTACGTATGGGTAAAAATCAAGGAAGCGACGAGCGCCACCCTCATCGGTGAAATTGAGAAAACACAAGCGACTGATGTCTAAGGATCTAAATTCTATCAAACAACGCTTTGGCATTATTGGCGCCTCGCCTCTGTTGGAGCGGGTGCTGGAGACGGCCATGCGCATTGCTCCGACTGATTTGACCGTGCTCATCACGGGCGAAAGCGGGGTGGGGAAGGAGAACATCTCCAAAATTATTCACTCGCTCAGCCAGCGAAAGCACAATCCCTTTATCGCCGTCAACTGCGGAGCTATCCCCAGCGGGACAATCAACTCGGAACTTTTCGGCCACGAAAAAGGCTCCTTTACGGGCGCTGTCGCCGATCGCAAGGGCTATTTTGAAACCGTCCACGGGGGCACTATCTTCTTAGACGAGGTTTCGGAATTGCCCCTGGATACGCAGGCTTTTTTGCTGCGGGTATTGGAGTCCGGGGAATTCATCCGCGTCGGCTCCTCTAAAGTACAGACTACGGACGTGCGCGTGATTGCCGCCACGAACAGGGACTTGGAGGAAAGGGTGCAAAAGGGAAAATTTCGGGAAGACCTGTATTATCGCCTCAACACCGTCCCCATCCACGTGCCGGCGCTCCATGAACGCAGGCAGGATATTAACCTGCTGTTCCGAAAATTTGCCCTGGACATAGCAGAGCGCTATCGCAGCGAACCGGTGCGCTTAGATGAAGACGCCCGCCTGCTATTGGAGGCCTACCGCTGGCCGGGCAATATCCGCGAATTGAAAAATGTGGCGGAACAAATTTCCATCCTCTCCGAAAATCGCCTGATCAGCCCTCAGGAGCTGATCGAATTTGTCCCCAATATGGGAAAGCGCAATCTCCCCATCCCCCACGACCTTGCCGCCGAAAGCATGCAGGACAGGGAACTGCTTTACAAATTCCTCTTCGAAATGAAAAACGACCTCAATGATTTGAAAGCGCTGGTTGTTGAGCTGGTGCATCAGAATAATCTGAAAATGCCGGATAGCAGCAGCTTCAGAGCCTTGACTCCTTCTGGCGCCCCGGTTAGGCCTTTCGCCCCGGGAAGGATCCAGGCCGACTACGAGCTACAGCAAGCTCCCCGCCCTGTCGCTCATCCTGGCGCCCCCGAATTTGCCTCGACGCATATCATCGAACCCAGAGAACCCGAGATCATAGAGGCTAATCTCAACCTGGCGGATATGGAAAAGGATATGATCCTCAAGGCCTTGAAAAAGCACAATAACCGGCGTAAGGAAGCGGCGGAGGATCTGGGGATTTCTGAAAGGACTTTGTATCGGAAGATTAAGGAGTATGATTTGCAGTGATGATCCACTAAAGACACTTAAATGAACCACTAAAGGCACTAAGGACACGAAAATGAACCACTAAAGGCGCTGATGGCACTTAAATGAACCACTAAAGGCACTAAAGACACGAAAATGAACCACTAAAGGCACTAAA
>CAZXQI010000085.1:0-11771 GCA_964643005.1 uncultured Saprospiraceae bacterium | reverse complement strand
AAATGAACCACTAAAGGCACTAAAGACACGAAAATGAACCACTAAAGGCACTAAAGACACGAAAATGAACCATTAAAGGCGCTGATGGCACTTAAATGAACCACTAAAGGCACTAAGGACACGAAAATGAACCACTAAAGGCGCTAAAGACACGAAAATTTTTTTTGAGGGGGGAGGATTTTTAGTAGAGGTGGAGAGATAAAATACTTCTATTGTGATGGTTACAGAATTAATTTATAAGGAGGAATCTTATGCCATTCAGGGGGCTATTTTTGAAGTTTATCGTGAAATGGGGGCTGGATATTTAGAAGCTGTATATCAGGAGTGTCTGGAAAGGGAATTGCGACTTCGGAATATTCCATTTGTCGCTCAGGCGGAATTGCAACTTATGTTTAAAGGCAGACCTCTCAAGCAAACGTATAGACCCGACTTCATTTGTTATAATAAGATAATTTTGGAGCTAAAGGCTGCCAAACAAATAATCCCTGAATTTGAAGCCCAAATCCTGAACTATTTGAAAGCATCCCACCTGAGACTGGGCCTATTAGTCAATTTTGGAGCTCACCCAAAAGTAGAAATCGAAAGATTCGTACTATAATTCTTTTCGTTCCTTCTGTGTTTTATTTTCGTGTTTTTAGTGCCTTTCGTGGTTAGTTTTCGTGTTATTCGTGCCTTTCGTGCTTAGTTTTCGTGTTTTCCGTGGCTCAGTCCTGTCCCTCTCCAATATCAAAAGAATCCTTCGTTGAAACTCCTCTGCGGTGCAAAGCCCTGTTTTCCCAGGGTGGCATAGGATTCGGCATAGACCAGATTCCAATCTTAGCCTCCCTAACCTCCATTTCCAATTGGGCTAAATCCTCGTCGTTGTTGTAGTATTTGTAATGCCATGCCAGTCCTGCCTTTATCATTTCGTGACTCAATTCCCTGCCATCCTCTAAATAAGAAAAAGCCAGGGTTCTGTCATAGCGATCCGTCCCCGACACTTCCAGCGCCACCATCTTCCCAAAGCACAAATCCGACAGGTATTTTTTGGCTGCTTTGTTAAAGGGCATTCCCCTTTCAGGAGCGTCAATCCCCTCCATCCGCACCCGAACCTGTTTATTTCCTTCCAACAAAACATCGTAAGTATCGCCGTCGAGAATGCCGACAACCTTCCCCGTTATGCGCTCCGCTGCTGTAGGCTTGCTCTTCCAGCACTGTGGCTTAGCGACAAAATCCAGAATAGCCAAAGGAAGAAGAGTGCAGAAAAGAATTTTATAGAACATCATTCGATGAAATTTTTTTGTTGAGATGCGGCAAGATTGGGTCTGATTGCGGGGTCGTTCTGGCGCTGTAAAGTTAGGGGAATGGGGGGAAGTGGGGAGGAATCAAAACGTACGTGTCGCAATCCTGCCTTAGTCGGAGAATGGTTTAGAAGCCTTGGCAAGAAAAAGAAAGGAAAGGCTTAGCGGAGGTCGCAATCCTGCCTTAGCCGGAGAATGGTTTAGAAGTTATACTGTATGAGTGGATAGCGATGATGGTAGCGGGGCCTGCCATAGGAAGGGCTGTCCTGTTCTTCCCCGCTATTGTCGTGGTTGTGGAACCATTCGTGTTCAAGTCCCACTTTCTGCGAGACCGCTCCCCGGAACTGCTTTAGTTCCCAGGGGCTGATGTGGGTGTCAAAAGAGACGGCGAGTAAACGCAATTTTTTCATGACCGTTGGTTTTAGTGGTTGGGCTGGAGGTACGGAGTGCGATTGTCAGATGGGATTTTCCTCTCCTTTTCTCTCCTTCCCGCGTACTGTTACGCAACACATTTAGTTCGGCTTCAATATTCGGTGCAGACACAGGTGTATGTCGCTAAGGTTTTGTTCCAATAATAGTGTTCAGAATTTTGTGACCTTGTTTGTTAGAGCTTTCCGGGCGAATTAATCAGACAGGGTGGGCGCTCACAAGGTACGACTCTCCCATTTCCGTGCCGAACCCCAATTGGAGCCGGATCAATCTCCCTACTGTGGGCGCTCACAAGATATGACTTCCCCATTTCCGTGTATATGAAAATTACGGAGCGGCGCCCATAGGCTCAGGAGAGGGTTATCTTGTTTAAGAAAAGGTAAAAAACAAGTAGGGCTTAGCCAACCTGCGCATTGCTGTTCACTTCCCCGATGAAGTGGAGGATTTCATCGCGGCCTGTTTTGCGCAGAGCGGACGTGACAAATTCCCGGGGGAGCTCTTCCCAGGTTTCTAAGAGCGCTTTGCGGATGGTTTCTACGTTGGCAGCTTGTTGGAGGTTTTTGAGCTTATCTGTTTTCGTGTAGGCCAGGACGAAGGGGATTTCATTTTCACCTAACCAGTCTATGAATTCGATGTCGAGGGCCTGAGGCGGTACGTTGGCGTCAATCAGGACGAAGGCGCATTGCAGGCTTTCGCGGCGCAGGAGGTAGTCGGCCATCATCCGGCTCCATGCCTGGCGATTTTTTTTGGCCGTTTTGGCGTAGCCGTAGCCGGGCAGGTCAACTAAGTACCAGGCCTCGTTGATGAGGTAGTAGTTGAGGGATTGCGTCTTCCCGGGCTTTTGAGAGACGTAGGCTAAGTCCTTGCGCGAGCACAGCATATTGATGAGCGAGGACTTGCCCACGTTGGAGCGCCCGATGAAGGCAAATTCGGGTTTGTCCGGCCTCGGGCAGGCTGCGAGGCTGGGAAAACTTCCGATATAGGTCGTGCTGTTGATATCCATTGCGAGTTTAGGTTCTTAGCGTTTTTCAATGATTTTGTCCTGATAAATAGGGTAGGGGCTTTGCGTCTGAATTTTTGCGATTTCCTTTTTTGTTTCCTAAAATTCGGTTAAAAGCAAAAGTGCGGATGGTTTTGAAATACTGGTTTTTGAAGTTCTGCCGTTTTAACGGCGCTGCGAAGGTCAATAAAAGTCGCCGAAGCGGGGAATTGTGATTATGGCTTTTTTTTTGTCCTTTCCCGCTGTCGGCAAAATCCTCTGACTTGCCGCTCGCATCCATCTTTTAAAAAATTGAAACATGAAAAAGATTATTTTGCTCGTATCCGCTCTCTTCCTGTTAAGTCTCAGCGCTGAGGCTCAAATAAAGTGGGGTCTTCGCGGAGGCCTCAGTTCTTACAATGTAAACGAGGAAATTTCCAAAGGAAACGGCATTTCTGTGGCCATTGACAATGCGGACTATGGCTACCATTTAGGCTTGTTTGGACGGATTAAATTCGGGAAACACATCTATCTGCAACCGGAGGCGGTTTTCAATTCCAATACGGTGAATCTGACGATTAAGGATATTACTCAGGTAGGGGTTTTTAGGGAGAAATATCAGAACTTAGACATACCCCTGATGCTGGGATTGAAGTTTGGCCCACTGCGTTTAGAAGGCGGTCCGGCAGGCCATGTACGCATCGCCAGCAAGTCCGAGCTAAACAACAATGGAGGTCCCTACGAACATCGCTTCAATGATTTCACACTTGGCTATCAGACGGGTATTGGCTTAGAGGTCTGGAAAATTTTGGTGGATCTTCGCTATGAAGGCAATCTCACTAAATTCGGCGATCACATCAATATTGGCAACAAAGAGCTGCCCTTCTCCGACCGCCTCAATCGCTGGATTCTGAGCGTCGGTTTTTCCTTTTAAATGATTCCCACTATACTGCCCGGCAGGCGTCCGAAAAGGCTGAGAAATACGACAGCGACTAAAAAATGGGACGCCTGTCGGGCTTTCTTTTTTTTAAAATAAAATACCTGTCTATAAAGCCTTTTCTGAACTGCTGAGCCTGCCGAATGCCTACCGCGACTTTTCGCGCCTTTATTGTTATCCAATAGGACTTTAGTTGAAATTCCCTTTTAGGAGGATTCTTTTTTTTAGAAAATTGGTCGCAATCCGGCAGAAGTTCCCCTTCTGAAATTTTCAAAAAGAGGGTTAATCTCTCTCTCGGACGCCTCATCTGCATTAATCTGAAGGAAAATCTGCTGCAATACAACCGGTAGCTGTACTTTTCGCTCTCTTTTACTAAATCTGAAACGAAGCCAAATAATGCCTTCCAAGCTAAAGGGATATACAGAAGTGGAGTTAGTGCAATCCTGTCTGGACAATGACAGGCCTGCCCAAAGAGCGCTTTACGACAAATACAAAAAGGCGATGTACACCCTGGCCTATCGCATTAGCGGGGATTTTGAGACCGCCAACGACGTGTTGCAGGATGCGTTTATAAAGGTGTTTAAAAACTTAGGCAGCTTTCGCGGCGAATCCACCTTAGGCGCCTGGATAAAAACCATCGTAGTGCGCACCGCCTACAGTTATTTGAGAAAGGAAAATAAGTACTCCGTTTCTGTGGAGAGCATTCCGGCAGACAGCCAGGTGGATTGGGGGAACCATCTCGATGCGGAGTATTTGGAACAGGCTATATTATCTCTGCCGGAGGGATATCGAACCGTTTTCGTGCTGATAGAAGTGGAGGGCTACACCCACAGGGAAGTGGCTCAACTGTTGGGAATTTCGGAGGGCACTTCCAAATCTCAGTTATTTTATTCTAAAAAAAGACTGAGAGAATTGTTGAAAGATGAAGCGATGTAATTGACGGGTTCGGATGGGTGAATATACGATGAATTTATTGAATAAGATACAGGCGTTCATATATGCCAATATTATGAGAAGAATTATTTTTTTTGAAAATAAAAAAAATATGTGCGAGGCGCCAGATTTTGCATTCCTCATATCCGGCCAGCTTGTACAGATATAGACATGGAAGAGTATAACAGAAAAACGCTGATCGAGGCGCTGTCCACCCTGAGGGAATACGACCCCCCGGAAGAGCTATGGAGTAGGATCGAGTCGGCGCGGGAGCAGTACGACGAGGGCGGCCTGCCCCGCTCCTTAGTTCGGCAGTTGAACCAATACGACCCGCCCGAACAGCTCTGGAACGGCATCGCCGAACAACTCGACAAGGGCGCCAAGGTTCGCTATTTGGGCTGGAAGAGCGCGGTTGCGGTAGCTGCCTCTGTCGCTTTAGTCCTCCTGCTCAACTGGCAGCGCGAGCACAGACACAGCCTCAGCGCAGACAGTATCAGCATTACCTATTCGGAGGAAGAAATTGATCCGCTGCTCAACCTCCGGGACTGGGAAGAGGACGAATCGGTGTTTCAGGAATATCGGAGTTTGTGCGAGATGAAGAAATTTATCTGTGAGCGCCCTGAGTTTCAACAAATACAGTCCGAGTTGGATGAACTGTCACAGGCCAGGAATAATTTAAGAGATATGATCAATGGATACAATACCGACCCGCAGCTCATTTTACAAATCAAAGAAATCGAATTAGAACGAACGGATTTATTGAAAAAAATAATGGCTATGCTGATTTGAACCGGGTGTGAATTTTATGTCTGTTTCAAATATGAATATACTGATGAAAAACGCTTTTACTTTAATCATTGCACTCTTGTCAGGAGTAGCATGGAGCGGACTATATGCCCAGACTCTCCAGGTGGTTTCTAAAAATATAGAGAAGACTTTCCCCTATAAAGACGGATATGAGGTAAATATAGAAGGCGAAAAGGCTCAGATATTGGTGGAGTCCTGGGAGAAGAACGAGGTCAGAGTGCTCGTCGAATTTATCTCCAAACATCCCGATCGCAGGAAGGCGGAGGTGGACTTAGACCTCATGAATTACTCTTTGGAACAGGTGGGCAACAAAATCTATTTTAGAAATTATATTAACGCCGGAAAAAGCAACAAAAAGCTCGAATCCGACCTGCGAGCTGTTTACACCATTACCCTTCCTGCCGATTGCCCCATGTACCTGAAAAACAGCTATGGTCTCACTCAGGTCAGCAATATGACCCGCTCCCTTCAGATTCAAAGTGAATTTTCAAAACTGAACTTAGAAAACCTGAAAGGCCGGATTGGAATCAGCACCAGATTTGGCGATATTGAAGGGAGGTATATTGACGGGAACGTGGATATCAACTCGCGGCGCTCCAACATTGAATTGCACGAAATCAGGGGCACCTGGAACATCAATTCGCAATACGGCGTCCTG
Source organism: uncultured Saprospiraceae bacterium (assembly GCA_964643005.1). Taxonomy (GTDB): domain Bacteria; phylum Bacteroidota; class Bacteroidia; order Chitinophagales; family Saprospiraceae; genus UBA6168. Next base: position 5,748 of record CAZXQI010000085.1, on the reverse strand, counting down.
AAGTTTTTTACTAACCCCGGCGCCGATTTACTCCATTTGAATATTGACGCCGAGAAGTCCGATGTCTTTTTCTTTGACCCGAAATTGAATGCCTACGGTTATACGCTGACGGCGCATTATGGCAATATTTCCGTGCCGCGAGAACTGAAGTTCAATTATCTGGAAAATACCAGCCAGCTCAAAAAGGCGATTTTTTCTTCCAAATTAGGTTCTTCCAATGTTTCTATCAAAATCTCATTTGGAGACATTACCCTGCGGCAACCCTGATCTGACAGCAACCCTTTTCCCTCCTGCCCTGAGGAGCGCAGATGGCGCATTAGTTTTATTCCAAATGATTTTGACCTTAAATATCGGCGCCGAAAACGCCGCCCCCAATCTCTATTGATGCAGCTGATTTTTTAGGAAATCCCTTTTCCTTCATCGCCCTTTTCAGCTTTCTATTCCATCATTCTTTGGCCGTATTTACTACGACCTGAGTTGGTTCGCTTTCGCCTCTCAAAGAAATCAATTTTTTCAAAAGGTCAAACCAGAATGGGGCGCCCATGGAAATGGCTAATGAAGTGATGAACCAGCCGACGATTCTACGAGGCCACTTTTTGAGGTCAGGCTCGTCGCCAACACCCTGCCAGCCCAGACCCAGAATGTTCACGGTCTCACTAAATTGTGAGTCGCTAATCACTTCTTTAACCCCCTTCCAATTTGCTTCGTAGGTAGGAAGCGTATTGTGTTCCCCGACATAACTCGCCGCCATGGAGGCCAGCATTTGACGGGCGATTGAATTGGTGGCCAGATGATGATAGATTTGAAAGCTGTCGGCGTTGAAAACTCCGGCGATGAGTAGCCCGATGAATAAGGTGAAGATTTGTAAATGCCGCTTGTACCAGCCGCTGGCTTGTTCCATAACGGTATTGAACCAAACCTCTAATTGAGCCTTGTACGCCTTGAGATTTTCACGATTTTCAGGCGAAAACTGTTCGAGGACCTTCTTCAGGGTTCCTTCCGGCATGTCGGCAATTATGTCGGAAATGCTTTCCTGGATATTGTCCGGCGCACTCCCGGATTTTTGGCCAGGCCCGCCTAAACCATTCAAAGAATGTATCAAAATAGAGACGAAATTGGAAGAACTCAGGTAATCCGGCGCTTTGGATTTTCGGAAAAACAGGTCGTGCTGTTTGAGTTGCCGATAAAAGGGATTGCTTTTAAATGACTCATAGACCTTTGGATTATCCTTGTATTCGAGCAGCCTTTTCAATCCTTCGTCTAAGTAATTTCCCCGCCAGCCTAACCAGGATGAAATCAACTCGTTGAGCGTGGTGCCTAATAGGCTGAGCAGCAAATACGTGAATAGCAGGCCTACGATTACTTCTAACATATCAATTAGTTTTAATGAGAAGAGAGCAGGCAATTTAGTGATACTACTTAAATTTTATCTAAGAGGTCGGATAAATAATTTTGGAAAAGCCTCACCTTTGGCGGCGCTGAAACTTGTTCTACCCGGTAAAACATGAGGAAAAATGAAAGTATTCATGAAGCTTCGAGGTGAATGTTGAAGGCAAAAACACAAAATCTTTAGCTATGATAAAGACGCAATTTTTTAAAATGATGACCTTGGCAATGGTGCTGATTGCCTGTAACTCAACACCAAAACCAATTGAAGGGCAGCCTGTATCAGTTGAAAATACCGGGCTGAATTTTGGCGATCAGACCCCGCCGCCCGGCTCTGGCCTTTTAGACAACGCAGACCATGAAGTCGTGGTCAGGGAAGCTTTGGGCGCCGACAAATACACCTACCTGCGAGTGAAGGAAGGAGCTGAGGAGTTCTGGATTGCCGTTGCTAAGCAGGATGTAAAAGTCGGCGGGAACTACCTTCTTCGAGGCGGCTTATTGGCTCAAAACTTCTGGAGTCAGGAACTCGACAGGACTTTTGAAACGCTCTACCTCGTATCGAATTTCAAATCTGTGGATGGCGAAGCAGTCGCAGAAACGCATGACCAGGTTGAACCTAAGAAAGCGACTTCCGGCCAACAGGAGAACTTAACGCCTGCACCAGGCGACATTCCCATCGCAGAGTTAGTGAAGCATCTTTCACAATATGATGGGAAAATTGTGAAAGTGACCGGTAAGGTGGTAAAGGTGAACTCCATGATTATGGGCATGAACTGGGTACATCTTCAGGATGGCTCGGAAGGAAATCCCGACCTGACCGTGACAACGCTCGAACAGGTACAGACTGGAAAAATAGTGACGATGGAAGGAAAAATTGCAGTGGACAGGGATTTTGGTTCTGGGTACAGGTACGACTACATCATGGAGAATGCGGTGGTGAAATAATGGTCGTATAAACAGACTTTTTTTTAAAAAATGTTTCCCCTGCAGTTGAAACTTAGAGCAGTCTGCCGCGGGGAAAACATTTTTCGATTTTATCATTGCCTGCCTTTCAGCCACTTATCTAACCAGCCGAAAAACTCGCGCTGCCAAAGGATTCCGTTTTGCGGAGCTAAGATCCAGTGATTTTCCTCCGGAAAATAAAGGTATTTGCTGGGTACGCCGAGCAGTTGCGCTGCCTGAAATGCCTGCATGGCCTCCGATTCCGGCACGCGGAAATCCATCCCGCCCTGTACGATGAGAATGGGGGTATCCCAGTTTTTTACGTATTTGTGAGGAGAGTCATTTTTCCAGGTCTCAGGTAGCGGCGTTTGCCAGTAGGGGCCTTCTAAGTCGTGGTTGACGAAGAAAACTTCCTCCGTCGTTCCATACATGCTTTCAAAATTGAAAATGCCGTCGTGGGAAATGAATGCTTTGAAGCGCTTGTTGTGATTGCCGGCCAGCCAGTAAATCGAGTAGCCGCCAAAACTGGCGCCGACGGCGCCCAGTGCGTTTTTGTCCACATACGGTTCTGCCGATACGTCGTCAATAGCTGCGAGCAGGTCTTTCATGGCCTGCCCTCCATAATCGCCCGAAATTTCCTTGTTCCATTCCGTTCCAAAAGAGGGCAGCCCCCGACGATTGGGCGCCACGATGATGTAATCATTGGCAGCCATCATCTGGAAATTCCAGCGATAACTCCAAAACTGACTGACGGTGCTTTGCGGCCCGCCCTGGCAATACAGGAGGGTGGGATATTTTTTTCTGCGGTCAAAATCCGGTGGATAGATGACCCAGGTGAGCATATCTTTTCCGTCGGTAGTTTTTACCATCCGCTTCTCAACGTCAGCCATTTTCACATTGTCTAACAGCTTCCGGTTGATATAGGTAATCTGCATATCCCGACCTGATTCCAATGGCAGACTGAATAGCTCGTGCGGTTGAGACATGGAGCAGCGAGAGCTGACTACATTGTTTTTGCCCACGATAAATGAGCCATAGTCAAATTGCCCGGTGGACAATTGTCGGACTCTGTTGCCCTTGGCCATATCCAGAAAGAAAATCTGCTGGGTTCCCTTATCTGCACTGCCAAAATAAATGCGGTTGCCGTCGGCGCTCCATTGTGGCCCGTCGGCATTCTGGTCGAGCCCGGCGGTTGCCTCCCATTTTTGTTTGGTCCTGAAGTCGTAAATGAAGATGCGGTTGCGGTCAGCCTCATAGCCCGGAGTCTCCATGCTGTTCCAGGCCAAATAGCGCCCATCGGGGGAGAAGGCAGGGTTCATGTCGTAGCCCATCATGCCTTCCGTCAAATTGCTCGTTTTTTTGGTGGTTAGATCATAGAGGTAAATATCGGAATTGGTGCTGATGGCTGCCTGTGTTCCGCTTTCTTTTTTGCAGGTATAGGCGATGGTCAGGCCGTTGGGGCTCCAGGCTATTTGCTCCATGCCGCCGAAGGGCTTTAAGGGCGTATCGTAAGGCTCTCCGACGATATTCACCGGCTCGCCGATAATCTTTCCTTCGGCATAATCAGCTACAAAAATATTGCTGTAACTGCCGTCCTCCCATTCGTCCCAATGGCGGTACATCAGGCCTGTAATAATGCGGGCATTGGCCTTTGGCAGGTCTGGATAGATGTCCTGGGTACTCTTGTCGTATTTGACATCCCGGACGAAAAGTATCTTTTTCCCATCAGGCGAATAAATGTACCCACCCATTTCCTGGTCGGAAATCTGATGCGGATTGGAGCCGTCGAGATTCATTTCCCAAAGGTTTCCCTTGTACAAAAAGCCGATTCGCTTTCCATCGGGCGTGAAATGAGCCTCGCTTTCGCTGCCTTCTAAACTGGTCAGACGCCTGGCATTGCCGGAGTCGCTGCCGTCGGTGCTGATGGTGTAAAGGTCTCTGCTGCCTTTGTTTTCAGCAACATCGTAATAAGAAATACCGTACACAGCCGTTTTTCCATCTGGCGAAACGTCGAAGAGAGAAACCCTGCCAAGTTCCCAGAGTTTTTCAGGAGTCAGCCGCCCTGGCGCCTGTGTTTGCGCAAAAAATGGAATAGTTATTAGGGAAAAAAGAAAAAGGAAGATGTTTTTTTTCATAGAAATAATTGTTTTTATTGTCAAAAGAAAAAGTCTGGTTTGCCTTGTCTGAGGCGAATTTTAATTGGCGGGCTAAAAATAAGGAAAAAGCAATAACTGGAAATTTTGACCACTTTTTGACGAGATAAGACCTGCTTTTTATTCAGGTGTAGATTATTAAGAAGATATTTGAAACTCAATTAATTGATCGCATGAAATATTTATTTTTTCCTACCTTTTTGCTGATCGCCATCGGCTGCCATTCCCAGACTCAGGACGGGCGGTTGCCAAATGGTGGAATGCCAACAGCCGAAAATTCTCTGAAAGGTATTCACTGGGAATTGAGGGAAGTACTCCGAATGCAACTTCCGGCCAGCTATCCAGAAGAACGCAATGGAGTTTCTTTTAAAAAAAATTATTCCCTAAAGTATCAATGGGATGAAACGGAAAAGGATTTTATGCTGGATTTGCGCGAGAAACACCTTGACGTCGAAACGGAAAAGATTACCACCGGTAGCCGCTACCTCATTCCATTTCAGGATATAGATGTTTCCTGCGTCAGGATAATTTTCTCGGAGGATGATAAACTGACGGCGCTTGTTATTCCTGCGAAGAAAGGAAGAAAGTTCACCTACAATCCATTCACCTACGATCCGAACGAGGCGGTGGACAAGGTCGTCATAGGCTGGTTTGACAGGATTCAGGACAGGACGCTGAACAGGGCTTTGGAGCTGTGGCGCCAGCTTTTGACTAAAATGGCTGAGGAGCAACCTTAGCCAGGCGGTCTGGCCGACTGATTGTTTTAAACAGTATTATCACTTTAGTTTTTTAATTAGCGCATGACGAAGCGCCAATTCTTATATTTGGGACTTCCAGCCCAGGCTGGTTTCATCTCCAATTTATAAAAACCAGATTGTCAACCCTTTTTCCATTGGATTTTCGTTTCCTCGGAGTGACAGGTTTCATCTCCAATTTATAAAAACCAGATCGTCAACTCTCCAAATTGCTTAAAAGTATGGCGCCCCGGATTATAGGTCATTTCTTTTTGAAATAATCTTAGCTTTACGTCTCTTTCCAAGGTATCGAATTTTGAATTAATTAAACCAGACAGACCATTTGAAGATTCTGTCTGGTTTAATTTTTAAGTTTAACTACTTCCTGGCAATGCGTAGGTTTAAAGCAACATTGTGGTTGTTGGCTCTTCTTCTGATAGGTGTGGCGCCTACGGATTACCTTGCTGGCCAGACTTTAAACGCCACTGAAAAGCTTGCTTTGGAGGCCTTTGATCAAGGTGATTTTCAGGCAG
>CAZXQI010000084.1:0-17011 GCA_964643005.1 uncultured Saprospiraceae bacterium | reverse complement strand
CGAAAGGCAGGGCTATCAGGAGGTAGTAGAAAAACTCAACGCCGGGCGAGGAGCCTATCCACTCTTCTATTTTTTCCGAAAAATTTAGATTCAGCGCCTCTTCCACATTGTTGGCGACGCCAATGAGAAAGGCGAAGATGATGCCTGTCGTGCGCAGGTGGTTTTGCCCGATACCGATTTTGAACAGATCGGTGGCGGTCATCTGGAAGATAGGAACGACTGAAGAATTTGTTTCCTTAACTGGACTGTCCGAAGCTGATTCTCCTGGCTCGTCGGCATCGCCGATGTCGGCGCCTTCTGCAGTTTTGCTCTGTTCGATGAAGTTGCGCAACGACTCTGCCCGCTCCCTGCTAATGGCCTGTAAGCTGAATTCTATGTCGGCAGAGCCGGCGGTGTCAATGTCCACGGCGACCACGTTGAGCGCCTGGTGGAGGACGCCCTGTTTGAAATTGACCGTCTGGATGCGGCCTAAGGGAACGTTGACTTTTACTTTGCGGAGGATTCCCTTTTCCATGATTAGCTCCCCGCCGCGGATGTAGAAAAAGTAATAGAAATAGTTGATGATGGAAAGGGCGGCGCCGAAGACAGCCATCAGGAGAAAGATCGCAGTAAATGTGTCGAAAGCCCGTCTTTTAGGATTGAAGACTATCACCATCACGACGACCCAAAATTGCTTTAGCAGCATTTTGGACACTTTGCCCAAAATGAAAATAATGGCAGCCAAAGACTGGCGAGTAGGGTGAGGAAAAGGATTTTCGATAGCCATAAAAAACCGTGAAGCGTCGCTATTTTTTAAAAATAATACTAACCGTTTAGGTTTATGTGATTTTACAACAGGGTGCAAAAGTTTCCCCCGGATTTAAAATTTCTCCAAAAGAAAAATTCCACTGAATTTCAAAAGAATCTAAATAGTTGCAAAAAGCAGACAACACAAAGTCGGACTTACAATTCTTCTTCCTGTCGCTCGCTGATTTTACCGGTGATAAATTCCCTGATGCGCTGCGCCTCCACTATTTGAAGTCCTTCGAGGCGCAGGTCGCTGCTGCTCCCTCCGGCTGTGAAAATACTGATGGTGGCTATGCCAAAAGCGCTTTCTATCGGCCCCTGGCTGAGTTCGCAATGCTGCATCCGGCTGAAAGGGATGGCCGTCACTGTTCGGAAAATAATTCCCTTTTTGTGGAGGATGTCGCGATCCCGCAGCACATAGCCGGCCACTTCCCAGCGCTTCCAGGCTAAAAACATGGAGAAAGAAAATAGCGCCACCCATACCGCCAGCGCCGCCCAGACCGGCCATTGTTCTTCCATTTGACTAAACAGGTAGAATACGACCCAGCCTAAAAAGAGAACGCCAAAGAGAAAGGCCGTTCCAATCAGTTCCACCCTGCGATAAGCCGGGGCAAGCGGGCGGTAGTCAATCTCTTCGACCTGGGGAAGTGCGGAAACAGAAACCGGTGAATTTTGAAAGATCATGGTAGTAACTGCTTTTGGCAAAGTTAGCTGCTTCGGCTTTGTCGGGGGAATATTTTGGGAAAGGCTGAATTTCTGAAGAGCTGAAATAAAAGAATGGATGATAAAAATTCCCTACTTCAAATTAAAATTTCAGCTATTTTTGCCGCCCCGATGAAAATATTATGTAAGAGCCGGCTTCGAAAGCGCATTTTTTAAAAAAAATATTTTCCAAAGCGACGGAGAATGGTTTTCGAAAAGGCCTGCCATTCAGGAATTTATCAATTTAGTATTTTTTTTATCACTTTTTTTATTTCATTTTTAAAGTTTTCAGTATGAATATTTTTGTAGCTAAGCTGGACTTCAACACTACCAGCGACGATCTTCGGGCTGCTTTTGAACGATTTGGAGCGGTTTCCTCTGCCAAAGTTATTATGGACTACGCTACGGGGAAATCCAAAGGATTTGGCTTTGTAGAAATGCCGGAAGACAGCGAGGCCAACGAGGCCATTCAGGCGCTCAATGAAAGTGAACTTCAGGGCAGAACTATTTTTGTAAAAGAAGCTACGGCCAGAGATGACCGTCCCGATAACCGCAGAAGCGGCGACTATGGCGGAGGCGGTGGATACAGAGGATATAACAGGGGCGGCTCGGGCGGCTCGGGCGGCTACGGTGGCGGCGGCAGGTATGGCAACCAAGGTGGAAATCGAGACAACCGCTACGGCGACCGCAATGACCGCTATAATGACCGCAATGACCGCAACGATCGCTATAATGACCGCAATGACCGCAACGATCGCTATAATGACCGCAATGACCGCAACGATCGCTACGAAAGAAGAGATCGCTATGACAGAGACGGCGACCGCTACAACAGATACGATAACAAGGATAACTATTAATCATAGCCTCCGAAGATTCTCCTCGCAATATGGCCAGACGCCATTTTACCTTTTGAGAGAATAAGCAGTTCGGAACTCTGCTAATTTTGAACAAACCACAACGGCTCGCAGGAATCATGCTGCGAGCCGTTTTTGTTCAGAAAAAGCGCTCATTTTTTGCTCCCGCCATCAGTGAAGTCTCTTCCCAAAAGCAGCTTTCGCCTATTACTCATCTGAATGTCATAATTGACAATAGTCACTCCTTTATTATCCCGCCTGGTTTATCTTTGCGCGCTCTATAATTAACGATTTATCAATTAAAAAATATAAAAATGGAACTTGAAATCAACCTATCCAGGCATCGCTCATGGGCAGAACCCTGGAAGATTAAAATGATTGAACCTGTCAGGATGACGACCTATCAGGAACGAAAAGCGGCGCTCGTCGAAGCTGGCTACAATACCTTCCTCCTGCACTCCAGAGATGTCTATATTGACCTGCTCACCGATAGCGGAACAAATGCCATGAGCGACCGGCAATGGGCCGGCCTCATGCTCGGAGACGAAGCGTACGCGGGAAGCGAAAACTACTACCACCTTGAGGACGCTGTGAAAAAATATTACGGCTACAAATACCTCGTCCCTACTCACCAGGGGCGCGGAGCCGAGAATATTATTTCGAGGGTATTGATTAAGCAAGGCGATATCGTGCCTGGCAACATGTATTTTACGACGACCCGTCTGCACCAGGAACTAGCCGGCGGCGTTTTCCGCGACATCATCGTTGATGAAGCCCATGATCCGGAAAATGAGTTTCCCTTTAAAGGCAACGTAGATCTCAATAAATTAGAAGCCTTGGTGAAGGAATACGGGGCTGAGCACATTCCATACGTCAGTATTGCCACCACGGTAAACATGGCGGGCGGTCAACCCATTTCGCTGGCCAACCTTCGGGAATTGAGGGCGTATTGCCAAAAGAGCGGTATCCTTATCATCCACGACATGACGAGGGTGGCTGAAAACGCCTGGCAAATCAAGCAGCGGGAAGAAGGCTACGCCGACAAAAGCGTCGCCGAAATTGTGAAGGAAATCTGCTCGTTGACTGACGGCGCTACCATGAGCGCCAAAAAGGATGCATTAGTCAACATTGGCGGCTTCTTAGCTACCAACGATAAAGATGTGTTTGAAGAAGCCCGCAACCTGGTGGTCGTGTACGAGGGTCTTCATACTTATGGAGGCCTGGCCGGACGCGACATGGAAGCTATTGCCATCGGCATTTCTGAATCCGTTCAGGATGACCATATTCGCTCCAGGGTAGGACAAGTTGAATACTTAGGAAAGCGGCTCCTGGAAAACAACATCCCTATTGTGAAGCCGATAGGCACGCACGGCGTCTTTTTAGATGCCAGGAAATTTCTGCCTCACGTACCGCAAATCAACTTTCCGGCGCAGGCGCTGGCTGCCGCTGTTTATCTCGACTCGGGTATCCGCACCATGGAGCGCGGCATAGTCTCAGCCGGTCGAAACAAGCAAACCGGAGACCACTACTATCCAAAATTAGAACTGGTGCGCCTAACCATTCCACGCAGAGTCTATACTCAGGCTCACATGGACGTCGTGGCGGAATCTATCAGCGAGGTGTATGAACAGCGGGATCGCATCCTCGGACTGGAGATGGTGTATGAACCAAAGTACCTGCGCTTCTTCCAGGCTCGTTTTGAGTCCATGGGTTAACATACAAAATGTGGAACCATCGGCCTGAGAATAAGCCGATGGTTCCTTTTCTCATAGCGATTTTCAATTAGCTGATCTCAATTTGTAACTTTGATTGAAAATCAGCGCTATGAAAAAATTACTCCTCCTCTTAGCTGCTTCTATTTCGCACTGGATTTTCTCCTGCACGCCTTCCACTCCAAAAAATGTTCAGTCCAAAACGATTTTTGACTACTTCCGGGCAAGACCTGCATCGGACTATATGCGCTTTAGAATGGTGCGGGACGAAGCCTCAATTCTAACAGATACGATTCCCAATTCCTACTCTCCAGTCTGTTGGATACGAAACATCTATGCGGCATGACTAATATTATCTGAAGTTTGAACCTTTTGAAAAATAAATAAAAAGGCGGCGCCGGGCATTGCAGGACGCTGCAAAAATTTGCTGATATGAGTTTGATTAATGATTTCAACGATTATCGTTCAAAGATGAACGAGAAGATATTTGTCCAAAGCAACAAAGCTCTCAACCGCTTTTTTGCACTGGATAAAATCGCTTATGAAGACGGGGCTCTGGACGGCAAAACCAAAGAACTGCTGGGCCTCGTAGCCTCCATGGTGCTGCGCTGCGACGACTGTATCCGCTACCATCTCGGTACCTGCCATGAAAAAGGAGTTACAAGGGAGGAAGTGTTCGAGGTCTTTGCCATCGCCAATTTGGTGGGCGGCTCGATTTGCATCCCCCACACGAGGCGGGCAGTAGAGTATTGGGAAGAACTGGAAAGCTCCCAATAAAGAGGCGCCAGGCTTACCAGCGGTTGGGCTGAAAAACAGAGGGAGGGACTGGCTCTAATTTTTGTTTGGATAAAAAATGAGAAAATGCTTACACAGGACAAACTATGGAAGGCCATACTGGAAGACTTCTTCCCGGAGGCCATTGCTTTTTACTTCCCTGATTTAAATCCTTTCATTGAATAGAAGAGATGTTTTGAAGTTTTGGACAAAGAGCTAAAGCAGATTTTCCCTGAGTCGGAGGAAACACACAAGCGGGTAGATTTGCTGGTGAAGGTGTGGCTGAAAAACGGAGATGAGAAGTGCTTTTTAATTCACATCGAAGTGCAGGGCTATCGGGACAAGCATTTCCCACAGCGCATGTTCACCTATTTCTACCGGCTGAAAGACTACTTTAAAGTCCCCATCGCCACCTTGGTTATTTTGACGGATTCAAATATAAAATGGCGACCGAATTTTTACCTTGAAGAATTCGCCGGAACCCGCCTGAAGTATGAATATCCAATTTTTAAACTGGCTGATTACCGGGATCAGGACTTCCCCGACATGGAAAACCCCTGGTCATGGGTAATGAAGGCTGCCATACCCGGCCTGAAATCAAAATGGGATGATGAAACCTTACTGAAAGTTAAAACAAGCCTGTATCGCGATTTTAGAGAACACGGATACGATATAGATCAGACGCATTTATTTTTAGAATTTTTAAAAAACTATGTTCGTTTTGAGAGCAAAGAATACTTTGATAAATTTGGATTTGAATTTAACAGTATTGAAAACGTAAAAAATGAGCCAATGGGAATCTTAGAATTAGTTAGAGAACACCAACTCCAGGAGGCAAGAGAAGAAGGTGTGGAAGAAGGCATACAGAAAGGTGTCAGAAAAAGCTAACAAGAGATTACTGAAAACCTTTTGACGAAATACCCCTCATGGTCGAATGAGCAAATTGCAAAAATAGTAGGCCTGCCAGTCAAACTCGTCGCCAAAATCCGCCTCGACCAGGAGAATAAAGCAGCCAATCCAGAAAATTGACAAAGGCTGCGTCGCTTAATTCCCCACTTAAATAAAAGTATAAAAGTAGGCTGGCAATTGGCTGACCTCTTTCCGAATACATTTTAAGGCATAAGTTATAGCCGACTCAGAAACGTATGCTCCCAAAAATCCCCTTGCCCGCATTCCTATTTCCTTACCTTTGCAGACCTCCGTTTTTTCAATAAAGCAAAAATTAATGTCTGCAACTACACAGCCCAAAAGTTCTTATCTCGATCTACTCAACGACGTGCAGCGCCAGGCTGTGACCGCAACGGAAGGCCCCGTGCTTGTCGTCGCCGGCCCTGGCTCAGGTAAGACCCGGGTGCTGACCTTTCGCATTGCCCACCTGATTGAAAAAGGCGCGGCGCCCTGGGAAATCATGGCGCTGACCTTTACCAATAAGGCTGCCCGTGAAATGCAACAGCGCATCGAAAAAGTTGTGGGGCCGAGAGCCAACCGCGTTTGGGCGGGGACTTTCCACTCTCTGTTTGCACGGATATTGCGAGTAGAGGCAGAGCGCATCGGCTACCCTTCTAACTTCACAATTTACGATGCCGACGACACAAAAAGCGTCCTCAGTTCGATCATCAGCGAGATGAATCTGAGCAGAGAACAGTACAATGTGAACAATATTCGCGCCCGCATCTCCTCCTGTAAAAGCAATCTGATTACCCCCAAAACTTATCCCGCTCGCACCGATTTAATGGAGGAGGACAGGCAGACCAGACGCCCCTTTTTCCATCAGATTTATGAAAAATATACCGCTCGTTGCAAGCGCTCCGGCGCTATGGACTTTGACGATCTGCTGTTTCGACTGTATGAGCTGTTCCAGAATAATCCCGATGTGACGGATAAGTACCGCGCAAAATTTCGCTACCTTCTCGTGGATGAATTTCAGGACACCAACCACCTACAGTACGCCATAGTGAGGAAGTTCATCAACTACGAGGGAAGCCCCCGAAATATCTGCGTCGTGGGAGATGACGCGCAGAGTATTTACGCCTTCCGGGGCGCCACTATCCAGAATATCCTCGACTTTGAAAAAGACTTTCAACCGTATGGGATTAAGATTTTCAAACTCGAACAGAACTACCGCTCTACCGGGCATATTGTGGAGGCTGCGAATGAGGTGATTTCCGTCAACAGGAACCAGATTAAAAAGACGATCTTCTCCGACAAGGGCGAAGGCCAGCGCATCAAAGTCATCAAAGCCATGACGGACGGCGAAGAAGGAAAGCGGGTCGCCGACACGATTATTGAGCAAAAAAACCGCTGGCACCTTTCCAATTCCGAGATTGCCGTCCTCTATCGCACCAATTCCCAGTCGAGGGTCTTTGAAGAATACCTGCGACATTTCAATATTCCATACAAGGTCTTTGGCGGCATGTCTTTCTACCAACGCAAAGAAATCAAAGACCTCCTCGCCTATCTGCGTCTGGCGATCAATCAAAAAGACGACGAAGCCCTGCGCCGCGTAATCAACTATCCCAAGAGAGCCATTGGTGGAACGACCGTCGAGAAGCTGAGCGCTTTGGCCGATGCGCAGAGCAGGCCGCTGTGGGAAATTCTTTCCCAGGCTGAATTGCCGGCCCGCACCAAAAATGCCATTGAGGACTTTGCACAGATGATCCGCGATTTTTCACACAGGGCGCAGACGGCAGACGCTTACAGCGTGGCGGAGTACATTGCCCGCCGCTCCGGCGTCTTAGATGATTTGAAAAAAGATACCACGGTTGAAGGTCTCGCCAGAATGGACAATATAACGGGATTACTGGATGGCATCAGAAACTTTGTGGAGGACGACGTGGTAGCAGATTTTGAGCAGACAGGTGGAGCCTCATTAGACGCCGAATCGGATACGGTGCAGGACAGGTTTTTTGATAAATCGCTGGCGGCTTACCTTCAAAATATCGCCCTGATGACCGATCAGGATGAAGTGAAGGAAGGAGGCGATTACGTGACGCTCATGTCCGTCCACTCCGCCAAAGGACTGGAGTTCAAAAGCATATTCGTAGCTGGATTGGAAGAGCAGCTTTTCCCTGGCTTTATGAGCATGGACACACCCGAAGGATTAGACGAAGAGCGCCGCCTGTTTTATGTGGCCATCACCCGGGCGCAGGAGTTTCTGACCCTGAGCTATGCGGCCAGTCGCTATCGTTATGGGCAAGAGCGATACAATCCACCCAGCCGCTTTTTGGATGAAATAAAATTGGAGCACCTCGACGCCGCTTCGCCCATTGGCGCCAAAGGCGGCGCTCCCTTCAGCCGTTTTGATAAAGCCGCCTCCGGAGAGAGTGCGGAAAGGGGAAGAGCGACTTCTGGCGTCACGGGGAGTTTCAAACCCCAATCTTCCTCCCGGAACGATATGCTACGAGCAGATCCCGCTACTTTCAAACCCAGCTCCCCCGATCAGATTCAGACGGGCATGAAGGTATTGCACCTGAAATTTGGCGAAGGGAAAGTGCTGGCCATTGACGGCGCCCGGGACAAGCGGATGGCGACGATTTTTTTCCGGGAATTGGAGGCGGACAAGCAGAAGCGGATCATGCTTAAGTTTGCAAAATTGCAGATAGTAGAATGAAAAATGCATCTCATCTCATACGCACAGAAGCTCAGCGACTCGGCTTTTCTTTTGTGGGCTTTGCCAAAGCGCAGCGCTTGGACGAGCAGGCTCGCAAGTTGGAAGATTGGCTCAATCACGGCTTCAACGGCAAAATGGGTTACATGGCCAACCATTTTGACCTGCGCACAGACCCCACCAAATTAGTTCCCGGCGCCAAGTCGGTCATCATGCTGATGCACAATTATTTCCCCAAAGAAAATCAGCAGGATCCGGAGGCGCCGATACTGGCGCGCTACGCCTACGGCGAGGATTACCATTTTGTCATAAAAAGAAAATTGAAAAGCCTCCTCCAATTTATTGAAGAAAATATCGACGAAGTAAATGGCCGCTGCTTCACCGACTCGGCGCCCGTGATGGAAGGCGAATGGGCCAGGAGAACCGGCATTGGCTGGCAGGGCAAGAACACGCTGATTATCAACCCCAAAGCCGGCAGTTACTTTTTCCTCGCCGAACTGATTCTGGATTTGGAACTCGAACCGGACAACCCCATCCGCGATCACTGCGGAACCTGTCGACGCTGCATTGACGCCTGCCCGACCCAGGCCATTTCCCCGGAGGGGTACTTCCTCGACGGCTCTAAGTGCATCAGCTACCTGACGATTGAATTGAAAGAAGCCATACCAGAGGAGTTTAAAAGGAAAATGGAAAACAGGGTATTCGGCTGCGATATCTGTCAGGAGGTGTGCCCCTGGAATCGCTTTTCGACGCCCCATAATGAACCTGATTTCGACCCTTCTCCCAAATTGATGGAGATGACTAAAGAGGAATGGCACGAAATCACGGAGGAGGTTTTTCGCGAAGTTTTTAGAAAATCAGCCGTCAAGCGCACGAAATACGAAGGCTTGAAAAGAAATCTCCGCTTTTTGTTGGAAGACGGCGAGAAGGAGTAATTTCTCCCCTTCCCTTTTTCTCCTATTTTTTTTGGATAAAATTTTTTTTACCAATAGGTTTAACGCCCTCCTCTCACCAATCTCAGTTCCGTAGTACTTTCTTCAAAGGCTGAATGCTTCCCGATAGAAAGGCCGGTTTACTCTTCGGAAAAAATATCTGGAAAAACTTGTAGCCTCTGCTGTAAAAATGTCAGGAATCGGCCTCTTCTTTCCTTTTGAAATAATAATAAGTCTCAATTTGGGACTGTAGCGGAATGCTACTTTCGCTTCGCCGGTAGGTATTGATCTGACCCCAGTTGAGAATGCGAGCCTTCTGGTTGTCGTTCCATTGCATCTCGATGAGGTCTGTCAACTGACGGCGGATTTGCTCGTCTAAGATGGGGAAGGCGGTTTCTATTCGGTAGCTGAGGTTGCGGGTCATCATATCGGCACTGGAGAGAAAAACGTTCGGTTTTCCGTTGTTGTGAAAGACCAAAATCCGCCCGTGCTCTAAATAACGATCTACTATGCTGATGGCAGAAATGTTTTCGCTGATTCCTTCAAGTCCGGGCGCCAATGAGCAAATCCCCCTGACGATGAGCCGAATGGGAACGTTTTGACCGCTCGCCTCGTAAAGTTTTAAAATCATCTTTTCATCCTGAATGCCGTTGAGTTTCATCGTGATGCCGCTGGGCAGCCCTCTTTTGGCGTTTTTGATTTCCCGGTCTATCAATTTGTAGATATTCTCCCTCAATTGGAACTGACCCACGAACAAATGCCTGAACTCTGCGACAGGCTCCACATTCGTTTCGAGGAAGGAAAAAAGTCGGGCAATTTCGTCGGTGAGTTTTGGATTGACGGTAAACAGGCCGTAGTCGCTATACACCTTCACCGTTTCCTCGTGAAAATTTCCCGTGCTCAAAAAAGAATACAGTCGCGGACCGTTTTCTTCCTCTCGCCGGATGAGCGCCATTTTGGAGTGAACTTTCAGCCCCGGCATGCTATAGGCGACCTTTACGCCCGCCATTTCCAGCCGCTCGCCCCATTCCAAGTTGGCCTCCTCGTCGAAACGGGCCTTTACCTCGATAAAAGCAAAAACCTGCTTGCCCGCCGCCACGGCATCAATCAGCGCATTCATAATGCGAGAATGTTGAGCCACCCGATACTGCGTGATTTTGATATGCGTGACCTTTGGATCGCTGGCTGCTTTCTCAAAGAAGCGGATAACCGACTGGTAGGAATGATAGGGCGGCGCAATGAGATAATCCTTCTGCCGCAAGACTTCGAACAAATCCACAGCATGTTCCAAAGCCTTATATTTCAAGGGTGGAAGGGGATTGTTTTTCAATTCCGTCAAGCCAAAATCGGGGAATTTGAAAAAGTCGAAGTTGTTGTGGTAGCGCCCTTCGATGAGGAGGTCGTCCTTTTTTAAATGAAACATGCCCACCAGAAAATTGAGCAACTCCCCAGGCATTTCCCTGTCGTAAACAAAGCGGGAGGGCGGACCGACATGACGCTTGGCTAAGCTGTTCCTGATTTTGAGCAGCAGATCGCCGGAGTATTCATCGTCAATGTACAGCTCGGCATCGCGCGTCAGCTTGATGGAATAAGTATCGAGGATTTCGTACCCGGGAAACATCATCGAGAGACAATGCCGCACAATATCGTCGAGCATGATGATTTCCCTTCTGCCATTCAGAGAGGGTAATTGGATAAAACGGGGCAGGTGATCGGAGGGAACTTTTACGATGGCATACTGGGTAGCCTTATCTTCTTTGTCTTCCAAATGCACCATGAGATAGAGGGAGGCATTGTTCATGAATGGGCGAATTTTGCCCTTCATCAACAAAACAGGCTGCACGTAAGGCAGGAGATTCTCGTTGAAATACTTTGCCACAAAGGCCCGCTGTCTCCGCCCTAAATGAAGGCGCCTGCGCAGAAAAATGCGGTACTTCTCCAACTCCGGAACGATTTGATCTTCGAAAATCCTGCTGAACTCCTCCTGCTGCGCGTTGACGATTTTTAGAATTTGCCTTAAAACTTTCTTTGGCTCGTAGTCAATGACCTGGCGGGTTTTTTTGCCGACCCTCAGCAGGTTGCGATGGCTGGCTACGCGCACCCGAAAAAATTCATCCAGATTGCTGGAGTAGATGGCGAGGAATTTTAGCCGCTCAAATAAAGGGACTGACGGATCTTTGGCCTCCTGCAAAACGCGGTAATTAAAAGAAAGCCAACTGATATCTCTTTGGATAATAGGGTAGTCAGGTATAGTGTATTCAGCCTCTTTGTCAGCTTCCGGGTGTGTTTTCATTACAAAATATTGCGAGGAATTATAGTTTTTTTAAAAAACAGAATACGGCAATGCGTCTTTTTGACAGTACACATCCTTATTCATGTGCGAAAATAGTTCTATTCGCAGAGCTTTTAGACTCTGGCGCTTTTTAAAGTCTTTTTTGTTTTGCAAATGATTTTGAAAGCCTGAAAGAAAGTGAATGAAAAGACCCTTTTATTCGCTTGGATGCGTTTTTTAAATGGCCGCCCCTACAATTTTTTTTTAAAAAATTGGATTCACCATTTTTCAAAATATTTCCGTTATTCGTGCCTATCCATTTTTTCAAAAGATTAATTGCGTATCGCATAAAAATCCCTGACCAACCGGCGCTGCCAGACTAGCGACTTCCAACATTGCCGACTTCTGGAAATTCAGCGGAAAGGAAATACTTTTCTCGTTTTATAAAAAATACATTGACAATATGAAAACTATTAAAGGCCCGGGTATATTTCTGGCGCAGTTCATGGGCGACGAGGCGCCCTTTAATTCATTGGAATCTATTTGCCGCTGGGCTGCCGGTCTTGGCTATATCGGCGTGCAAATCCCTAGCTGGGAAAACCGCCTTATCGATCTACAGAAGGCGGCGCAAAGCAAAGCCTATTGCGACGAATTGAAGGGCAGGGTAGAAGCCTGCGGCGTACAGATTACGGAATTATCCACCCATCTACAAGGGCAACTCGTCGCCGTGCATCCGGCCTACGACATCGGCTTCGACGTGTTTGCGCCGGAGCAATACCGCAATAACCCCAAAGCCCGTACTGAGTGGGCGACGCAGCAATTGAAGTGGGCTGCAAAAGCCAGTAGAAATCTGGGCATTGACGTGCATGCGACCTTTAGCGGCGCCCTGGTTTGGCACACAATCTATCCCTGGCCACAGCGCCCGCAGGGCTTAGTGGAAACGGGATTCAGGGAACTGGCCAACAGATGGCTGCCCATCCTCAATGCTTTCGACGAGGCCGGAGTAGATATCTGCTATGAAATTCACCCGGGCGAAGACCTGCACGACGGCGTCACTTTTGAACTGTTCTTAAAGGCGACCGGCAATCATCCGAAGGTGAAACTCCTGTACGATCCGAGCCATTTTGTGCTCCAGCAACTGGACTACCTACAGTATATTGATATCTATCATGATTTTATTCGGATGTTCCATGTCAAGGATGCGGAGTTTAACCCGACCGGACGCAGCGGCGTTTATGGAGGTTTTCAAAACTGGATAGACCGCCCCGGACGCTTTCGCTCATTGGGCGACGGACAGGTGGATTTCAGGACCATCTTCAGCAAGCTGTCGCAATACGACTACTCCGGCTGGGCAGTGTTGGAATGGGAGTGCTGCATCAAGTCCCCCGAACAGGGCGCAAGAGAAGGCGCCCCTTTTATCAAAAACCATATTATAGAGGTGACGGAAAAAGCTTTTGACGACTTCGCCGGCGGAGAAGCGGACGAGGAGTTAAATCGCAGAATGATTGGCCTGGACTGATTCCAGAGGAAAATATGCCGGTTCCAACTACACGATTCGATGTTCTACCACCCCCTCGGACCCCAGCAGATAAGATTGCTCGTCGCCAAAAAGTCGGGGCTTGTGGTAGTCCTCTCTCGCGTAGCGCCTGACGGCGTCCATGTCTTCCCAGTAAGTGACAAATGTGTGATAGGTGACGTCGCCGTCCGTGCGGTGCAGCACCGTGACACCGAGGTTGCCGGGGGTGTCTATTGCGCTTTTCACGGAGAACTGTTTTGAAAAACTCAGGTATTCCTGCGCCATCTCTGTGCGGGTTTTCCCCTGCCAGATGCGCGCAATGTCGCCGTGTTTAGGTTTTTTCAAATGGATTTCAAGGTCTTTGACGCCGCCGTTTAGTTCGGGCAGGAGAGAGGCGATAGGATGCGGTCGAGCCAGCCGGAATTTTTTTAAAAAGCTTTTATTGGTACTGATGAAGACGACGCCGGCGAGCATCAGCACGGCAGCCAGAAGCGACTGATTGCTGATTTCCTCGTTGTTTAATCCCCAGCCCAATAGCATGGCTACGACCGGATTGACATAGTTTGCGGTGACGACCTTATCGGGCGTGGATTTCAGCAAAAGGTAATTGAATGCAGAAAAGGCCACGATGGAGCCAAAGGAAATGAGAAAAACCAGCGACCAGACGGCTCTCGAAGTGATGGCCGAAAAATCCAACTCGCCCAACTCGCCCGTGAGACTACCCGTTAACAAGAGCGCTAATCCGCCGATCAGCATTTGCAGCCCCGCTCCCTGAAGTTTGGAAGAGGGCATGTCTAACTTAGCTACCCGCACAGATGCAATTCCCCAGGATAAAAGACTGATGAAGATAACGCCTAAGCCAATGAGCGTTCCCCTGTCGGAGATAAACTGATCCTGCATGACCAGAAAAGCCATGCCTACCATCCCTAATCCGGTTCCAATCAATCCATTGAAAGAGGGCTTTTTGTCGTCCATTTTCCAGATGAGCAGCAGCACCAGCAAAGGCTGAGAAGCCACCATCAGCGCCAGCATACCTGATGCGATAAACTGCTCCGCCCAGACCATTCCGCCCGTGCCGATAGCGAGAAACATGATGCCGCTTACTCCGGCGTTTTTCCATTGTGTCCGGCTTATTTTTGGATGACCTAAAATCAGACTCAGCCCATAGAGGATGGCGCCGGCGATAAAGAAGCGGGTCCCGGACATGAGCAGGGGAGGGATATCCTGAATGGCGTACCAGTTGGCCAGGTAGGTAGAGCCCCAGACGATGTAGATGATGCCGAACGACAGTATGATGAGCCAGTTTTCCCTGCCCAGGTTTTTCATATCGGAATAGTTCTGTTGATAGTTGTGTGCGGGATAGTTCAGATTCCCACAAAGAGAAAGCCCCGGCATTTTGCCGGGGCATTTTCTTTAACAGTTGGGTAAAATGTTTTGTTTGCAGATCAGGCTCTTGCCCGTCCTGCTTCTTCGTACATTTTCTGGAGCTTTTTGCGGGCGAAGAAAATGCGGCTTTTGATGGTTCCCAGAGGAGCGTCAAGTTTTTCAGCAATTTCATCGTATTTGTACCCTTTATAAGCCATCCAGAAGGGGCGCTTGAAGTCTTCAGGCAGTGCGCTCACCATCCTCAGCAACTCTTTGTAGGCCATGCGCGTTTCACCGTCGTTCTCGATGGTTTGGCCGCCTGAGTTGATGTAGTAGTTGTTCGGCGTCTGATCCAGGATGGTTCCGCGGCGGATTTTCTTGCGGTAGTTGTTGATAAAAATGTTACGCATAATCGTCACAGACCATGCCTTGAAGTTAGTGCCTGGTTGATATTTATCTGCATTGGAGATAATTCTCAAGGCTGTATCCTGGTAAAGATCGTTGGCATCGGATTCGTTGCCGGTAAGTTTGAGGGAGAAAGCTCTGAGCGAGTAAGAAACTTTATCCAGTTGGTCATAAATATTGAATTCCATGGAGGTATTATTTTATTGGTTGAAAGTATTTTTTGTCAATTGTTTTTACAAAATTATTCTTTGTGAGAATTCTGTGCAAATATTTTTACCTATTTAGACCGAATCTTAGTGTTTTTAAATATTTCTTAACACAGAAACCATCGCTTTAAACTTTTATAATGGCGATGACGTTTACAAAAGGATTTCAAAAACGAATAAACACGCACTTAAATTGTCAATTTTATCGACAAAACGTTCTAATTTTTTGAACTTTGTTTTAATAGCAGGAATCCTATGGAAGAGTTTGTAAACATTGAATCCAGTTTTTTGCTCCCTGAAAATCTCAGGGTACTGAGGAAGCGCCTGAAATGGAGCCAGGAAGAGCTCGCAGAAAAGATCGGCCTGAACCGGGGGAACATTGCTTCCTACGAAAACGGTACGGCAGAACCAAAAATTTGCAACCTGGTTAAGCTGGCTCAGCTTTTTAATCTCTCCGTTTTTGATTTGACTCATTCAAATCTTCAGGCAGACGGCTTTTACGAAGAGGCCACCCTGAGGTACAAGGACGGTACTTCTCAAACTTATTTGCCCTCTGTCGGATACTTTGCCAAGGAAGCCGAGGACTTCGGCCATGCCATTCGCGGGCTTCACTGCCTGTTTAAACTGAAAACAAAAGACATGGGTGAGTTGACCGAAAACATGAGTTTTGCCAAAGAGCAATTCGATCAACTCTACGGCGTCACAGAGCAGCTACTCAAATCCCACCTCGATTTAATTGCCATAGTCCAACAAAAATGTACTGATTCCAAAGGCACAGACAGTAAAGACAATTCACTCCCAGGCAAATAAATTTTAAATACTAACATTGCGGAAAATTTTCCTTCCTCCCAATGGAGCCAGAAAAAGCACAGGTTTACACCACGCAAATAGTGCAGAGAAGCGCAGTGGATGACAAGGCATGGAACGACTTCATCGCGGAATCTCCACAGGGGGCGCCTTACGGCTGTACCTGGTATCTCGACGCAGTCTGGCCTGGTTGGAAAGGCGTCTTAGTTTTGAAGAATAGAGAGTTGGCGGCAGTCATGCCATTTAGAGTTTCTCGCAAATACGGCATTTCCTATATTTTTAATCCCCCCTTTTGCCAGTACTTAGGCATATTTTTAAGTCCACCCGGAAGCCAAAAAAGAGAGAAAGAGCTGAGTCTGAAAAAGCGTCTCACCTGCGCTGCACTGAGCGCCCTTCCCAAAGATGTAAAACTATTCATCCTCAATTTTGCCCCGGAATTTGACTATCCCTTCCCCTTCTACTGGGAAGGTTACGAGCTACACACCCGCTATTCTTACTGGTTAGAAAATGACCAGAATAAGGACGCGCTTTTCAAAAAACTCCATTCCACTCCACGAAACTACATTAATAAAGCGCGCAGGCATGGCCTCAAAGCTGTTTACCCGGACAGCCCGGAAGCGCTTATCCGGCTCGGCCAGAAAAAGGGAGTACCGGCCATAGACTATGGCGCCCTACAAGACCTTTGGCCATCCCTAATAGAGCAGGGAATCGGGAAGACCATTGAAATACGGGATGCACAGAACAGACTACAGGCCGGAGTTGTCTATCTACAATGGAAGAACAAATTCATTTACCTCTACAGCGTTTCCGACCCGGAATTTGTCAGCTTAGGAGGCATGTCCCTGGCCATTTGGAAAATGATAGAACAGGCCGGAGAGGAGATAAAAGTGATTGATTTTGAGGGGTCTATGATCGAATCCATAGAGCATTTTTTCCGCAGCTTTGGCGGCGCCCCGGTTCCCTACCTCCAAATAAAAAAGAATTCCTTCCCCAAACCCTTCCGCTGGATTTTTCAAAAATAACGAGACTCGCACAAGGATCGGACTACTTCTATTGCGACGCATTGTATG
>CAZXQI010000083.1:0-17040 GCA_964643005.1 uncultured Saprospiraceae bacterium | reverse complement strand
AACCTATACGATTACCTGGGTTTATGCCAATGATAATGGCGATACGATCTATCAGCAGCAGACGGTCATCGTGGAAGATACTGAAGCGCCTGAGCTGTTTTGTGTAGCTGATGTGGCGGTAGAGATACCTATAGGCTCGGCTCCTGTAATAGTGAATGATATCTTTTTGTTCAGCCTTTATGAAAACTGTACGCTGGATACGACTTATTACCAGTTTACCGGCGCGACGGTTGGCGACGGAGAAGGTACGGATGCCAGCGGTTCGCTGTTTGAACTGGGACTTACAACAGTGACTTACTACGGCATTGATGCAGTCGGTAATATTGGCAGTTGTTCCTTTGAGGTCTTAGTGGAGGAAGAAATTCCTTTGAGCCTCGTTTGCCCAGGTAATTTAATTACGCAAAACGATGCAGGTGAATGCTCTGCCGTAGTCAATGGCATTGCACCCATAGCAGAACCGGCTTCGAAGCTGGATGAGGTTTTCTTTGAAATCACCGGAGCCACTTCTAATCAGGGCGCCGACGATGCCAGTGGGCTCACTTTTGCGATTGGCGCTTCTACAGTTACTTACTTTGCGGTTAGCACTACCAGCGATACCCTTTCCTGTTCCTTTAATGTGATAGTGGAAGACGCTGAATCTCCCGTGCCGGATGAAGCTACTTTATCCGATATTACGGCGACATGCTCAGTGAATGTGACACCGCCTACCGCAACGGACAATTGTGCGGGAATCATTACCGGAACTTCAACAGACACCTCGTTCTACGATGTTGCTGGCTCCTACACCATGACCTGGACTTATGACGACGGGAATGGAAACATCACAACGCAGACGCAGACAATTATCATCGAAGATACTTTAGCGCCTGTTCCAGATTTGGATTCACTACCTGTTGTGACAGGCGAGTGCTTTGTCGCTCTCACAGCGCCCACGGCAGAAGATGACTGTGTGGGCACAGTAACGGGAACTACCGGCCAGACGATCTTCAGCAGTATAGGCTCATTTACGGTCATCTGGTCTTATGACGACGGCAATGGAAATACAACTACGCAGGAGCAAATAGTAATCGTGGAAGATAACACTCCACCAGAGCTGTTCTGTGTTAGCGATACTACCGTCAGCATTCCCTCCGGCACAGCGCCCATAGTGGTGAATGATATCTATCTGTTGAGTCTCAATGAAAACTGCAACCTGGATACTACCTATTACGAACTTACCGGAGCAACCGCCGGTAATGGGACGGGATCAAATGCCAGTGGAGACTTTTTCAATGCGGGACTTACGACAGTTACCTACTATGCTATTGACGAAGGAGGCAATGTCGGAACCTGTTCCTTTGATGTTTTAATCGAAGAAGTAGCAAACCTGACTCTGGACTGTCCTGGCAACATTGTGACGTCAAATGATTTGGGCGAATGCTCCGCAGTAGTAGATGGATTAGAACCTTTGATTTCACCCATTGACAGTCTGGCCAGCGTATATTTTGAAGTTACGGGAGCAGTGACAGCCAGTGGAGAGAATGACGCCAGTGGACTGACATTCCTCGTAGGTAATTCCGTGGTTACGTATTACGCTGTCAGCAATTCTGACGATACAATTTCCTGCTCTTTCAATGTATTGGTGCAAGATACAGAACCGCCTGTCTTCCTTTCCTGCTGGGGCGACACTATAGTCAACACCACTTATAACGAATGTGGATGGAAGTTCGACGAGTTTATATTGCCCTCGGCTATTGACAACTGTGCGGGGATGACCACTACCTATAACTTTATTTCGGGAACCCTGATTCCTGTTGGCGGCCCTCATACGATAGCCATGCAGGCTAAAGATACTGCGGGTAATACGGTAGTATGTAGTTTTGAAATAACGGTTATGGACAATGAAGCTCCGGTGATTCAGAACTGTCCTGCTGATTTTACAGTGACTAATGATCCTGGGCTTTGCGGAGCTTTAGTAACATGGGCGGAACCAACTGCAACCGACAACTGTGGATTGATCGCTTTCACGCCAAGTCTGACGCCTGGCTCGTTTGTTCCTGTCACCACGACTTCGGTTTATCCCATTGAGTATGTGGCAGTTGACGCCACAGGTAATGTTGCTAAATGTAAATTTAATGTGTCAGTTATTGACACGGAATCGCCTGTTTTCCAAAATTGTCCTGGCAGTATTTCGGTGAATACGGCGCCGGGAGAATGTTCTGCAATTGTTAGCTGGCCAACTGTGACGGCGACAGATAATTGCGGCGTGACCGGATTTAGCTCTACGGTTAACCCGGGCGCAGAATTTCAGGTTGGCGCGACCTCTGGTCAGTATTTCGCAGTGGATGCTGCCGGCAATTCGAGTACTTGTTCCTTTACGATAATTGTATCGGATAATGAATTGCCGACTATTATTTCCATTCCTTCCGACATAACGGCTTATGCGACAGGAAGCTCCTGCGGCGCCATTGTAAACTGGCCAACGCCTATATTTAGCGACAACTGTGGTTTGGAATCCTTTAGCGCATCCGTGCCGTCTGGTTCATTCTTCAATGTCACGAACCCAGGTTCTCCGCATCAGATAGAGATTGTAGCTACTGATGTCAACGGAAATACGATTGTGGAATATTTCAGCATTACCGTGTTGGATACCGTTCCTCCGACGATTACCTGTCCCGATAATGTCACTGTTTCAGTCAATGGATTGGATGTAAATGACCCATCGGAATTCCTTACCGGCGTTGAGAATGCGCATTGTGAGAATATCAGACTCCTCTTTGAGAATGTTCTGGCTGTAGATGGCTGCGGCGCCGCTTCCGTCACTCAGATTTCAGGCCTTCCTTCAGGAAGTCTTTTCCCCATTGGAATAAATATACTGACATTCCAGGCGGAGGACGATCAGGGCAATGCTTCTACCTGTAGCGTCTCTATTGAGGTGACAGGTATGCCGGAGCCGATTGCTACTGTTTCAAATCCTACAACCTGCGTTGGAGATGAAGTCACCTTCTCTGTTACCGAATTGCCGGGCGCAACTTATGTATGGGTAGATGAGGAGGCCAATTTGATTTCCTTCGAATCGAGCTTCACTCTGAGCAACCTGACTATAGCGGACGCCGGCGTCTATACTGTTTTTGTGGGCTTCCCCTCCTGCGATTTAAGTGCCGAGGTATTGCTCACTGTTGCAACTAACCCGGTAATTGTCGCCAGCTCTAACGACCTGCTTTGTACAGACGGCTCTGCTTCTCTAATACTTACAGGCGAAGACGAAGGCAACGCTAATATCACGAACTGGATTTGGACGCATCTGCCTTCTGGCAATACCTATAATGGCCAGACTGTGGAGATTCATAACGCAACTTCGGCTTATTCCGGACTTTATGTTCTTACGGGAATGAATGAAAACGGCTGTTTTGATTCAGATACCATCCTGATCAATATTTCTGATAATGTCCCGTTAATGCCGGCTCTGTTTGGTACCTCCAGCGCTAAGTGTATCAATCAGGAAATTGTTCTCAATGGTCAGGTATTTAATGGAGGCTCCGTTTCTTACCATTGGTATGCTGAACCGGCGACAGGCAGCGGCCTTACGACTATCAACAACCACATCGTAACGGTCAAGCCATCTGTAGCGGGCGATTTCTACTACTATTATTATGTCGTAGTGGATGGCTGTTCTTCCGATACGGCTGAATGGTATGTCAATATAGAAGACGCCCCTGCGATCGAATTTGCCGTTGAAGGCGATACTTCCTGCGTAGATGGCAACTCGTCTATTACGCTCACAGAGGTAGGTGGAGAGGCCACTTCCTGGCAATGGAAGAAAGGCAATTCGATTCTGAGCAATTCACAAACGCTCACGCTTTCGAATGTCACGGCTGCTTCTTCCGGAGAATATACGATCGTAGCTACCACGGATAATGGCTGTGTCAGCACATACCAGTATTCCCTCCACATCACTGAAAAGCCGACTGCGGAAATCCAATTGTTTGCCAGCGCCGAAGAAATCTGCAAAGACGTCTCTGTCACGCTGACAACGACGCCGATTGCCGGAGCGACTTATCTGTGGACGGGGCCAAATCTGCCGCCTTTGTCTCAGTTTAATTCGAGCATAACGGTGAAACCTGGAGAGACCGGAACATTTGAATACACTGTTACCGCCTTGTTGGGAGAATGTACAACCAATGTTGCTTCTGTTACAGTAAGTGTGGTGACGGACGCTCTTCCTCCCATCAACGGCTACCTTGAAGAGGTTGTCTGCGAGGACGAAGACCTGAGATTCTGTGTGGACCTGATACCGGGCGCCACTTACGAATGGAGGAGACCTAACGGGAATATCTTCGCCAATGTCCAGTGCCCTGTCATTCCTAATGCTATAAGCTCCATGGAAGGAGCTTACACGGTGACTGCATTTAAAGATGGTTGTTCTGTTTCTGATATTGTTCAGGTTAGCTTCCCTCCGGCGCCTATTGCCGTGGACGACATCGTCGTGGGAATCGTTGACCAGCCGCAGAGCTTTAATGTAGTGTCGAACGATACCCTGTTTGGCAAAGCTTATACCATCACAGTTATCCAGGATCCTACGAATGGAGAAGTCGTTTACGATGGCGACGGGGTCTTCACCTATACGCCTAACTCCGGATTCAGAGAAACAGACCGCCTCATTTATGAGATATGTTATGATGATTGTCCAGGTGCTTGCGACATTGCTTTGGTCACCATCTTAGTCAGATTCCAAGCTGAAGATTGCGTGATTACTTCTGTTATCACGCCAAACGAAGATGGCATCAACGATGAACTGGTGGTTTCCTGTTTAGAGCTGGGGGATTATCCATTGAATAAAATTATGATTTTCAATCAATGGGGAGACTTGGTCTATGAGGCGGCGCCTTATAAGAATGATTGGAAAGGAACTTATGAAAATAAGAATCTGCCCGACGGCACTTATTTCTACATCTTCCAACGCGACCCGAATGCACCGGCACAGAAGGGATTCGTCATGATTTATCGTTGACACACGTAACAGGATGGCCGGAAGCTCAGGAGAGATTCTGAGGTTTCGGCCATCCTGCCATCAAACATCAAACTAATTACGACAATGAAACAAATTTTCATCATCATATTCGCCTTGCTGGCTTTTGATTTGGCAGCCCAACAGGAAGCGCATTACACCCAGTTTATGTACAATCAGCAGTTGTACAATCCAGCCTACGTTGGTAGTCGCAATACGCCGTCTTTTACCGGTATGCACCGCAGCCAGTGGATTGGCTTTGAAGGCGCTCCCGTTTCAGAGGTTCTCAGTTTCCAAACCCCTGTGATGAGGCAGCGGGCAGGATTAGGAGGCACGATCTCCAGAAATAGTATCGGGGTAAGTTTCAATTGGTATGGTTCGGCAGCCTATTCTTACCGGATACGTCTCACCCAAAGCCTTGACCTGCGCCTGGGACTTCAGGCTACAGTGGAATACCTGGGGATTAAGTTCGACGACCCCAGAGTGGTGACTGTTTCCCAAAATGACCCTTCGCTTGTGAATGGGGATTTTCAGGATAAATACACCGGCAATGTTGGCATGGGGATGCTTTTGACTTACAAGGATGTACTCTATTTCGGAGCTTCCGCCCCCAGAATTTATCCTAATATCATAGGCTTCAATGACTTTACCTCCATCACCGCACAAAAGTCGCCACACCGCTATGCGACACTTGGAGCGGCTATTCCGGTGACAGAGCAGATAGAATTGATGCCCAATTTGTTATTGAAATGGGTGGATCATGCACCGCTCGACTTAGATGTCAACTTTAGCCTGCGTTTTATGAAAAAAATTACAGCCGGGCTGACCTATAGGCTTGGCGGCACAGATATCGGCGAGAGTATTGATGCGATGGTTTTTTTCCAAATTAACCAGAAGATAGGCGCCGGGCTGGCTTATGACCTGACCTTATCCGACATTAAAGACTATCAGTCAGGCTCAGTCGAAGTGTTGTTGCGTTACGATTTAAGAGACGAAAAAGGAGACCTTGAAAATCCCCGTTATTTTAGAAAAAAGTAACACCCACGGACGGTTTACCGGGGTGGGCTATGAACATCTACCTTAGAATCTCCACACTCTCCAAACAAGAGTGGGGAACAATTTAGTACTCGATGAAAAACAGAATTTTCTTTTTCGCTACACTTTTGTGTTGGTCCTGGCTGACGGAGGCTACAGGACAAATTCCTCTATCTGAGGAAAGGGTATTCGTTACCAATGAACGGTATGTAAATTCCGAAGAGCTGGAATTCAGTCCCGTTTTTTACAAGGATGGAATTGTCTTCATTTCCACCCGCCACGAGAGCTTGATTTTTGACGTAAAAGACAAGAATGCAGAAGGCAGAAACATTATGTCCATTTATCACTCTCAGCGGGACGGAGAAGGATTCCTCATGGAACCACAGCCGCTGGCTGACGAATTGATTACGCGGGTTAATGAAGGGCCTGTCACCTTTAACGCCACCGGAGAAACCATCTATTTCACCCGAAACGAGATGGATAAAAAAGCAGAGGATGGCTTTAAAAAACTCCAGGTCTATATGGCCAAAAATGAAAACAATACCTGGAAGGAGGTCACTAAACTACCTTTTAACAATCCAGCCTACAACTACATGCATCCTTCGATTTCCCCTGATGAAGATGTTATGTTTATTGCCTCTGATATTCCTGGCGGATACGGAGGGATGGATATTTATGTAGTCTATAAAGTTGACGATGTCTGGACGACTATGGAAAATCTCGGCCCGGAAGTGAATACTACGGGCGATGAAGCTTTCCCTTTTATTGCAGCTGACGGTACATTATACTTCTCTTCTGACGGCCATGGCGGATTGGGAGGAATGGACATTTATTATACCGTCCAGAGCAGAGGCACAGAAAAATGGATCCGTCCGGTTAATCTCGATACTCCTTTTAATTCTGCTTTTGACGATATTGGTTTCATCGTTGACCGCGATAATAAAAACGGCTACTTCTCTTCCAACAGAGACGGTGGATTCGGCGATGACGATATCTACAGTTTTTACATTGAAAGCGAAATGTCGCAACCTGTTGCCGGAGGACGCAATCTTGACGGCTTAGTGGTTACCGATGAAAACGGCAATCCGCTGAGCGGCGCCAGCGTCAGCGCCATCAATTTTGATGAGATATCGCTTTCCGCCGATAATGGGCAGGTGGTAAAATTAGTGCCGGGAGGAGATGGCGTTGACAATTTCATTCTCGACGTCAATTCTGGAAATATGGGTCAAATGGTCAACACCAATGAGGAAGGTAAAACAGATATTACACTGAGAAAAGGTAGCTATGTGGTGAAGATCACGAAGGAAGGCTACCTGCCGGAATACGTGACCATCACGCCAGATACCGATCTGAGCAATTTGAATATCAAAATGCGAAGGGCGGCAAACTGTCTTGCACTTAGAGGCAGGGTGCTTATACAGGGTTCGCAAACGCCCGTCTCCGGCGCTGAAATCCATATCGTTGACGTGGATAGCCAGGAAGCTGTCACCATTTATAGCGATCAGACCGGAAATTATGATTACTGTATTCCCTGCAATAAATCCTTTGCAGTGTATGCCATGCGCAATGGCGTCACTTCTGCTCCGTCCATGACTGCAACGAAAGACTATCCCTGTGCGCCCGGCCAGCAAATTGATCAGACATTGTTCATGGGCGGCAGCACGCCGATCTATGCAGGTATGACCATTCGGCTTCCCAATATCTATTTCAACTTCAACGACGCCAGTCTGAGACCCGATGCATATCAGGATCTCGACGAAGTAGTGGGAATGTTGAACAGCTATCCGGGAATGAAAATCGAACTGGCTTCACATACGGATTCCAGAGGAAGCGCTACATACAATCAGGATTTGTCGAAGCGCCGTTCAGATAGCGTATTCCGCTACCTCGTTTCCAAAGGGATTAATGGCGGAAGGCTTCAACCCCGCGGCTATGGAGAAAGCCAGATTCGCAACCGCTGTAAAGACGGCGTTGCCTGTACGGAAACTGAACACCAGTTCAACCGCCGCACAGAAGTTAAGATCCTGGAATTAGGCGAACCGGACGCAGGCTTCACGCCCGTTGCGATGGATGCTGACCATGATAACAATATGGCTTTTTTGGATAATGGAGATTCAAATGCACAAAAAGGAGGGCAGGAATTGGTCAGAGACGTGGTAAACGTCAGACCTCCAGGGTCTTCGTCAGATGTCGTTCCTTCCGGCGTAGCGCGCGAGAAGGATATGGAGGGAACCTTCGCTGTTATTGCAGGAACCTTTGCCAGTTTCGATAATGCTACCCGTCGCGTAAAATTGTTGACAAAATTGGGCTTTCAGGAAGCCAGCATCGTCAGGCATACGCGCAATGGACTTTATGCAGTCTGGGTCAATACCTTTGAAGACAAACAAGGCGCATTAGATAATGTGAAAAAGCTGGCAGGGCAGCAGTTACATGCTTATGTGCTAAAGCGCTAAGATGTAACTACTGCGCGCCAAGCCGGGAAACGTGGGTTGGTTTTTTAAACCAATCCACGTTGCACGGCGAACTTGACGAGTTCCGTACTTGAATTGAAATCTAATTTTCGGAGAATATTCTTCCGGTGGGTTTCTACGGTGTACTTACTAATGTATAGTTTCTGGCCGATACGCTGACTGCTCATTCCCCGGCTAATCAATACCAATACTTCTTGCTCTCGACGGGAAAGACCAAGTCGCTTTTTGAAATCATCCTGAAAGATAAAAGGCGCATCCGACTCATCGCCGGCTAGCTCGTGAACCATGGAAGTGACGAATGTTTCTCCCTGGCTCACTGCCAAAATAGCTTTTATAAGCTCCTCCGGCGCAGCGTTTTTGTGTACATAACCCTTGACCCCTTCGTGCAAAAGCGACCTGACCAATTCAGGCGAATAGTAGCTGGAATAAGCTAAAACCTTTACCCACGGGGCGTTGCGTTTTAACCAGCCGATGTTTTCGTAAAAGTCCTTATCCGGCATGTTCAGGTCGAGGAGGAGAATGTTGGAAAGTGATTCTGGCAGCTTTTTTTGAAGCTCTGTGCCGGAGAAAGCCGCGCCTGTAATTTGAAATTCTTCATGCTTCGAAAGCATACAATTAATTCCATACACGACTACCGGGTGGTCGTCAGCAATGAAGACCTTGATAGGAAAATGTTTGTTCATGGGAATACTGTTGTTTAGTTAATACATTCTGGTTCTTTAACCGAAGTTTAAGCAATACTTTTTAAAAACCGACTTTGTGAAAACATTTGAACCTCTGGCGCCCCAAAAATCGGGGAGGGTTTAATCAGGAATAAGCCTGTGAAGAGACTTTCATTTAATCGAGGCGAGATGTCAATAAATCGGTTTCTGAAAAAGTGCTGCAATTTAGGTATTTGCGACTATTTACGCAAATTGTCTGCTGAATAACTTGTATTTCAAGCTGATTACAAAGATAAAATCGGATTTTTTGATTACACGCTATGCTTGAAGCTTTTTTTGAAGGGCATTTACCGACTGTGTACATGACGGGAATTTGGGATGATTTTTTAAAACTAATTAACAAAGACACCATGCTAGAACAAACCAAATCCACCGAGCAACTGCATAGAGAAGTTGTGAGCCTGCGCAAGGAAAACAGAGAACTTGCCGCACAATTGGCTTTTCATCGAAAAGTGTTCAGAGAGGTCTTTACGACCCTGGGCGAAGCCGACGGCCTGGAAAAAGCCATTCACAAAGACGAGGCAGTGCAAAAACTCATTGAAGAGAACGAGCGCTTAGAAAGTCAGCTTAAAATTATTCGCCTTACCATCAGGGAGAAAGAAGTGCTGAGGCTGATTGCATTGGGCTACACTTCCAAAGAGATAGCGGGAAAGCTAAACCTCAGTAAACTGACTGTGGACACGCACCGCAAAAACATTCAAAATAAACTCGGTGTGGCTAACCCTGCGGAAATGGTGCGCATGGCCATTCAGGCAGACCTCTCCTGACTTCCTCTATGAAATAATTTTTACTAAAAAAACTGTGTGAAACGCAAACGCTTAGGGAGCGCTATGATTCCCCGATTCAATCGGGTTATTTTGACGGCGCCTTTCTGAAAATTCTTCTGATCTTGTAAGGTCGCTTATTTTGAGACTCGAAATAAGTCCTCATCTGTATCTCCACTACAATTCCAATGGTGACAAACTGGATTCCTCCAATGACGAGCATAAGCCCCAATAATAGCAGGGGCTTGCCCCAGATATCCTGACCCATCAGTTTTAGAATGACTAAATAAATATTGATGACTGCGCCGATAAGAAATAGCCAGGTGCCGAGATTGCCAAAAAGGTGCATGGGTCGCTGTAAGTAGCGCTTGAAGAAGAGCATCAGCAAAAGGTCGCTGATCACTTTGGAAGTGCGCCCTAAGCCGTACTTGGATTTGCCAAATCGCCGCGGATGATGCCTTACATCTATCTGCGTTATTTTAGCTCCTTCGAGCTGCGCCAAAACCGGAATGAAGCGATGCAACTCTCCGTAAAGCCCCATGTCTTTGGCAATTTCACTGCGAAAAACCTTCAGGGCGCAACCGTAGTCCTTCATCCTGACGCCCGAAGCGTTGCGGATAATCCAGTTGGCCACCAGGCTGGGGAAAGTGCGCAGAAGATTGTCTTTCCTGTTCGCACGAATGCCGGCAACTAGATCCCAATCGCCTTCCTCTGCAAGTTGCAGCATGGCGGGCAAATCGGCAGGATCATTTTGCAAGTCGCCGTCCATCGTGGCTATGAACTCGCCGCCGGCCAGGTCAATGCCCGCAGATAGGGCTAAACTTTGGCCGTAATTTTTCCTCAATTCGATGATTAGGATGCGCTCGTCACCGAGCTTTTTCAGCTCGCTCAGCGTCCCGTCGCTGGAGCCGTCGTCCACGAAAATGATTTCGTAGTCTATGCCTTTCAGCGCCGAAGTCAATTGCTCCTTTAAGGGGCGGATATTCTCTTCCTCGTTGTAAACACTAATGACGACGCTTAATTTCATGTCAGAATTTTGAAAACTTCTCTAAAGTTTAATAGCGGTAAAACTCAGGATTTGAGCCTTCCAATAATCAGTTCTCCGCACTTCCATTGTATGGTAATCCTGCCGATTTCCTCAAAAATATTTTTATCAAAATCATTGGGATGAATGATGTATCGGGCCTCCGTATCTACAGCCTCGTTGCGGTTGAACAGAATCCTGCCGGTTTCGCGGGTGAAATAATATCCCGTGATTGGCTGAAGCCCTAAGCTGTTCTTATAGATGTACAAAGGATTGTTTCCCAATGCTTTAGCAGCCTTCAGGGTCGTTTCACGCACCTGGGTGCTACACTCAATTTTGACCCGGCTGGGCAAAACGAACCAGTCAAAGCCTAAGCGCGCGACTAACATCGCCACAACAAAAACCAGCAGTCGTTGGGCTTTCCACTTCCAATAAAGCCAACTCAGTGAACTGAATGAGCTGAAGAGGAAAATTATTTTCAAAGAGGATAGTTCCACATCCTGCGCCTCCTGCCAAAAGGGAAGCAGCAAGCTCGACAAGGCCGCTAACAGGCAGACGACGCCAAAGATACTTTCCACTATCAGTTTCCAGTCGAAGCCGTTTTTTTCAAAAGAAAAATGAAGGTAGAAAAAAACTGAAAAAAGCAGAGGAACGTGCATAAACAGGTAGCGGGGATACACCTCGACTGAAGACCAATACGGCAGGATGGTCGTCAGCAGTACGATGATATTCCAGGTGATAAACTTGTTTTGCCGAACCCGTTGTCGCATATTTTTTTGAAAAAAATAAAGGGCTAAAAGAGTCCAGGGCAGGAAGTGAAATCCTATTTCAAATGGAAAAGTCAGTAAGTGTAAGGCTGTTTGGCCAATGCCGTATTCTACGAAAGTGCGCTTAGCTGATTCCTGGAAGAGCGTTTTGAAAATCGTCTCCAATCCATTGTGCCGGGCGTATAAAAAATAGTACCCGCCGACGAGCAGCAGGAAAGCGGCTCCTCCGGCGAGGTGCTTCAGAGAGAACAGCGCCTTCCATTTTTTTTGCCAAATAAAATAGGCCGGCAGGGAGATGCCCAGAAAAACGAGGGCAGGCAGTCCTTTGAGCAGGAACCCAATGCCGGCCAGCAAGTAAGCGAATGCGAAGAGACGCCCATAGCGCTCCTTTTCTCCCTGCTGAAAAATGACCATGAACAGCAGGTACATCACCCAGGAAAAGCAAATGTCTATCAGCGCCAGCATGGAATCCCAGAAGAGAATGCGCCCGCAGCTTATCAGCGCGAGGGCTGCGATTACTGGATACTGAGCAGCTGGCAGAGGGGAGGCTACCGGTTTGCTTTCTCTATTTTTTTTCCCAAAGGGACTTAGTTTTTTATTGAAAAAATAGACCGTTCCGGCGAAGAGGAATAGAAAAAACAGCGTGACGCAGCGGGCGGTAAATTCATCGCTCCGTCCTGAAAGCTCAAAGACGGCCAACAAAATCCAGTTGTACAGCGGCGGTTTGTTGTAATAAAATTCGCCAAAGAGGGTAGGGGTAAGGTAATTCCCGGAGATTTTCATTTCCAGTGCAATGAGCGAGCGAATACCTTCGTCTCCGTAAAATGCCACCAAATCGAGATTCGTGAGCAGCGCAGGCAGCAGTAGGACAGCTACCAAAAGCAACAGCAAATTTTCCTTAGTATAAAATGAAGTAAGTTTGAATTTCAACGAAAACGAACATTTTGAGCGTCAAAAATATTTACTCAACCGTATAGTGAGAACGAACAAAAGATTTTTTCACGTGGCTCCGGCAAAGCCTTTTGGCGTTTATCTACATTTGCAAACTTACCCTTCAAAGGATGAAAGACATCACAGACTTAGCAAAAAAGGAATTCTGGAGCGCCCAATGGCAGTGGGTGAAAGATAAAGCTTATCCCTTTTTTAATCCCCTGTGGAGCCGCTACCGAAGTTTTGCAGAAAATAACCCCTATTGGAATCGGGTTTTTCTGGTGTTGCTGGCAGGCTT
This sequence comes from uncultured Saprospiraceae bacterium, assembly GCA_964643005.1. Classification (GTDB taxonomy): domain Bacteria; phylum Bacteroidota; class Bacteroidia; order Chitinophagales; family Saprospiraceae; genus UBA6168. The sequence continues at coordinate 4,042 of CAZXQI010000083.1, read as the reverse complement.
TGCGGCGCTGACGCTATTTATCCTCTCCATTGAAATCGGCGTCTTCGGGAAGGTTCCAACAAAATCAGACCTGCGCAATTTGAATCAAAATATTGCCTCCGAGGTTTACTCCGAAGACGGTGTGTTGCTGGGAAAATATTTTATCGAAAACCGCCTGCCCGCTGAATGGGACAGCATTTCTCCTTCCCTCATTGACGCCCTGATCTGCACGGAAGACGCCCGATTTTTTGAACATGGCGGCGTGGACATGCGGGCAGCTCTTCGGGTGCTGTTCAGAACCATTATACAGGGAGACGAATCGAGCGGAGGCGGCAGCACCATCAGCCAGCAATTGGCCAAGAATCTCTACCCTCGCAAGCGCGTCGGACTGTTGACCGTGCCCGTTGCCAAAATCAAAGAGATGATCATCGCCCGGCGATTGGAAAAGGTCTATTCTAAAGAAGAAGTCTTAGCCCTTTACCTCAATACGGTACCGTTCGGTGAAAATATTTTCGGAATCAGGATTGCAGCGGAGCGTTTTTTTAGCAATACGCCGGCTCGTATAAAAATTGAGGAAGCAGCCGTCCTGATAGGTATGTTGAAAGCCAATACCGCTTACAACCCCGTTCGCAATCCAGACAGAGCGAAAGAGCGCCGCAACGTCGTCTTTGGACAAATGGTCAAATATGGAAAGCTCGACCCATTAGTAGCGGACTCGCTCTCTCAACTTCCGGTGGCGACAAAATACTACCTGGAAAGCCACAACGAAGGCCTCGCCACTTATTTTAGGGAAAATCTCCGTTTAGACCTCGAACGCGAATTGAGAAAATATTCCCATCCCGATGGCAGGCCTTATAATCTTTACACCGATGGACTAAAAATTTATACGACTATCAATTCCAAAATGCAGCAATACGCAGAAGAGGCGATGAAAGAGCAAATGAAGAGCCTGCAAACGTCGTTTATCAGGCATTTTAGAGGCTACTCCGGCGCGGTACCCTGGGGGAGCGAAGAATTGCTGATGGATCAGAAGAAAGCCTCCGAGCGGTATCGCACTTTAAAAGAAAGAGGCCTTTCAGATGAACAAATTGACACGAACTTCCTCACTCCTGTCCAGATGACGCTATTCAGTTGGGAAACTGAAAGCCAGGATAAGGACACCCTCATAGCGCCGATTGATTCGTTGAAATACTATCTTTCGCTGCTCAACGCGGGCTTCCTGGCAGCCGACCCTAAATCCGGAAAGATTCTGGCCTGGGTGGGAGGTATCAATTTCAAACACTTCAAATACGACCACGTAAAAGCCCTCCGCCAGGTAGGTTCTACTTTTAAACCTGTAGTGTACGCCAAGGCCATCGAAAAGGGTATTCCTCCCTGTACGGAATTTAAGAATGAACAGATTACGTACACCGGAAAAAACGAAGACGACTCCTGGTCCCCGCGAAATGCCGACGGAAAATATGGCGGGAGCTACACCATGCGGGGCGCTATGCGATTTTCCGTGAATACGGTGGCCGCCCAACTCATCATGCAGGTAGGCGTTGATTCCGTGCGACAACTGGCGGAGCAAATGGGCATTACTTCCAATATCCCCCAGGAGCCGGGCATTGCCCTGGGATCGGTGGATGCGACTTTGTACGATATGGTGCGCATGTACTCTACTTTTGCCGACCAGGGTATTGTGCCAACGCTGTACTCTTATACCCGCATAGAAACGGCAGATGGAAAGACCATCGCTGAGTTTGCTCCTCCTGATCCGGCAAGCTTCCCAAGGGTTCTCCAGCAGGAGCATGCCGACATGGTGCGCTATCTTTTGCAGTCCGTCGTAGATGGAGGAACGGGCGGACGATTGCGCTTCCTCAGTGGCTTTCGATATCCGGCTGCTGGCAAGACCGGCACCACCAATAACAATTCTGATGGATGGTTTCTCGGCTTTACCCCCGATATTGTATTTGGCGCCTGGGTGGGAGCAGACCAACCATTGGTGCGCTGGAAAAGCACTCAACTGGGACAGGGGGCAGCCTCGGCGCTGCCGCTTTGCGGGAAGTTCTTAGTGAAATTGTATGCCGACCCCGATTTTAAAGACTGGCAGAAAAATGATTTTCCCCCACTCACCGGAGCAGCCGCTGTGTCATTCGATTGCCCGGACTACATCCCCGATTTTGAAAGCCTGCTCGATTCCATCGAATATTTTGAAAATATCTCCATTGACTCCATTTCGGAAGAAGAAAGGGAATACCACATTCAGCGACTTTGGGAAGAACTGCGGAGCAAAGGCTATGAAGAGCCTGACTCTACTGCTATGGACAGCCCTGACCTCGGAGAGACCGGCATGCTGAATAAAATATTCAGAAAAAAATCCGGAAGAGAAAACGCCGTCGTCGGAATTAGCGAAGAATCGAAGCGTATTCACCGTAAAAACGAACGTATCGTCCGACGAAGAGACCGACAGGAAAAGCGAAAGGATTTCGTGGATAAACTGATCAGGAAAAGCGATTGACCCTCTCTGCGCACCCTCGTGAATTTTTAAAAAATAAAGATTCTAATGCCTCGTATCGTAAATCAATTCAATTTTTTGACCATGAACCTTTTTTTAAAAATTGCTTTGGTTGCGCTGATTGCTTTACCTGCTTTGGCAGCGACGGCGCAGGATGCGCACAAGTGGCTCCGAAAAGGAGATAAGGCCTACGAAAACGAGGACTTTGACAAAGCAGAACTGGACTACCGCCGGGCATTGGAAAGAGAAAACTCAACGCAGGGAACTTACAATCTCGGAAATACCACCTACCGACAAGAGCGCTACGATGAAGCCGTTAAGCATTACGAACAGGCGGCGGCAAAGGCTGATGATGACGCCACTAAGGCCAAAGCTTTTTTCAATCTCGGCAATGCTCATTTTAAAAATGAAAATTACAAGGAGAGTATCGAAGCTTATAAAAAAGCCCTCCGATTGGATCCCGACGATTTGCAGACTAAACAGAACTTAGTAAATGCCCTGCGCCGCCTGCCTCCGCCTCCGCCTCCTCAAAGCCGACAAAGTCAGGGTCAACAAGGAGAGAGCGAGGAGAACGAAGATCAGCAACAACAGCAACAACAGCAGGATCAGCAACAGGATGACCAGGAAAACCAGCAAAGTGGCAAAGATCAAAGCGAAGACGACGGGCAGCAGCAGAATCAGAAGAAACCCTCTGCCGGCCAGCAGGATCAACCCCAGAACTTGAGCAAAGAAGAGGCGCAGCAATTGCTCAATATCATGGATCAGGAAGAACAGAAGGTTCAGCAGAAACTCCGCAAAGGAAAGGAGAAAAGGCTGAAAAATGACTGGTAACTGCGAACGACCACTACACTTTTGAAAAAATGATGAAATACATTTTGTCTATAGCTATGCTCCTTGCCATCGCCCTCCTGCCTGGTTGCACGGAAGACCCGGAGCCTTCGCTGAACTTTCAGGAGCGCGAAAGGGTGGACAGCCTCTATCATATTGAAATAGTCAGGCTCAAGCCATTCTACGACAGCCTTTGCGCCGTGCGGAGCGACAGCGCCGTGGCCTTTAAAGTGGATTCAATGATGCAAGTCAGGAATGCGGAGATTCAACGTTACCTCGACCGGCTCCGCCAGGAAATTGAAGATTAGCATGAAAAAAATAAGTGTGATAATGGCTGCCCTATTGTGCCTGTCGATTTTTGCGACAGCCTGCTATCGCAAGCCTCCTTCCAAAACCAGAGAACAGGCCATCCAGGAGCGGTTGGACGAACGTCTGGCGCGCTGGGAAGCCGAAATGGTAAAGGGTTGCGTCAAAAGAATCGAAGAAAAAGCCATCGCCATCGTGGATTCGACAATCATTGCCAATGCTAAAGCTAATCGAGACACAGCAGGCCTACCCTACATCCCCAGTCGCCCGGAAAAACCGGACTTTGTACCTCCTCCGGATACCCAGGAAATTAAACCCCTGCTACAGCCGAAGCCGGAACAATAAAGACTTTTTAGTGGAGCCTGAAGGTAACTACTTAGGTACTATGCAGGCAAAGTTCGATAGGAAGGGAGTGTTCCTTCGAATATGCGT
>CAZXQI010000082.1:0-17191 GCA_964643005.1 uncultured Saprospiraceae bacterium | reverse complement strand
AAATTCTTACCCGCCATTATTTTTTGAAAAAAAGAACAGGCAGGCGTGGCTTTCTTAGATATTTCTACCGGTGAATTTTTAGTATCGGAGGGCGAGACTGCCTACATTGATAAATTGCTACAGAGCTTTTATCCTTCCGAAGTGGTCTTTGCGAAGGGCTCCGAAAAGCGCTTCCTCAGCGAATTTGGCGACCATTTTTACACCTACAAACTCGACGACTGGGTCTTTACGCCAGATTTTTCCAAAGAAAAACTCACCGGCCATTTTGAAGTCGCCTCTCTCAAAGGCTTCGGCATTGAGCATCTCGAACTGGCGCAGGTAGCCGCCGGAGCGGCTTTGCAATACTTAGCCGTTACGGAAAATAAAAACCTGGGGCACATCTCCAGCATCAGCCGCATCCAGCAGGATAAGTATGTCTGGCTCGACCGCTTTACCATTCAAAATTTAGAGCTTATCCACAGTCCGCACGAAAACGGTGCGCCGCTGATTGGCGTCCTCGACCAGACCGTCTCCCCGATGGGAGGCAGGTTGTTGAAAAAATGGGTAGTGCTTCCGCTGACCTCCCTGCCGGAAATTGAAAACCGCCAGGATGTCGTCTCCTTTTTTCTACAGGACAGCGTGCTGTCCAATGAAGTGGAAAGCTACATCCGCCAGATGGGCGACATCGAACGGCTCATTTCCAGAGTGCCTCTGGGAAAAATCCAGCCGCGGGAGGTGGTGCAACTGCGCCGGGCATTAGAAGCCATCGAACCCTTGAAGACCCGGCTGGCAGCTTCTGACCATTCCTATTTGGGCAAATTGGCGGACGGCCTGAATCCCTGCAAAGCGCTACAGACTGAAATCAAACGCCAGATTGTCGAGGAGCCGCCCGCCCTGGTCAGCAAGGGCGGGGTCATCGCTTCGGGCTTCCACGATGAATTGGACGACCTGCGCAATACCATTAAAAATGCGCAGGAACTGCTGCTCGACATCCAGCGGGAGGAGGCGCAGCGCACCGGCATCGACAACCTGAAAATCGGCTTCAACAACGTCTTTGGCTATTACTTAGAAGTCACCAACAAACACAAGGACAAAGGCCTCGTCCCCGAAAACTGGGTGCGCAAACAAACCCTGACCAACTGCGAACGCTATATCACCGACGACCTGAAAAAATTAGAATCCAAAATCCTCGGCGCTGAGGAACGCATCTTGGAATTGGAGGACAAGCTTTATCAGGAACTCGTGCTGTCCATCGCCGATTACATACAGCCTGTACAGCACAACGCCGCCATCGTGGCTCGGCTCGACTGCCTGTTGTCCTTCGCGAGGGTGGCGGAAAAGAACAACTACACGCGCCCCCTCCTCGACGACAGTTTGGTCATTGATATTCGCAATGGCCGGCATCCGGTGATAGAGCAACACCTGCCCTTTGGCGAGAGCTACGTGCCCAACGACGTTTTCTTAGATACCGACGAACAGCAAATCATCGTCATCACCGGCCCGAATATGTCCGGAAAATCGGCGATCCTGCGGCAGACGGCGCTCATCTCTCTCATGGCGCAGATGGGCAGTTTCATTCCGGCTCAGAGCGCCCGCCTCGGACTGATTGACAAAATATTCACCCGCGTAGGCGCATCGGATAATCTCTCCGGCGGCGAGAGCACCTTCATGGTGGAGATGAACGAAACGGCCAGCATCATTAATAACATCTCCCACCGCAGCCTGATTCTATTGGATGAAATCGGAAGGGGAACTAGCACCTACGACGGCATTTCGATTGCCTGGAGCATCGCCGAGTTTCTGCACAACTTCGGCGACCTGCGACCCAAAACCCTTTTCGCCACGCACTACCACGAACTGAACGAACTGGCTGCCAAATTCCCCCGCATTAAAAACTTCAACGTGGCCGTAAAGGAGGTCAGTCACAAAGTGATTTTCATGCGAAAGCTCGTGCCTGGCGGCAGTCAGCACAGCTTCGGCATCCACGTGGCGCGCATGGCCGGCATGCCCCGCAGCATCGTCGAGCGGGCGGATGAAATCCTCGCACAGTTAGAGGAAAAGCACATCGAAACGCCGGAAGCGCAACAGGAAAAGAAGGGGCCAAAGCTTAGGAAACCCGACACCGGCAGCCTTAGCGCTCCCACCTACCAGTTGAGCATATTTGAAACCTTCGACCCGAATGTTGGCCGCATCAAGGAAATCCTGCTCAACTTAGACATCAATTCCCTGACTCCAGTGGAGAGCCTCCTGAAACTGAATGAATTGAAAAAGTTGGCGGAGGAGTAAAGAGCCTGGCGACCAGGGGACTAGTTTGAGGCTTTGGGAGGAGAGCAAAACCGATAGGGAGAAACATGTAAATTATTACTTTTAATGAGCGGCGATTATAATGGAGCCAGGATTAAAAAAGCTACCAAAAGCATTAAGTCTTTTCCCTGGCGCAGGAGGGAGCCTTCCCCTCAGAAACACCTAAACTAATAGTTCCAAATTTTCCCCTTCCAAATCCCCCAAAATTCCAAAACAGCCATAAAAACTACACTCGGTCAACCATTCAAAAATGCCTTTTCAAAAACGTGTTTTCCAAATTTTTTACAGAGTAATGGGGCGCTTATTGGCGGGTCTGCTGCTGTCTGTGTTCCTGCTGCCCTTAGTCGGCAGGACCCAAATTGACACCGTCCTGACAACGGTGGAGGTGGAGGTTTCTGCGGCCAAAATTTCCCGGCAGTCGCAGGGGAGTTTTATTCAAAAAATTGAGAGTCGGGAACTGGCGCTGCATCAGTCGGCCAATCTGACCGATTTGCTTTCCAATGCCGCCGGGCTTTTTTTCAAATCCTATGGCCAGGGCGGGCTGGCGACTTCATCCATGCGGGGCGGCGGGGCAGGTCATACCTCCGTCCTGTGGAATGGCTTCAATCTGCAAAACCCCATGAACGGCGTGGCGGATTTTTCCCTGTTTCCGGTCTGGTTAGCAGACGAAGTCAGCCTACAGTTTGGCGGGGGGAGCAGCTTACAGGGGAGCGGCGTATTGGGCGGCGTAGTTTTTATTGAAGATGAGAGTCGCTTTGGAGAAGGGGCAAAGGCGGGAGCGGGTTTGACGGCGGGCAGCTTTGGCGAATGGCGGCAGTTTGGCAGGGCCTCTTTGAGCGGAGAACGCGCGGCGGGTTCGCTCAAATTCATTCACCAGCAGGCGAAAAACGACTTTCCTGTTTTGGGAAAAAAAGGCCTGCGGCAGGTGAGCGCGGAAACGGAACAATGGGCATTTTCTCAAAATAACTCCATTAAAATCAATGAAAAGCAAAAATTAGAAACCTTCGCCTGGCTACAGAAAATAGACCGGAATATTCCTCCTTCCCTGACGGAAAACGACCCTCGCGCACGACAGGAAGACGCCGCATTGCGATTGGGAGCGGAGTGGAGCAGACTCGGCGACAGACAGGTCACGAAGATTAAGGCGGGCAATTTTCGGGAGCAGCTCCTGTTTTTCAGCGACTTAGTGGATTCCGCCAGAAGCCATTCCAACACCTGGATAGCGGAAGGAGAGCACGCTTTTTTTTGGAAAGATAATCAGGTACTGCGGGTGGGTCTCAACCTGACCCAACAGGCGGCGACCACGAAAGAAGGCGGCAGCCATGAGCGATTTCGCTCGGCCTTGTTCGCCTCCTGGCAGCGGGATTATTTTTCAAAAAAGATGAGCCTTAGCGCCGATGCCCGACAGGAATGGGTGGACGACGCTTTCATTTCGCCCGTCGGGAGCCTGGCTGCCGTGTGGAGAACAGGCCGCAGATTCCACCTGCACGGACGCCTGTCCCGCAACTTCAATCTGCCGACTTTCAACGACCTGTACTGGCTTGACGGCTTCGCCCGCGGCAACCCCAATTTGCAACCGGAATCCGCCTGGGGGCAGGAAATAGGCTTGCACTACGAGCGAAGAAGCCCGGTCTGGCGCATCGCTTCCCAACTCACTTTGTTCAATAATTTTGCAAAAGACTGGATACTCTGGGCGCCGTCCGGCAATATCTGGCAGCCGGAAAACAAGCGCAATGTCTGGGCGAGGGGACTGGAGCATTTCTTAGAAATCAGCCGTGGCCGCTCCGACAGCAATGCGGTGCAAACCGCTCTCCGCCTTTCCTGGTCGCTGACAAAAAGCACCGTTGAAAAAATCTACGGCCAGGAGGATCCAGGCCTGATTGGGAAGCAACTCATCTACACACCCGTTTTGAATGGCAGCGCTTCCTTTTCTATTTTTTATAAAAAATATTTTTTAACCCTCCGACAACTCGGCGCAGGCCGGCGGTTCACGACGACGGACAACAGCCCTTTCAACGCTTTGCCGGCCTATCAACTCAGCGCACTCTGCATCGGAAAAGCGTGGCCATTAGGTTCGGGAAATCTTCAGGCTCAACTGAGTATAGAAAATTTGTGGAACGTTGACTATCAGGCGATTGCCGCCCGACCTATGCCGGGTCGCCATTTCCGATTGGAAGCTACCTGGCAATTTTTCGGAAAAAAGGCGCCCTGAACAAGGGTATAAGTTTAGCTTTGCGCCGGCTTTGGTTCCCGCCCTGGGCGGGCTAAGAGGGAATCGGGTGAGAATCCCGAGTTGTTCCCGCAGCTGTGAGTTCCATAAAAACTTTTGCCAGATAGCCACTGCTCCCACGAGCGGGAAGGCGGCAAAAGCGGAACGAGCCAGAAGACCTGCCAATGCCGAAGACTGTCACTAACACAGGCTTCTCCTGGCAGCTTTCGGTGAAAAAGTGGGCGAGGGCAATACCGGCTCATTTTTCCTGCGCGCCTGCCTTCCCTTCCTTTTCTTCAAATCTTGCCGGCAAGCCCTTTTTTCAAAAACTTTTTACCATGTATTTTTTTCAAAAAAAACACACCGCTCTGAGCTTCTTTAGGCTCGCTACACTGCTTTTGGCCATTGGCTTTTTTACGGCCTGTAACAAGACGGACGACCCGGGACCTAAGCATGAAAAAATCTACAAATCCGGCATTTACATCGCCAACGAAGGTCCCTTCCAAAATGGTTCGGGTACGGTGACGTACTGGGACAAGGCGAGCAGCCTCACAGACCAGCGCATCTTTGAGGCGGCCAACAATGGAGAGCAGGTCGGCAACGTGCTGCAATCCATCTACTTCCCCACTTCGACGGCGCTCAGCGATAACCTGCGCCAGCGGGTTTTCCTCGTGGTGAACAACGCCAATAAGGTGGTGATTGCCGACAAAGACACTTTCAGAAAATTGGGTGAAATCGCGGGCTTTGCGCTGCCCCGTTACTTTCAGATTATCTCCGACGATAAGGCCGTCGTGAGCCAGTGGGGCGATGACGGAGTGAGCGGCAGCGTGGCCGTCGTAGATTTGAAAAGCAACAGAATTGAAAAGACCATCCCCACCGGCAGCGGCTCCGAGGCGATGGTTTACTTAGGCGACAACCGACTCTTAGTGGCGAACTCCGGCGGCTGGGGTCACGATTCGACGGTGGTCGTCGTCAACCTTTCCTCCGGGGAAGTTACCGACAGAATAGTGCTGGGCGACAATCCGGTTTCCATTCAGGAGGGCGACGCCGGCGAATTTTTTGTGATTTGCAGGGGCCATACGGAAGATTACACCGACCCGGATAATCCGCTGAATACCAAGGGAAGTTTGTACTCCGTCAAGGGAACTAATTCCGCTCTTCTTGGCAGCCTTCACGGCGCCGGCGCCGGCTTAGTCAGAGACGCTACTGACAATCAACTCTATTTCTTAGACGGCGGCCAGGTATATCGCTACGACATTCAAAGCAATCAGATAGGAGACCAGCCCTTTGTAGATGGCTTTTACTATTCCCTCGCTTTCGACGCCGGGGAAGGCAATCTGCTGGCCTCCAATCCCAAAGACTTCGCCTCGGACGGGGAGGTGATCGCCTTTGACCGCCAGGGGCAAATTCGGCGGGTAATTACGGCGGGCATCGTGCCCGGGTATATTTGGGTGAGACCGTAAGAATGACAATCTTTGCGGGCGGAGTTGAATGGAAGAAATGGAGAATGGCCTTCATGAGATTTGAGGAAGGGCAATCATTCTCCATTTCTTTTGAGCGATGCCAAGTTCCTGGCTCAGGCTCCGAAACCTGTACTTGTCATGATACATCCTGATTTTTCAAAAATTGATTTTGATAAAAACGCTATTCGCCGCCTAAGCCGGGCAAAAGAAGAAGAGGGCGGAACCCGCCAGGCGGCTGAAAAGATTGAAATTCCCGACCATTTTTCTCCACAAATATTTGAGCATCAGCATTTTGTTGCCGGAATTCCCCCTTACTTAGGCGGGCCTTACAGCACCATGTACCTGAGCAGGCCCTGGACGATTCGACAGTATGCGGGCTTTTCGACGGCGGAGCAGAGCAATGCCTTTTACCGCCGCAATCTGGCCCAGGGGCAAAAGGGGCTTTCCGTCGCTTTCGACTTAGCTACCCACAGGGGTTACGACAGCGACCATCCCAGAGTGCGGGGCGACGTCGGTATGGCGGGCGTCGCCATTGACAGCGTGGAGGACATGAAGATTTTGTTTGACCAGATTCCCTTAGGGGAAATGTCCGTGTCCATGACGATGAACGGAGCGGTCATTCCCATCATGGCCTTTTACATAGTGGCGGCAGAAGAGCAGGGAGTGAAGCCGGCACAACTCAGCGGCACTATCCAGAACGACATTCTGAAAGAGTTCATGGTGCGCAATACCTATATCTATCCGCCGAAGGCGAGCATGCGCATCGTGGGGGATATTTTTAAATACGCGGCAGCCGAAATGCCGAGGTTCAATTCCATCAGCGTCAGCGGCTATCACATCCACGAGGCGGGAGCGCCCGCCGACATAGAGCTGGCCTACACCCTGGCCGACGGCTGGGAATATCTTCGCACGGGTATCGCCGCCGGATTGGACATTGACGACTTTGCGCCCCGCATCTCCTTTTTCTGGGGTATCGGGATGCACCATTTTATGGAAATCGCCAAACTGCGGGCGGGTCGCCTGCTCTGGGCGAAAATCGTCCGACAGTTTCAGCCGAAGAGCAAAAAGTCCATGGCGCTGCGCACTCACTGCCAAACCTCCGGCTGGAGCCTCACCGAGCAGGATCCCTTCAACAACGTGGCGCGCACCTGCATTGAGGCCATGTCCGCCGCACTGGGCGGCACGCAATCCCTGCACACCAATTCCTTGGACGAAGCCATCGCCCTACCCACTGATTTTTCTGCGAAAATTGCCCGCGACACCCAAATTTTTATTCAAAAAGAAACCGGCGTCACGAAGGTGGTGGATCCCTGGGCGGGGAGTTATTACATAGAATATTTGACAAAAAATTTGGTGGAGAGAGCTTGGACACTCATTGAAGAAGTAGAGGCGCTCGGCGGCATGTCCAAAGCCATCGAACAAGGCCTGCCGAAACTGCGCATCGAGGAAGCCGCCGCCCGCAAGCAGGCGCATATTGACACGGGACGGGATCAGATCGTCGGCATGAACGTCTTTCAGGTGGAAGAGGCAACGCAACTCGACATCCTTCAGGTGGACAACACAGCAGTGCGGGAGTCGCAGATTGCCCGTTTGAAAAAAATAAAAGCGGAGCGGGACAATGGCGCCGTGCAGGCTGCCTTAGAAGCGCTGTATCAATGCGCTCTCAGCGGCGAGGGCAACCTGCTCCAAAAGGCGGTGGACTGCGCCCGCCATCGCGCCAGTTTAGGCGAAATTTCCGATACCATGGAGCGGGTCTTTGGAAGATACATGCCCGTCACCCATTCCCTCACGGGGGTTTATTCAAGTGAAATGAGTATGGATAGTAATTTCAAAAAAGCCCGCCGCATGGCCGACGAGTTTGCTGAGGCGGAAGGCCGTCGCCCCCGCATCATGGTAGCCAAGCTCGGCCAGGACGGCCATGACCGCGGCGCCAAAGTCATCGCGACGGGTTTTGCCGACTTAGGCTTTGACGTGGACATCGGCCCGCTGTTCCAGACGCCGGCCGAGGCCGCCCGTCAGGCTGCCGAGAACGACGTACACGTGTTGGGTATTAGTTCGCTGGCGGCCGGTCACCGCACCCTCGTACCCGAAACTATTGCGGAACTGAGGAAGCTGGGACGGGAAGATATTCTGGTCGTCGTCGGAGGCGTCATTCCCCCGCAGGACTATGATTTTCTTTTTGAAAATGGAGTGACGGCGGTTTTTGGGCCGGGGACTAAATTAGCGCTGGCGGCTATGGAGGTTTTAAGAAAATTGTAGGCGCGGTCATCCCGGCGCAGGATTTTCCCGCTGATTTCCCGCTGATCTTTTTTACAGACTTTATCATTTCTTATGATTCAATTATCCTACTGGGAGCGACAGTCATTTTTCTATCGCTATGATGTGGTCGTCGTGGGCGGCGGCATTGTCGGTTTGTCGGCGGCGCTCAGTTTGAAGGAGGCGGATCCTTCCCTGAAAGTGGCCATCGTAGAGCGGGGCGTCTTTCCATACGGCGCCAGCACCCGCAATGCCGGTTTTGCCTGTTTTGGCAGCATGAGCGAACTGCTCGACGACCTGGGCAGCCGTCCGGCAGAGGAGGTGTTTGCCCTCGTGGAGCGGCGCTGGAACGGGCTTCAAAAACTCCGGCAGCGCTTAGGCGACGAGCGCCTGCAATTCCAGCCCTTTGGAGGTTTTGAAATTTTTCAAAAAAAGGAAAAGGAAGTTTTTGAAAAATGCCTGTCGCAGGTAGAGGAGTTTAATCGCATCCTCGCCGACATCAGCGGCGAGCGGGAAGTCTATTCTGTGGCCGATGAGAAGATTGGGGAATTTGGTTTTCGGGAAGTAAGCCACATTATTTTGAATAGAGCGGAGGGGCAGGTACATACGGGCGCTATGATGCGAGGTCTGATGGATCTCGCGCGGGAAAAGGACATCGGCATCTTCACCGGATTGGGAGTAGAGCGGTTGGAGGAGGAATCAGGCGGCGCGATATTGCACACCGACCAGGGTTGGCATTTTTCTGCCGCAAAAGTGTTGGCGGCGACGAATGGTTTTGCGCGACAATTGCTGCCCGACCTGCAACTGGCGCCGGGTCGCAATCAGGTTCTCATTACTAAACCCATTCGCAGGCTGGCGCTCAGGGGGACTTTCCACTACGACCGGGGCTATTATTATTTTAGAAATGTGGACGAGCCAGACCGACCCGGATGGAGCCGCATCCTGCTGGGCGGCGGCAGGAATCTGGCATTAGAAAATGAAAAGACGACCGAATTTGGCACGACCGATCTCATTCAGTCGGCTTTGACCAGATTGCTGAAAACTGTCATCGCTCCCGAAGCGGCGCCGGAGGTGGATTACTGGTGGAGCGGCATCATGGGCCTGGGCGAGGAGAAAAAGCCAATTGTCGAGATGGTTTCTCCGCATGTCGGCGTGGCCGTCCGGCTCGGGGGGATGGGCGTGGCGCTCGGCAGTCTCGTCGGCGCCGAAGCCGCAGAGATGCTGACCCTCGCGGGGGACTGAACCTGCGACTACCAGACGTTTACTTCCGGCTTTAGCAGGATGCCGAATTTTTCTACCACCGAAGACTGAATCGCTTTTGATAAATCGAGGATTTCCTTTCCTGTGGCGCCGCCGTAATTGACTAAAACTAAGGCTTGCCTCTCGTGGGAACCAGTGTTGCCGACCCGGCGCCCCTTCCAGCCCGCCTGCTCAATCAGCCATCCTGCGGGAATTTTTACCCGGCCATTTGGCAACTCATAATGCACGATATGGGGGAATTGGATTTTCAGCGCCTCAAATTGTGGGACTTCAATTTCAGGGTTTTTAAAAAAACTGCCCGCATTGCCGATTTGCGCCGGGTCGGGTAGCTTCGTCTGCCGGATATGGATGACGGCATTGCTCAGGTCGCGGATGCCCGGAGCCTGGATTCCCCATTCCGACAGGGTGCGTTGGATATCGCCGTAGAAGGTGCAGAGAACCGGTTTTTTTGACAATTTCAAAAAGACCTTTGAAATGAAGAACCGGCCTTTTAATTCATTTTTAAAAACGCTGTCCCTGTAGCCGAAGCGGCAATCCTCCTTCCAAAAGCTGTGCAGTTGACCTGTCGCCAATTCAATAGCCTCCAAATGGTCAAAGACATCCTTTAGCTCTACGCCGTAAGCTCCGATGTTCTGGATGGGAGCGGCGCCCACTGTGCCGGGGATGAGGGAAAGGTTTTCGATCCCGGCCAATCCTCTTTCAATGCACCAAAGTACCAGCCTGTGCCAGACGACGCCCCCGCCCGCAGCTACTATGGCCATTTCATCATCTTCGGCGACAAGCTCGATTCCGCCCAATTTGTTTTGAATGACTAAACCTGTAATATCGTTGGTAATCAACACGTTGCTGCCTCCGCCTAATATGCGATAAGGACCTTTGTCCAATCGGATGAGCCGGCGCAGTTCTTCCAGGGAGCTGACTGTAGTAAACCTCTCCGCCTTAGCCTGGATGCCGAAGGTATTCAGAGGGAGCAGCGAAAAATGATGCAGGATTTCCATGTTCAGAAAAATTGGAACAGGGCGCAAAGAAAGGAAAAAAGGAGGTTTTCAGCGGGGAAGCGGGACATTCCCGCTCAGATGACTTTTTACCTAAAAAAATATGGGAGAAAGGCGGCCCAGGATGGGGACTGAAAACCCGTTCCAAAAAAGTGTCGCCGGTTTTTTATCTTTGCCGACTAAATTTAAAGCCTTATGCAACAGAATTTGAAAGAAATATTTGGCAATAGCGAAAGTCTGGATCCGAAAAGTGTGGAATTCCTCACCCAGGCTTTAGAGCGAAATAATTTGCCGGGATTTGATTACCTCGAATTCAAAATGGCGGTTCGCCAACTCAAGTCCATGAATATGCCGGAAGAGACGGCTTTTAAATCGGCTTTCGCTACTGCGACTACGGTTGGCCTGACGAAGGAAAAGCTACTTTCTTCGATGGAGCATTACAAGCAGGTGCTTACCAAAGAGAAGGAACAATTCGGCAAGGCGCTGAAAAATCAGTTGGAGAGGCGGGTCAATTCCAGAAAGCAGGAGATCGAGCAATTGAAAGCTCAGATTGCCGCCTGGAAAAAAGAGATGGAAGAGCTACAAAAAAAGGTGGAGGCTTCGCAAAAGGCAGTTGACGAATCTGACAACCGCATCAAAGAGGAAATGGACAAAATTCAATATACTAAGGTCAATTTTGAAAACACCCACCAAAGCATTCTCGATCAGGTAGATGAGGATTTTGGGAATGCCAATCGCTATCTGTAAGGGTTTCCTTACTGAATAATTTTCAACAAACATGGATGTTCCGAAAGGCAGGCCTTTTGGAACAATAGACTTTCTACCTGTATCCAAAAACCCTAAAATGGATTATTTTAAATATGAAATTGCTGTTGAAATTTCCCTGAATGAAATTCTGATAGCTCTGCTCAGCGACCTGCCGCTCGATACTTTTGAGGAAACGGATACGGGATTCAGCGCCTTCCTCCCCGTCAGCGGAGACACCGCCGAGGTTGAAGCCCGCTTAGCCTCGCTTGCCGAGCGATTTCCCTTTAGCTACAAAAAAGAATTAATCCCCTACCAGAACTGGAACCAGCTTTGGGAATCCAATTTCCATCCGGTGGTAGTCGGCAGTTTTTGCGGGATACGCGCAGATTTTCACGAGCCTTTAAAAGGTGTTGAAATTGAACTGGTCATCAATCCCAAAATGGCCTTTGGCACCGGCCACCACGAAACGACCTGGATGGTTATAGACATGATGCAGGACATTGATTTTCGCAAAAAAACAGTGCTGGATTATGGTTGCGGAACGGGTGTCCTGGGCATCTTGGCCGGCAAATTGGGCGCTTTGCAAATAAACGCTCTTGATATTGAAGAGCAGTCCTTTTTAAATACAATAGAAAACAGCGAGAGGAATGGCGTCGCCAATTTGGAAGTATTTCAGGGAAAATTAGACGTCGCTCCGGCGGGACCTTACGACCTGATTCTTGCTAATATCAACAGAAACGTAATTTTAGATTCTCTGTCCTCGTTAAGCCGGAGTTTGAAACAGGGAGGCGTATTAATCGTTTCTGGTTTTTTGAAAGAGGACGAAGCGCTCCTGCAAAACGCCTTAGTTGCGCATCATTTTACTTTAATCCGGACAAATCGGAAAAACAACTGGTTGGCTATGCAGGCCTCAAAAGGCGCCTGAAACGGAGGTGCTTTTCCATCAGGTGTTTTTTTAAAATCTGCCCGTTTATATGTTTTTGAATTCCACTGCTTTGAAAAAAAGTTGGCTCCTTATACTGCTCGCTGTATGGTTTGCCTGTCAGTCCAGCCAGGCTCAAAGGTTAGAGAAATTCTCTGAAGACCCCACTGCTTTTGTAAAAGAGCTACAGGGCTACATGACTGCCGGGAAAAACTCCCAGATGGAGGCGGTATTCAAGGATTTTGAAAAAGCTGTAAAGAGCGGGATTTTCTCTCCCGATGAAATGGAGCGCATCCGGCAAACGGGCGATAAGATGCTAAATCAGCGCATGACGGCCAGCCCCTATTTTGCCGGCTATCTCAAATCTTTGCCGATAGTCAGGAATGACGAACTGGGCGAGAGCCGTTTTAAAAACTGGCATATCATCCTCGACAGCCTTCTGAGCAATATTGAAAACAGGAAGCTCAAACCCTATCAGGATTTCCTCGATTTTAGTTACGGGTTTTTTTCTCAAAATGCCCTACGCATTTCCAGCCTGGGCACCAACTGGCTTTTCAACGCCTCCCGTTACGACCTCGTTTACGCCGACAAAAGACCCCTGATTAAATTTGACAAACTCGATTTGATTGCGAATCGTGGCAGAGACTCCATTTTAATAAAGTCCACTGCGGGGATATTTTATCCCGTGGAAGAAGTCTGGGAGGGCAAAGGAGGTATTGTCACCTGGGAGCGAAACGGCTTAGGGAAGGAAGTCTATGCAGAATTGGGCGAATACAGTTTTGAGGCAAAAAACAGTCTCTATGAAGTGAAAGAGGCAACCCTGCACTATCCTCTGTTTTTTGGAAATACGTCCATCCAGGGTGCTTTTAGCGATAAGCTCATTTCCCAAAATGACGCTACCGGCGGTTCTTATCCCAGGTTTGAATCGAAAGAAGAGGTGCTCGACATTAAAAATATTGGCAAGGGAGTTCACTTTAGAGGAGGATTCAGACTCCAGGGCACTACTGTTTATGGTTTTGGCTCCAAAAAGAACAGGGCTATTCTGAGCCTTTCCAACAACAGAGATCAATTAGTTTATCGGGGAATGGCGGTTCTTTTTGCCATCAGACAGGAAGAGCGCATCGTGGCCGAGGGGGTGGAATCCGTGCTCTATTTTGACCAGGATTCCATCTATCACCCATCTGTCAATATCCGCTTTGACATTCCTACGCGACAATTGCAACTTTCCAGAGGAAAGCGCGGCAGCGACCGTAACCCGTTTTTTAGTTCGCTTTATCAGATAAATATAGACGCGGAAAAGATCGACTACTTAGTAGATGCAGACAGCATTCTCATTGGGAAAAAGAGTCTCGGCATCGCCAAATCGGCCACTCCGATTCTCTTTGAATCACTGGGGTATTTTCATGAGGGGGATTTGCGCCGCCTGCAAAATATCGCAGATTCTAACCCCATCCTGCTGATGAACTCCGCTTATGAAGAAACGGGAAGCAGGGTAATGGATGCGGAGTTTCTCGCCCAAAAACTCAACCCAAAATTCTCCGTAGAAAACATTACTTCTCTCCTTTACGACCTTGTTTCAAAGGGATTTATCAATTACGATGCGGATGAGCAAAAGGTGGAACTGAAAGACAAAATTTTCCACTACACGAATGCAAGCCAGAAAAAGGTGGACTATGACAATTTGAAAATCAGTTCTGAAACGGATGAGACCAATGCGGTGATTGACCTGAAGCAGGAATCTGCTCAAATCAATGGTGTGACGAGTATTGAGCTGAGCGCGCTACAGCGAGTGGGGATCAGACCCTTCAACGAGCAGATTACCATGAAGAAAAATCGGGACATTGATTTCGATGGCCGATTGTTTGCCGGTTTCAGCGTGGCGGAGGGGAGGGACTTTCACTTTGATTACGACAAGTTTCAGGTGAACATGGACTCTACCCGATACTTCGACCTTTTCTTAGCTACGGGGGAGAATGATAAAGAAGGCAAGCCCCTGGCTTTTTCTATCGGCTCCAGATTAGAGCACCTAAACGGGGTGATGCTGATTGACGCACCCTCCAATAAATCGGGGAGGGAAGACATCAGGATTTTTCCTTCTTTGGAAAGTAAAGACAAATCCTATGTCTATTACGACTACAAAAACACGCAGGGCGGCGCCTATACCCGCGACTCTTTTTATTTCCAGTTGAATCCATTCAGTTTCAATAGCTTAGACAATTTTACGAAGGACGACATTCATTTTAAAGGCGCCATGTATTCGTCCGATATCTTCCCCGTCTTTGAGGAAACCCTGTTGGTGAGAGAAGATTCCTCGCTGGGATTTTTTACAAAAACTCCTAAAGAAGGCTTCCCAAATTATTCGGGGAAAGGGAATTTTCTGGGAAGCATTGACCTGAGCAACAGGGGCTTTCTCGGCCAGGGGACGCTGAATTATCTCGGCGCCACGATGGACTCTGAAGACCTCGTTTTCAAGCCCAGGCAGTTGACCGGCTCTGCCGAACGCTTTGACCTGGACGAGGAACGCAAAGGATTGGAAGTGCCTCAGGTGCGCGGCTTTGATGTGACGATTGACTGGCGACCTTATCAGGACAGCATGTACGTGACTTCCAAAGAGGCGCCTTTTGAATTGTACAAAGAAGGACGGCACACTCTGAGGGGTACCCTGATTCTGACGCCGGGCGGCCTGAAGGGCAGGGGGCTTTTCGACTGGGATAAAGCCAGCATGACTTCCAACCTGTTCAGTTTCGGCGCTCACTCTGCGCAGGCCGATACCACCGACCTGAAAATTAAAGCCTTTAACACCGAGGAGCTGGCGCTCAGCACTTCCAACCTGAACGGACGGGCAGATTTTGACGATCAAAAGGGCGTGTTTAAAGCCAATGCCGAATTCCTGACGACGGTACTGCCCTATAATCAGTACGAAACTTCTTTCAACGAATTCGACTGGGACATGGCGGAAGAGACGGTCAACTTCAGGGCGCAGGAGGGAAAATTGGGGAGATTCCTTTCCATTCACCCGGATCAGGACTCTCTGCGCTTCCAGGGGAAATCGGCGCTGTACGACCTCAAAACCAACTTGCTGAAAATTGGGGGTGTGCCCTACATCGTGGCCTCTGACGCTTTCATCTATCCCGAAACCGGAGATATTGAGATTCAGCCCGGGGCGGTGATGACGCAGTTGACCAATGCCCGCATCGTGGCCGACACCGTCAATCAGTATCACGTGATTAATCGCGCCACGGTGGATATTTTGGGCAGGAAGGAATATCGCGCCAGCGGATTTTACGAATTCAATATTGGCGATAAGCAACAGGAAATCGAGTTTGCAGAAATCCTTGGCACGAGGGTGGGAGCGGGCGCCCGCAGCGAGAAGCGCTCTGTCACCCGCGCCACGGGAGAGATTAGCGAGCGCCAGGATTTTTATATTGACCAAAAGACTAAATTCTTAGGCACGATTAGCCTCAGCGCTGAAAAGCCCAACTTAGGCTTCAAGGGCTTTGCTCAACTGCAATCGGAGACCCTGCCTGCCCGGCATTGGTTTTCCACCAACTTTGAAGGCGATAAGAACGACTTAGCCATCGCCTATGACAAGCCGCTCAATCCGGAGGGCGAGCAACTTTTCACCGGCCTCTATCTCAGCAAGGAAATGGCCACGCTATACCCGCGGGTGATGATGCCGCTCTACCTGCGAAAAGACCGACCCATTTTTCCGGTGACGGGGATTATGAAGTATGACAAGAAGGGCGACAAATTCATTTTTGGAGATTCCCTGCGCATGCTCGGAGGAGCTACCGTGCTCAAAGGCAATCAGTTGTCCTACGACAACAAGACGGGCAAAATCGAAATGGACGGTGTCTTTACTTTAGGAAGCGGACTGAAGAGCGTGTCGGTGGACGCCGCAGGCGCCTTGAAAACCAGCTTCGGTGAAACGGTGATAGACTCCGTGCTCGGCGCCACTGCCATGAACTCTAAGATTGACATGGAGGTCATGCTCGGCGCCAAACTCGTCATACCGGATAAGCTATTGGACATCATGCTCACCGATTTCAAGTCCAGCACCTTTGACGCCACTCCCATCGTGTATGCCAAGGATATGCCCTTCTATAGAAAGGCTATCAGCCAGATGTTCCCGAACAACGACGATATCCGCAAGGCGGTTGACGGTATCAGCCTCGGCAGCTTAACGCTCCCCAAAAAGTTCAATCCCTATACTTTTCTCTTTGACAAGGTTCCTTTGATTTGGGATTCGGACTACCAGTCTTTTGTCTCCAGCAAATCCAAATTGGGCCTGACCAGCGTAAACGGGGAAATGCTCAACACGAACATCACGGCTTATATAGAAGTGAGGATGCCCACCAATGAAGACGACCGATTTTACATTTACCTCAAGTCTCCCAGTCAACTGTTCTATTTCTTTGGTTATCAACAGGGTATCCTGAACGTCGTCTCCAGCAATACCCGCTTCATGGATGAACTACTCGGGATGAAAGATAAAAACCGAATCTTCAAATTGCCCGATGGCGACACCTACGAAATTCAACCCGTCGAGCCTTCGACCGCCCAGGCTTTTGTGAACAGGGCGGAAGCTGCGGGGCAGTAAAAACACGGTGGACGTTTCCTTCGGGCAAACTCAGTGAAAATTTTTTGGGAGGTTTTTTATAAAAAAATTCTCTTCTGAGGGGAGGCGCGATAATACAATATTTGAAAAATGAACTTCATCGTCTTTGACTTGGAGGCTACGTGCTGGGAAGGCCGACCTGCCGACATGGTTCAGGAAATTATTGAAATAGGCGCCGTCAAAGTCAATCGCTACGGCGAGGTGAAGGGCGCTTTTAGCCGCTTTGTCAGGCCGGTGATACATCCCGTCCTGTCTTTGTTCTGCCGGCAGTTGACTACCATAGAACAGATTTCAATCAACAGGTCGCCGCTTTTTCCAGACATCGTAGAGGAATTTAAAGAGTGGATAGGCTATTACGACGAGGAGGAATACCAGCTCTGCTCCTGGGGGTCTTTTGACAAAAACCAGCTCATGCAGGACTGCCGCCTGCATCGCTTA
>CAZXQI010000081.1:0-17414 GCA_964643005.1 uncultured Saprospiraceae bacterium | reverse complement strand
CCAGAGCTTTTGCCCGCAACAAGCCTATTATCATCCTGAAAGCCGGCCAAAGCCAGGACGGCACTAAGGCGGCCATGTCGCATACAGGCACGCTGGCGGGCAACGACGTAGCTTTTGAGGCGGCCTTTAGGAGAGCCGGATGCATTCGGGTGGACACTATCGCCCAACTGTTCGGCTGCGCACAGGCTTTGAGTATGCAGCCGCGGCCACAGGGCAACCGCCTCGCCATCGTCACCAACGCCGGCGGCCCGGGCGTGCTGGCGACAGACTACCTGACGACGAGGGGCGGCAGGCTCGCCGATCTATCGCCGAAAACCATCGCCAAACTGAACGAGGCGCTCCCGCCTACCTGGAGCCACGGCAATCCCGTGGACGTCATCGGCGACGCCTCGCCGGTGGAATACCGCAAGGCCTTAGAAGCCTGCCTGGCCGACGAAAACGTGGACGGCGTGCTGACTATCCTGACGACTCAGACCGTCACCGACCCCGAAGGTACCGCCCGCGAAATGGTGGCCGTCGGCAAAAACAGTCACAAGCCAATGTTCGCCTCCTGGATGGGGGAGCGGGACGTCTGGGCAGCGAGGGAAATATTGGAGGAAGGCAAAATCCCCAATCAGCGCTATCCGGAGAGCGCCGTGGAGGTCTTTCTGAAAATGTGGCAGTACTCCCGCAACTTAGAACTGCTCTACGAGACTCCGCAGGAGGCGCCCCGACGCTTTGTCCCAAAACGGGACGCTGCCTGGAACGTCATTCGCAAAGCGCTGACTGAGAAACGGGACTACCTCTTAGAGCACGAGGCAAAGGAACTGCTGGCCTGTTACGATATGCCCATCGGGGCTTACAGGGTAGCCGGCTCCGCAAAAGAAGCCGGCGAAGCCGCCGCGGAGACGGGCTTTCCGGTCGTTTTGAAAATTATCTCGCCCGATGCTCTGCACAAGACGGACGTGGGCGGCGTGAAGCTGAACATTACCTCCAAAGCACAGGCTGAAAAGGCTTACGAGGAAATCATCGCCTCCCTGAAGAAGCACAAGCCCGATGCCCGCATCGTCGGAGTCTTAGTGGAGAAAATGCAGAAGAAGCGCTATGAACTGCTGTTGGGCGCCAAACAGGATCCGATTTTTGGCCCTATCGTCGTGTTTGGGCAGGGAGGCGTGGCCGTGGAAATTATAAAGGATACCAATTCAGGTTTGCCGCCCCTGACCTTGGCGCTGGCTCGCAGGGTCATCGAGCGAACTAAAATTTACGAGCAATTGAAAGGTTTTCGGGGCATTCCGCCAGTGGACATTGACGACCTGGCCTTCAGCCTCCAAAAATTCGCTTATATCCTGATGGACTTTCCCGAAGTGCGGGAGATGGACATCAACCCCCTGCTGGCAGATGAGCGCGGCAGCATCATCGTGGACGCCAGGGTTCTCCTCAACGAATACCGCCCCCGCCGCAAGGGGCATCCTTACGACCATCTCGTCATCTCGCCGTATCCCGAAAAATACGTCAGGCAGATCGTCGCCAACGACGGGCAAGAGGTAACGCTACGCCCCATCCGACCGGAGGACGAGCCAATGGAGGCGGAAATGTTCAACGCCCTGTCCAATCAATCGCTCTACTATCGCTTCTTCGGCTATCTGCCGGCGGTGACGCACGAGTTTCTCACTCGCATGACGCAGATTGACTACGATCGGGAAATGGCCATCATCGCTGAATTGGAGGAAAACGGCGTAAGGAAAATGGCGGGAGTCGTGCGCATCATTGCCGACGCCTGGGGCGAGACGGCGGAGTTCGCCATCGTCATCGCCGACCCTTGGCAAAATCTCGGGCTAGGCAGCCGGCTGATGGATTACATGTTGGAAATCGCAAGGGATAAAGGTATTCGGAAAGTTTTCGCTTCCGTGCTGCGGAGCAACGCCCACATGATCAGGATGTTTAAATCCAGGGGCTTCGTCCTGGACGTGGAAGATAGCAATGTCTTTTCCGCCCAGCTCGACATAGAACATTCCATGCCTTTCGTGGCGGAGCTTCCCTTCCAGCAGGACTAATGGCTTAAGGGCACCATCACATAGCCGTTTTGGGCCATTTCGCCAAAGTCTTCAAAGTCGAGCCAGAGGTATCCGTTGCTCCCCCAGTCGGAGCCCCAGGCGCTCAATACTTCAAAGGTCTCGAGTTCAAGATTATAGCTCACGACCAAAAACGGCATTGTCTTAGCTCCCTCATAGTCGCTCCCGATGGAGGTCCAGAAGCGGGTATCCCGAATATTCTCAAATCCTTTGGGCGTCTTCAATTCCACAATGACCGGATTGCCTCGCATCAGCGCCTTTTGCACTTCAAAGATTTTTTGTCGCTCTCTGAAATTTTCCCTAAAAATTTGGAGGTAGTTGGTGATGTGGTACTTGTCCTTCGCGCCATCGCCTGGGGCGAGGTCCTGTGAGTCGTACGGCATCACGTCGGCACTAACGGTTCCATCCGTGACGAGGAAGCGGAGCGAGTTTTTCAGGTCGAGATTTCCCTCTTTCAACAAGCTGAGGGCGATGTAATCCGGACTCAGATTGACCTTATAGTTTTTTTTAAAATTGGTGTAGAATTCCAGGCAAGCCGACAGGGTATAACTGGTAATAGCTCCGCTGAGCTTAGCTTGTCGCGGCGGCATGAGGTAGGGTTTGATGGACTGTTCATTCATCATGGTTTTTGCATTCTTGCCAATCCCGGGCATGGTGACCATCATCTGCTCTATCAATTCCGGAGCGCTGATGCCTATGGCTATGCCTTTGATGTCGAAGTCTGGAGGCAGGGTGTCGGTCTGGGCATTGGCTGTCAAAAAAAGAGCGGAGGAAGAAAGCACTGCAATCAAAAAAAAGCGAATGTGCATTTTAAATGGGTTTTTATTCAATGGAAGTTTGGCGAAAGTTCCCCTTCTGAGCCTGTTCTCTTTAGGATAAAATTCTGTCGCGGAGAATTTTCTCGCGGCGACTTAGGACAGTTTTATTTTTTTTAAAAAAAAAGAAAGTCAAATAAATCCCAAAGGGAAACTTCTCCGGGCTACAACTGAATTTTCCGATGAAGAATTACTTCAAAGGAGAAAATTCAATGGATTTTCGTCGAATTTCTCCGAAGGAGCGTTTCAATGAATCACTTGCAAATCACCGGAATTAGCTGGGCGACGACGTCAATGGCGGCAATGGATTGGACTTTTTTGAAATCGGCGCAGGCTTCGTCCATGCGCTTCATGTTCATATACGCCTGTCCGCGCAAGTAGAGGAAGTTGGCGTTGTTTGGAAAAAGCTGGAGCGCCTCGCTCAGTTTTTTCACTCCCTCCTCCTGTTTGCCTTCATTAAAAAGGTCGCTGCCTTCCTCGGCCAGAGCCTCGGCTTTTTCAAATTGTGAAATCACCTGTGGGCATTTGGCGGCGTCGGGGAGGAAGGTGAGGCTCAGGTCGTAGGAAGAGGGCACTTCTTTGCCATTGCGGGTAGCGGGCGTCCACTGTCCCCAGGTAGAGGTCGCCGTTTTGATGGCTTCCCAGCAGAAGTCGCTGCCGAGATTCCAGTAGTCCGCCAGGTCAATCACTTTCACCAAGCCATCGGGGCGAGCCATCAGGCTCAGGTCCATGTTCCCAATTTTGCAACTATCTCTAAAATGGGCGGGGTATTGCAGATGAGTCTTTAGGTATTCCTGCAAGGCTGCATCGCCGCCGGGATACGAAAGCGAGTCATCTACTTCCACATAAACCGTATCCCTGAAATTGACGATTACGA
Organism: uncultured Saprospiraceae bacterium; assembly: GCA_964643005.1. Classification (GTDB taxonomy): domain Bacteria; phylum Bacteroidota; class Bacteroidia; order Chitinophagales; family Saprospiraceae; genus UBA6168. The sequence continues at coordinate 13,671 of CAZXQI010000081.1, read as the reverse complement.
AATCCGGTGGGTTCTGGATTTTGAAGCGAATGGGCGTCGTCATCTGCGTGCGAACAGGGGCGCCTTTGATTTTGCCTGGAACCCATGTTAGTTTGGCGCTCTTCAGGGCCTCGTTCATGCCCTCGGCTACGCGCATGGCTTCTTCGCCGCAACCGCCGCCGATGTCCTTAACGATAGTCGGATTGGAGATATAGCCGTCTTTCTCCACCACAAAATTTAGCACGACCGTCCCCTCGATGTTTTGTTCTCTGGCCTGTAGCGGGTAGGCAATATTTCTATTAAAAAAAAGCAACAGAGAAGTTTGGGCGCACTCGACTTTGGCGGCGATGGTGGTGTCGAGTTCCTCACAACCCGGGAAGCGGGGCGCTTCTTCCACCACATTGTAAATAGTGGTGTCCATATTCTGGCTGAATAAAGCCAGAGAAAAAAGCATAAAAATGACCGTCGTGATTTGCTTCATATCTGTTTGTTGATGATTTGTTAGCGGCAATTTTTGAAAGCGGCAAAATTAAGGATTCTTGCCGCGCTGAAAAAGGTGGGGGAAAAGCATTGGCACTTCCTGTTGATAATTGCGGTAGGCGTTTCCAAACTGGCGGACGAGTTTGCGCTCTTCTAATCTCGTACCGAAGTAGAGATAAAGAAAGGCGACCAAAGCCAAAGCGAGCATTGCGTCAGTGGGGAAAGCCAGAAAGAGACCTGCGAAAATTAAATAGGCGCCGAAATAAAGCGGATGGCGAACGAGGCTATTTAATCCACTGGTACTCAATGTAGTGTGAGAAGGCTGGCTATTGTGTTTCAACTGGTAAACGCCTAAGAACTCCTCTAAATCATACCCTTTAAAACCCCATACTACCCAAACGCTGCCAATGCCCAAAAGCAAGGCGCCCAGCCAGGACAGCCAGTGGTCGGCGGCCATCAAAAGATGTTTTTCTATTTGGAAATAAAAAAAAATAATCGGCAGCGCTGAAAGGAGGGTAAAGAGGTTAAAGCCGAGCCGATAGAGCCTAAAAGGGATAAACCTGCTCAAATACCTTTTCACCCCATCGTCTGCGAGCAGACTGTGAAGGGTGAAATACAGCGCTATAGCCAGAGTAAACCAAAACAATTGCATACAAAACGATCTTGAAATATTTGGCTTCCATCTGGTTAGGTAATACTTCTATCGGGGCTTTGAGTGAAGTAACTGCCAGCGGGCGGTTCCTCTAATTGAGTCAGGCGGGAAATAGCGAATTGCTTATCATTCAAATAGATAGCTGCATGCCTAATCTACCTCGGGGAAAAATAAGATGATTGTCAACCTTTTTTCACAAAAGCAAATCCGTGTACGAATCGCTCTCCCGGGTATTCATGAAGCTTCACATCTTCAACTTCCGGTTTTTGTTTTTTAAAAAGAAACCTTCCAAGCGTTTCGAGGAGTTTAGACATCATATCATTTGTCTCTATCGGCCTGCATTTCTCTATAAACTCCGGGTTGCCTACCAACTGGCCCATCCATATCGAATAGGCTTCATTGTATTGCTCCGTCGGGATCATATCCCTGATTTTGTGAATGAGTTTTTCCATAGTCTGTCAATTTCAGGTGATAATCCTTTTGAAGGCTCAGCAGGATCGGGTTAATTTTAAGTTTTTCAAACTTGGTAAAGTTAACAGCGTATTTCAGAATAACCCTTTCTTTTGTTTCAAAATTTGTCGCTATGCGCTACTTTCTTGGGCTTTGTTTGCTTTTAAGCTGTTGTTCTCTTTCCGCTCAGGCCAATCAATCAATAGGCATTTATTTAGGGATTCCCATTATTCATGAAAAGCTGACAGAAGGACGGAAGTACAAACCTTTTCAATTGTTGTTTTACTATAGTTTTGCCGACCTGTTAAAACGGAACAAAAACGAGTTAGTCGTCTATTTAGAGCCGCAGTTTGTGTGGGTGCATTTTTCACCTAAAGACAAAAAGGAAGTGGAGTTCGGCGCCAACTTAGGTCTCGAATACCGGCTTCATATCGCAGAGAATACCGCCCTGACAGCCGCTATCGGTTCCGGCCCTCACTACATCAGCGTGGAGACTAAACAACAGGCGAAGGGTTTTATTTTTTCTGATAATTTTACCGCCGGCCTTCGCCAGCGATTGGGCAATTCGGGAATGAACTTAGACCTCAAATGCCGCTTCCGGCACATTTCCAATGCCAATCTCCAAAAGCCCAATAAGGGAATAGACTCTTGGTTTGTGATTGCCGGACTGACGAAGGATTTATAAATTCCGGTTGCCGCCTTTTCAGTAAGTATTTAAGTTTGCAATTTTTCCGAAGGCCTTCCCCGCAAATAATTTCCACCGGAGGAGGATTATTACTGAATTACTACTGAACTACTTCTACTATGAGGGACTCTAAGTAGTTTTTTTATTTGATAAAAAATGCCGCTCATCCGCCATTCTGATTACCGCCGTTCCCGGCTAATGCCGAACGCGCATTTTGAAACTATTTATCCTGCCATTTTCCGAAAGGTAAAAGTGGCGCCATACGAGCGGGAGCGCATCCATACGCCCGATGGCGATTTCCTCGACCTGGATTGGTTAGACGGAGGCAACCGGCAACTGCTGATACTCACCCACGGATTGGAGGGCAGTACAGACAGGCACTATATTGAGGGGATGGCCAAAATTTTTTTTAAAAACAAATGGGACGTACTCGCCTGGAACTGCCGCTCTTGTAGCGGTGAAATCAACCGCTCCCAACGCATGTACCACCACGGAGAGATCGAGGACATCGGACAAGTCGTCCGGCATGCCCTGCGCGCCAAAGACTATGAGCGCATCGTCCTCATCGGCTTCAGCATGGGCGGCAATATCAACCTGAAATACCTCGGCGTACACGGTCGTGAGAAACCGGAGCCTGTGAAAGTCTGCGTCGTCTTCTCCTCCCCTACCGATATTGAAGCGGGCGCCAATATCCTCGACCTGCCCGGCAATACCGTCTATCGCAAGCGCTTTCTCAACTTGCTCAAAGTCAAAATGATAAAAAAGGACGAACAGTATCCGGGCGTCATCGAAATGGAAAATTTTGAAAAAATAAAACACTGGCGAGATTTCGACGAGTACTTTTCTGCACCCCTCAACGGCTTTCGGGATGCGGCGGAGTTTTACCAGCAGGCTTCCGCCAAAAACTTCATGCCCGGGGTTGCCGTCCCCACGCTATTGGTGCAGGCGCTCAACGACCCCATTCTACCCAAAGAATGTTACCCCGAAGACATCTGTGAAAAGCATCCATTTATTTTTCTTGAAATGCCGAAACACGGCGGGCACGTGGGCTTCTGGCATCCGGGCAAAGAATTTGCCTGGTCTGAAGTGCGGGCTCTCAAATTTATCAACAACCTTCCCAGAGCATGAAAATCAGTTTCTCCACGCTTCTCTCTATCTTCTTTTGTACGTTGCTAAACGCACAGTCGCTTCCCATCGCTATTGACAGTCAGTTTGACGACTGGGAAGCCGCCACTCTGGTACCCGACGCAGAAGGCGACGGCGCCGAACTCGACCTGTTAGGCTTTGAGGTAGCCAACGACGAGGAACACCTTTTCCTGCGCATCCTGCTGAACGAGGAAATCATCCTGACGGAGGGGAACAGTCTCAGGCTTTACTTAGACACCGACAACAACAGCCAGACGGGCAAGTATATCAATGGAATCGGCGCAGAGCTTGAAATCAATTTCGGCGGCAGATATGCCCGAATTTATACCGGCGACAGCAATTTCTTCGCCTCGCTCAACGATATACAATTCAATCACCAGCCTACCGTCAGCAGCAGGACTTTTGAGATGGCCATAGCGCAGGATGCTCAGGTGGAGGGAGTTCAGCTTTTCAACGGCAACAAGTTGCGCATTCTCTTTCGGGATGGAACGGCGGGCGATCTGCTGCCGGATGCGGGACAGGTTTTCTCTTATTCATTCGACCCCGCTCCTACTCCACCCTTTCAGGCGGTTGATTTACAAAAAAATAACAGCGAACATATCCGCCTGCTGACCTGGAACACGCTGGACAGCGGTCTGGGCGACTTCAGCCGCAGGGATAACTTTAAGCGAGTCATCAGCGTCGTTCAGCCCGATATCGTCACCTTCAATGAGTGCTGGAATGTGAGCGCCGGCGCCGCCGCTACGCTGCTGAACGAGGCGCTGCCCCTCGGCAACTTTCAATCCTGGAGCGCCGTCAAACTCGACGGAGGAAACATCACAGTGACGCGTTTTCCGATTTTGCAAAGCTGGCTGATACGTCCCGGTTCCCGGCTGACGGCTTCTCTGATTGACCTGCCCGACGAGGTCTGTCCCAGCGATTTGCTGGTAGTCAACGGGCACCTGAAATGCTGTAGCGACGGCGACGACACGCGGCAATTAGAAGCCGACGCCTTCGCCGCCTTTATCCTCGACGCCAAATCGCCTGGCGGGGTTCTCACTCTGCCCGAGGGTACTCCCTTCGTCCTTTCCGGCGATCTCAATCTCGTGGGCTGGGCACAACAACTCAACACCCTGCTCACCGGCGATATCGTCAATACCTCCATCTACGGCGCCGGCGGCGCTCCCGACTGGGACGGCGGCAACCTGACCGACGTCGTTTCGTGGCAGGCCGACCAGCGCATGGCCTATACTTGGCGGTCGTATTCGGGCAGCTATCCGCCGTCTCGATTAGACTATCATATCTTTTCAGGGAGCGCAATGGAGGTGGAAAAGGCGTTCATCCTACAGACAGAAATCATGTCGCCTGAGCGCTTAGCTGCTTTTGGTCTGTTGGAAGAAGATACCTATCTGGCCTCCGACCACCTGCCTAAAGTGACGGATTTCAAACTCAAAACGACTACCGCTACCAACTCTGTCATTTCGGAATCAGGGCTGAAGGTTTGGCCCAACCCGGTCGGCCACAGTCTGAATGCCCAGTTTTTTATGTCCGAAAGCAGCCGCTTAGATTATTCCATCGTCCGGTCTGATGGGACGATTGTCCGGCATTGGGCGACTCAGGTTCAGTCCGGGCAACAGTCCATTTCGGTGGAGCTCGACGAGCTGGCGCCGGGATTTTATTTGTTCCAAATTTTATCCAAAGGGAAGGTGGAAGCGGTTCCTTTTATAAAGAAGTAAGGAGGGCTGTGCCCTGCCTTTTTTTAGGGAGTCTTCTCTCCGTCGTTCACTAAGACATTCAAAGTCAAATAACCGAGGCCGAGAATACCGGCCATCACCACCGCCAAGCCCAGCGTACCTAAGTAGGCCGAAGGGTGAACCACTACGGCTATAGAGTCCCAAAATAGCTGGTAGGGATCCCGAATCAAATCCCAGGAATTCCAGCGCTGATAGCGGCCGAGATAGACGCCAAAGGCGCTGAGTAGAATGGCTGCGCCTATCAGCAAATACACTAAGTGTTTATTCAGTCTCTTTTGTAAAAAATGCTGCACCTCCAAGAGGGAAAGGAAGCCAAGCAGCAGCCCTGTCCAGGCATAAGAGAAAAACATGAGCGCATCGTACCAGAGCGGCACTCCGTGGCGGTATTGCACGTGCAGCAGGTCGGTGATGATATAAGGAGCGTTTGGCAGGAACACCAACCATGCAAGTAGGGCGAGTACGGCTAAGTATTTTTTGAGCGGTATTTTTTCTAATGAAATGGCGATAAGGTAGGGAATCCAGGCCAGCAAAAGGTTCCAGGCTAAGAAGAGGAAGGTCGTGCCTCTCGTGTCTGCAATAGCTCTAAAACTGGTCAGCTCTATAAAATCAAATCCCGTGTAATACATTCGGTAGCCGACTAAAGTCAGATTGAGCAACGTAGTCGCGCACAGAAGAAGAAAAAGCCGATACTGCTTTTTTGTCGAGAAAAAGTTTTTGATGGAGATTTTCATAAATGGGCGATTGAACTGGCCTGAGCCAGGAAACGATACATGAGGGACTAACGACAAATAGTGAACATCAGATTTCTCAAAACCTATTTTTATTTTTTGTCGGGAGATCCAGTCTGGTGGCAAAATTAGGCAGCTATCAGCTCAGAGTCTGTCGTCTTCCGCAGGGTTGGAGGTTTTTTTTCTGCTCCGCTTCCATCTGCGATGAGACCAAAGCCAGTCGGAAGGCTTCCTGCGGATAGTCGCTTCAAGCTCCCGGGCAAAGGCCGTAGTTGTTGCTTCATCTCTTCGCCCCTCCGTCTCGCGGCTGATTTCCCGGAAAGTCACTTCGTAAAATCCGCGTTTTACCCTTTGAATTTCAAACATAAAAAGGGGATAGCCCGTCCGCCGTGCGAGTTTTGCGGAGCCGTGTAGGAAGGGCGTATCCTGGTGGAGGAATTCTACCCAGTGGGCGTTTTTCACGTCAGATGGCGTTTGGTCGGCGATGAGGACGAAGATGCAGGGAAGGCCTTTGTTCTCGACAATAGCCCGTCCGGCTGTGCTCATTTCGACGAGATGAAGCCCCCACCGTTTGCGGCGCTCGTTGAGCCAGTCGTTGACGAGCGGGTTTTTTATGGATTTGTAAATGCCGACGACTTTGTGTCGCACCGCTAAGGGGAAAGACAGCACGCCCCATTCCCAGTTGCCGTAGTGACTGCCGAGCAAAATGGCGCTTTCATTTTTTTTAAAAAAAGGAGAAAATATTTCAGGGTTTTTATAGACAAAACGCCGGCTTAGTTCGGCCTCCGACATGGAAAGTCCTTTGAGGGATTCGAGGAGGATGTCGCAAAAATGTCGGTAGAATTCTATTTTGAGGCGCTGTATTTCAGAGGCCTGCTTTTCGGGAAAGGAGTTTTTCAAATTTTGTTGAACGACCTTTTTTCTATAATTGAAAAGGTAGTAAAAGCAAAAGAACAGCGCATCGGACAGGAGATATAGCGCCCAAAAAGGCAGCAAGGAAAAAAAAACAGCTCCCAATTTCAGGAGCAGTAAGGTCGCTTTGTCGAGAAGATTTTTTTTCAAATCAGAATCAAATATGGCTACGTTTGCAAGACAAAAATCAGAAAAATCTATTCAAAGATGATTGACAGAAGAAAATTCCTCGCCAACACGGCAGTCGGAGCCGCCGCCGCCCTGTCCGGCAGTTCGATAGTTTCCGGCTGCACCAATGTCTCCGAACAAAAGCAATCCGATAAAATAGCTGCCGTTCGTCCACTGGCCATTTCAACCTGGGATTTTGGCATCGCGGCGAATGAGGCCGCTTGGGCAGTATTGGAAAGGGGTGGAAAGGCGCTCGATGCGGTGGAGCAGGGCGTGAAAGTCATCGAATCAGATCCAGATAATCTATCCGTGGGATACGGCGGCCTGCCCGACAGGGATGGGCGGGTGACTTTGGACGCCTGCATCATGGCGTCGGATGGCAATTGCGGCTCGGTGTGCGCATTGGAACATATCCATCATCCCATTTCAGTGGCGAGGGCGGTCATGGAAAAGACGCCTCACGTCATGTTAGTCGGCGAAGGGGCGCTGGAATTTGCATTAGCGCAGGGTTTTGAAAAAGAAAACCTGCTGACAGAAAAATCCCGCCAAGCCTGGGAGGAGTGGAAAAAGGAGTCGAAATACGAGCCTAAAATCAACGTAGAACTCCACGACACCATCGGCATGCTGGCGATTGACCAATCTGGCGAAATAGCGGGCGCCTGCACCACGAGCGGGCTGGCTTACAAGATGCGCGGCAGGGTGGGCGATTCTCCCATCATAGGCGCCGGCTTGTACCTAGACGGAGAAGAGGGCGGCGCAGCGGCGACGGGTCTCGGTGAAGCAGTGCTGAAAAGTTTAGGGACTTTCCTCATCGTCGAGCTGATGCGACAGGGGCGTTCGCCGCAGGAAGCCTGCGAAGAAGCCGTCAAAAGAATTATTCACAAACAAAAGAATTACAAAGAATTTCAGGTGGGATTCATCGCCGTCAATATAGCGGGAGAAACGGGGGCGTTCAGCATTCAGCCCGGTTTCAATTATTCCCTCTTCGCCCACGAGAAAAACCAGGCGTTTGATTCAGCCTCATTTATAAAAGGTTGATTTTCAAATAAAAGAACAAACTACCTACCTCTGCCAAAATATCCCTTCACAGCCATTCAGGCGATAAGTGGCGCCATATTTTCATAGTTTTTATAATACCTGCCTGATATTTCCTCGAGAAAAATACCACACCATTTAGGTAAACGCCAAGACTTATACTGCATGGAACTACCAGTTATCAGAATATTAATTGCAGACGACCATCAAATTTTTATTGAAGGTCTAAAGACTATTCTCGCCAGAGGAGAAAAATACCGCATTGAAATAGTTGGAGAAGCTTTGACGGGTCGGGGGCTATTGGATTTGCTTCCAGAGACTAGCGCCGAAATCATCTTTTTGGATTTAAGTCTCCCCGATATGGATGGACTGGAAGTGTTGACTAAAATGAAGGAATCTGGAACTTATGCCGGAAAGGTGATCATCCTCAGCATGTTTGAGGAATCTAAGGTGGTGAAAGCAGCTTTCAAAGCCGGCACGGACGGCTACGTCCTGAAAAGCAGTCAGACAGAGGAAATCTTCAAAGCTATCGAGGCCGTATTAGATGGGGAAACCTATATCGGCAACAGCCTTTCGCTGACTAACAAGGACGGCGGAAGCCCATTTATTATGCTTGAAGGAAAGGTGTCATTTTCCTACGACGATCGGTTTGTCAAAAAACACGGCCTGTCAAAACGGGAGTTTGAAGTGCTGAAATTAGTGGCTCAGGCCATGACCAACAAAGAAATTGCCGATGAGCTTTACATCAGCGATCAGACGGTCAGCGTTCACCGCAAAAACCTCATGCGCAAGTTGGGAGTCGGAAATACCGCCAGTTTGATAAAAATGGTTTTCGAAAATAACCTGCTATAAATAGCTTTTTCTACCTATATTTTATCAATCTGGTAATCAATAAATTACGTTTAACTTTTTTAAAAAAAATGTGAATATTTTAAAAAAAACAAATAATAACCTGATTTAATTTGGCATGAAGGTTGAACATTTATATCTGATTTTCTTTCAATTGCAATATCCTCCTAAAGGGCTTTTCTTAAAAAGTAAATAAGCCTGACTTTCCACAACACAGTCTCCATTCCTACGACATAATATCTAAAAAAGCCCTCATTGGCTTTTAAGCGTCTGATTCTATTATTGTATTCTAAAACGAGCATGGTATTCCCATAGGCCACAGGAAACAGGTTCCATTCTTCTGTTTTCATTTTGCTTCCATTCGTCTCACTTCTGTATTCTGTATTTCGTAGTAGCTTAGGGAAAAAATTACTCGAAAAGGAATCGAAAAAATATCCGAAATTGTCGGAGTAAAGTTCTTTGTAAGGTTATCTGGTAACCAATTTACTTACACGCTTAACAATTATCTTCAAAATAGGTAGAGAAGGGTTCGCTTTACGCTCACTTCAATGCCGAGTCACTATCAACAAATTATTTTATCCATGATTAGAACGAATTTTACGAAATGGCCAGTAACTTTTTTGGCACTATTTCAATTTCTTCTGCTCTTAGTGAGCTACCATCCCACAACTGCCCAGACCATGGCCTGCAACGATCTCATCCAGGTGTCTGTCGGCCCGACGCCCAACCTTTGTCAGGCTGAGATTAACACCGAGATGATTATCGAAGGCGGTACCATTCCCGGGCGCGATTACCAAATCGTAATTAAGAAGGGCTATGAAGTCATAGCGACTGGAATCAACTTGGTGACTATCAATGGTTCCTCCAGCTATTTTGGAATAACCCTGGGCGCTACCGTAACCGATATGACTTCCGGCAATTCATGCTGGGGGAATCTGACCCTGGAGGATAAACTGCCTCCCGTTATTACCTGTAACGACGTTACCGTCAACTGTTCTGCCGACGTAAGCTCTATCAGCGTTCCTGCTGCTGTGGACAACTGCGACGGCAATCCCACTGTCCAGTTGACCAACGAAGTGGTGAATACTACTGACATCTGTTCTAATGGTTCAGCGACTATTACCCAGTCTTATGTCGCCATTGACAATCGGGGCAACACTTCTCTCACCTGTACCAGAACGATTTATCTCGTCCGGCCAACTCAGGTGGGCTTCCCGAAAGACGTTATCTGGACCTGCGATCAGTACGCCGCATTCCCCAACATCGTCGGTGGAACGTCGCTGCATCCTTTTATTACGGATACCGATCCATCTACGGCATACATTGACGTAAACCTCGATCCGAGCTGCAACAACAGCAACGACTCGCCGCTCATCAACAGCACCAATACTGCCAACGGTGGCAATGGCTGCCCCGGCAATGGTCTTGACGATGCCGACGTACTGGCTTTGACGGGGTCTGGAATCGTTGAAAATATTGAGGGTATTTACTGCCACTACCAGCAGACTTTCAGCGATCAGGTCATCCAGACTTGTGGAAATGCCTTCAAAATCATCCGTACCTGGACGGTGCTCGACTGGTGTACCGGTTCTATAGTCACGTCTGGTGCAGAGGGTGAAGACAATATCCAGATCATCAAAGTAATGGATACCACGAAACCTACTCTTTCCATCGCCCCATTTTCAGTATCGGCTAATGTTCCCGCTCAACATCCACAAGTGTGTAGATCCTTGGGCTTCTTGAAAGCGCCTAACTTTAGCGACAACTGTAGCGATGTAGTGGTTAAAATATATACGTCCGTAGGCGAGGCAACTTACCTCAGCGGCGGCAATGGCAATAACGGCGGGTTGATTCCATCTCCGGGTTTGCCCGTAGGCACACATAATATAACCTACCAGGCTACGGACGCCTGTGGCAACCAGACGACGCTTGAAGTTCCCGTGACTGTATTGGACGATATTGCGCCAACAGCGGTTTGCGACGAACACACCGATGTGAATCTCACAACCAACGGTCAGGCCGTCGTATTCGCAACGACCTTCGACGATGGCAGCCACGACAACTGCTGCTTAGATCATTTTGAAGTGAGAAGGATGACTGACAACTGCAACATCAGCGGCAACACTACTTTCGGTCCTTCTGTCACCTTTTGCTGTAGCGATATCGAGAAAAGCCCGATAACGGTTGTGTTCCGCGCTTTTGACTGCTATGGCAATTACAACGATTGCATGGTCTCGGTTACCGTCAACGACAAATTAGGCCCGTATCTCCTTACTTGTCCTCAGGATACCCGCATTTCCTGCGATGAATTTGCCGACAATCTGGAAACAGAACTGGCAGGAAAAACTCCGACGGAGCAATGCGAAATTCTTGCGGTTAAGGGATTTGGAGAAGCCACCTTTGCCGACAACTGTTCCGCTATCGTCTCCTGCGCAGTCAACATCAATATTGATCAGTGCTTAGACGGCGTCATCACCCGCACCTGGACTGCCAAAGACCCCAGCAGCAACAGCGGCTCTCAGAACTGCGTCCAGAATATTTACGTGGATCACGTTTCAGACTGGAGCGTGGAATTCCCCGCCGATATTACCGTGGATTGCGGAACTACCGTTCCCGATTTCGGCGAGCCGAAGATTTTCAATGAAACATGCGAACTCATTGCCATCTCTTATGACGATGTGCTCTACTCGGTAGTGCCGGATGCCTGTTACAAAATAGTCCGTAAGTGGACGGTCATCAACTGGTGTGTTGTCGGAAGTATCATTGACCAGGAAGTTGAGGAATTGTCCGAAGCGCAGTTGTATAACTTAGGCGTCACTACAGTCGCCGACCGCGACATTAACGGAGACGGCTATTTCAATGCCGCCGAAGTAAATAGCAACAAGAGCCATCGCACTTTCCGCGATAGCTGGAACAATATCCAAGGCAAAAAGCACAAGCCCGGCAGAAGCGACAACCAGAGCCATGGCCCGATCACCAATCCAGACACGGATACGGATTCCGATCCCTGGGATGGATACATCACCTATCAGCAGATCATCAAGGTAATAGATACGGTAGATCCGATATTTGCAGATGGCTGCGCCATTCTCGACGTTTGTATTGAAAGCAATATTTGCGGCGCTACAATGGTATTGCCTGAGCCGGCGATTGAGGAGTGTAGTCCAAATGTTACGCTGACGGCAAAAGTAAAAATCGGCGGTGTCTGGTTGAATGGCTTCGGCCCTTACCTGAACGTTCCGCCCGGAGTTTACGAGGTGGTCTACAACGCAAAAGACAACTGCAATAACCAGACAGACTGCCATACTACAGTCACGGTAAAAGATTGCAAAAAACCGACGCCGTATTGTAAAAATGGTCTGGTCATCGAAATTGACCCGCCGGATCCGCACATTACTGTTCACGCCAGCGACTTCAATGCCGGTAGCTTCGACAACTGTACCGGAACCCTGAAATTCTCTTTCTCTTCGGATGTGGACGACATTTCCAGGACTTACTACTGCGAGCACATAGGCCAGCAGCCCGTACAAATCTGGGTGACAGACGCAGCCGGCAATCAGGATTACTGTGAGACCTTCCTGATTATCCAGGACAACTTAGGCGTTTGCAACGACGATCCGTTAGTAAATCTCGGTGGCGCTATTGCCGACGAGGAAGACCAGCCAGTAGAAAATGTAACAGTATCGCTCAGCGGCCAAAGCACAGGAACTACCCTGACCAATCTGGCAGGTACTTATAGCTTCGCAAATGTGCCCCTTGGCAACGACATAACGATTACTCCTGAAAAGGACGACGATCCGCTCAACGGCGTGACTACCTTTGACTTAGTACTCATCAGCAAGCACATCCTGGGGATTCAACTGCTCGATTCTCCTTACAAATTAATTGCAGCAGATGCCAACAAGTCAAATTCAGTGACAACTGCCGACCTCGTAGAACTGCGCAAACTGATTCTACAGATCATTCCGACATTTACGCACAACACTTCCTGGAGATTTATTGACAAGTCATACACCTTCCCGAATCCGGCCAATCCCTGGTCGCAGCAATTCCCGGAAGTAGTGAGCATCAATAACATTCCGGCGGGCGCTACGCTGGCAGACTTCATAGCCGTCAAAGTCGGCGACGTCAACACCAGCGCTACTACTAATCTCGCCAATGGAAGTGAAGACAGGGGCGCCTTCGGAACCCTCCTGTTGGAAATAGAAGATCGCACAGTAGGCAAAGGTGAAAATGTTACCGTCGAATTCAAATCGGCAGACCTGGCTATCTTAGGTTATCAGTTCACCTTGAACTTTGACCCGGATAAACTCGATTTAGTGAATCTGTTGCCAGGGGTAGCCGCCGACGAAAACTTCGGATTTACCTTATTGGACAAAGGCGCCATCACGGCAAGCTGGAACGGCAAAGCCGATAGCGAAGCATTGTTCAGTCTCGTCTTCTACGCCAAAGCCAACGGACGACTGAGCGACCTGCTGAGTTTGAACTCCCGGTACACAAAAGCCGAAGCATACAACTTGAACGGCAATTTGCTCGGAGTGCAATTGGGATTCACCAATGGCGTCACGCCTGCATTTGAACTCTATCAGAACACGCCAAACCCATTCAGGGGCAACACTGTTATCGGCTTTAACCTGCCTCAGTCAGGTTCTGCAAAACTGACGGTGACTGATGTTTCCGGAAGAGTGCTGAAAGTAGTAGAGCAGGATTTTGCAAAAGGATATAACGAAGTTCAATTGAACAGCAACGAACTGCCTTCCTATGGTTTGATGTATTACACGCTGGAAACAGCTACTAACACAGCTACCAGAAAGATGGTCATTGTAGAATAATTCTAATCTGATAAAGGGTTAT